>WRHF01000166.1 GCA_009783415.1 Clostridiales bacterium
TGGAAAATACTTTTCTTTTTCCATCCCCTAGTAGTATAATTTTTCTTAAAAAATTACTTAATTTTATGTTGCATTTTCTGAATATTTATGGTAATATTATTATAAAAGGAGATGATTATATGCCAAACATTAAACCGGTATCAGATCTGAGAAACTACAACGCGGTGTTACAGGATGTAGATATTGGGCAGCCTGTATTTCTCACAAAAAATGGGCGCGGAAGGTATGCTGTTTTGGATATGCGCGAATATGAAAAAACACAGGCAACTATAAAATTAATGGCTGAATTGTCCAAAGGAGAACAGAGCGCGAAAGAGAAAGGCTGGCGGACAGCAGACGAAGTGGAAGCCCGATTGGGGATTACGAAATGAGCAATATTAAATATACACCCGAAGCGGAAGATGACCTAGCTAAAATAAAAGAATATATTTCCGGGCATCTTGAAAGTCCTATCGCGGCGGAAAATACTGTTGCCAAAATCACAAAGAAAATAAGGAAATTAGAACAATTCCCGGAAATGGGGGCGCCGTTATCTTCCATTGTTAACATTGTAACGGATTACCGTTTTCTTGTTTGTGCAAGCTATTTAGCATTTTATCGCATAGACGGAAATAATGTATATATTATCCGCGTCCTTTACGGGCGGCGGGATTATATTACAATACTTTTTGGCGTACTTCCTCCGGACGAAATAGAATGAGAGCGGAACGACTGCTCACTGCAGTGGGTGTTTTTTAACCTGAATTCCGGGCTAGTATAACGAGAATTCCAGTGGGTTAAAATTAAGCGCTTCAAAGAGATCACGCCATTTCTTTGTCATTTCCAAATCTCCCAGCCATCCTCTTGGCGTTCAAACTCATGAGATACGGTAGATTCCATAATTTCACAATAGGCCCAATGTGAGCTTGCAAGATCCGCGTAGCTTGGCAAATCTGCCGGCAAATCGGCTAGCTTGATCCCCCGCCCCAGCATACAATTGACAATCTTAACAACTTCAGCCCGGCTGATCCCGTTTTGCGGCTTAAATTCCCCATCCGGATAACCGCTGATCCAACCTTTCACATAAGCTGAAATTATGTAGGAATAGGCCCAATGGCTCCCGGTCAGATCTGTAAAAGGATTGCTATTGCTGTTTTCTAAATCATCAAAACGGCAGGAAATGGCCACAAACTCGGCCCGGGTGATCCCCCGGGAAGGCCGGAAGCTGCCATCCTCATAACCCAGCAAAATACCCATCTTGGCCAGATATTTCACTGCCTGGGCATACGATTCGTCGCCTTTGATATCGCTTAAGGCAGCGGTTACAGGATCATTCTTTTCCAGGCTCTTCAATAACCGCCAGAATATGATGGCAACTTCGGCTCGAGTAATATTGTTGTCCGGCTTGACCGAGCCATCGGGATAGCCGTTGATATAACTGATATGCTCCTGGGTTTCCAGTACTTCTTTGATCTTATCGCTCACAGTGGATCCATCCGGCCCAATCAGCCCGGCTTTTTTATTGTAGAAAAAGTTGACTGTATTATTACCTGCTACGATCGTAACCTCCTGAGTAGGCTGGCAATCCTCAGCCAAATCATAGTCGGGAATTTGCGGTGCGTTAATCTTTTCCTTTTCCCCGACCAGAACTGTGGTAGTAATGACAGGTGGAATCACTGCACCACTGACTTTGTCGATTGCCCTCACGGTCAGGGTAGCAGTTTTGGGTTGGTCACCACCGCCACCACCTCCGCCACCCCCCTCAGCCCGGTATTGAGCTGTAAAGGTCACATCACCAGTCACGACATATACCAAAACGTCGCTATAGGTACCTGCACCGTCATTCCAACCGAGGAAGACAAATCCGCTCTTCGCCGGGTCATCCGGAATACTTTCAACTCCATCTGCAACTGTTGTTCTATAGGCTATACCTGTGACTTCACCTTTTATACTGCCGTCCTCATCCTTAAAGGTCGCCGTGTATCTATTTACCTTCCACTGGGCGTAGTAGATGATGGAACTTCCTGCCTCGCCAAAAACGCGGCTGGGTTCTTCAGATAATTCCGATTGCCAGCTGATAGGGGTGTTGAGAATATAGCCATCCCTAGCTGGTACAGGCAGGTCATAGGTATCACCGGGCTTGCCTTGGAGAGTTTTGGAGCTATTTCCCTCATCATCCCTGCCGCCATTGTAATCAAAGATGACTATAGCATCAACTATTTCAACATATTTAGCCGTAAAAGTCACATGCTCCGTCACGAGATATTTCGAAACATCGCTGGAAGTAACTAAACCGTCGTCCCAGCCATCGAATCTGTATCCGACCTTTGTGGGATCATCCGGAATACCACCGTTTCCTGCCGCGACTGTCGTTCCGTAGGCTATTTCTTTGACTTGACCTAGTAGCGTACTACCATCATCATCCAAAAAGGTCGCCGTATACCTATTCACTTCCCATTGGGCAAAGTAATAGATAGGATCGGCTCCTTCAGTAAAAGTGCAATCAACCAGGCAGGGCAGCCAATTATTAGTGCTGTTGAGGGTATGCCCAACCATTGTAGGTTTTGGCGCTATGTATTCATCGCCGGGCTTTCCGTTGATGATCACGAAGTGTCTTCCTTCATTATCCATGCCGCCATTGTAATCAAAGACAACAGTAGACTTATCAGCTTCCGCATAGAGAGCGATAAATGTAGTATTTGCCGTGATAGGAAGGTTCTTGAGCCGGCTATTCCGATAAAACTCATGGCTTTCACTGCATTCCCAGCCAATAAAAGTAAAACCGGTATTGGCCTCAACACTGGGGATGAGGGTTATTTTTTTGCCATACTTGACGATTTCCTGACGATCAGACGGATCTAATTTCCCATGTTCGCCCGCCTTGAATGAGACAATATATGATTTGGCATCCCATTTGGCAGTAAGCCTTTCGGAAATTCCCTTTTCGCCATACTTGAGGCTCGGCGAAGGATCCCAGCCGGCAAAGTCATATCCTTCTTTTGTGACTACCGGTGTTTCGTAGGCAGCACCGGAAAAACCGCTACTGATCAAAAAACTATTCCCCTCAAGATCTTTTCCGCCATTGTAATCAAAAATGACCGTGGCTTTTTCGGCATCTGCATAGCGGGCGGTAAATGTAACATCAGCACGCACCCGATATAAGCCAACCGCATCTGAATCATAAATACCGCCAAGGCTGGATTCCCAACCGGCAAATATATGGCCTGTATTCTCCTTTATACTTGGCAGAATAGTTACTGTTTCATCATAACCGACCTTCTCAATGACAAGGGTCGGATCCATTGTGCCATGATCTCCAGCTTCGAAAGTTACGGTATACTTTATATCAGCACCCGGGCCGGCAGGAGGCATACCCCGCAGTTGAGGATATTTATAACCCGGAACCATCTGCCAAACATCAACAAAGTCCCAATCCAGGCCTATCTCATAGGTAAATTGATCTTCCGCTTGTACCTGGGTTATAAAGCCGTTTGCATCGTTGATAGGACTACCGTCAACATCCCCTTCAAGTGCCAGGTTATCTTTTTTGATCTCACCAGAGCTGATTAAATAGCTGTGGGCATTAGCTGAGGTTGAAGCCTCAGCATATATCAGCTTGGAGAGAGTAACACAGTTGCTGATAGTTCCAGGACTATTGATATCACCACAAACCCCACCAGCATAGGAGTCTAAGTAATCATAGGAGGAAATATCCCCTGTGTTATAGCAATTAGAGATTGAGCCAGAGCTAAAACAGCAGATCCCTCCAGCATAGGAGGCTGAATAGTAACTGGAGGAAGAGGAAATGTCCCCTGTGTTATAGCAATTAGAGATTGGGGCAGAGCTAATACAGCAGATCCCCCCAGCAAGGGAGTAGAAGAAAGAGGAGAAGGAGGAAATATATCCAGTATTATAGCAATTTGAGATAGAGCTAGATATTGACTCAGAGCAATCACCGCAGATCCCACCAGCATTTGAGGAGGAGGAAATATTACCAGTGTTATAGCAATTAGAGATAGAGCCAAAACCATCACCGCATATCCCCCCAGCACAGGAATAGTATTCGGTAGAGGAGAAAAAAATATCCCCAGTGTTATAGCAATTAGAGATAGAGCCAGATCTAAAGCCACAGATCCCTCCGGCAGAGCTAGAATAGGAGGAAGCTGATATTCCCCCGGTGTTATAACAGTTGTTGATAGTGCTGCTATAGCTATAGCCGCAGATCCCCCCAACAACACCAGAAAAAACATTTATATTGGTATCTTCCAAGCCCACATTTTTTATCTCAGCACTATTAATACAACCAAACAGTCCTGTGTATTGATATGTATCTCCTGCTATACTGAGGTTTTTGATTGCATATCCCTGTCCATCAAAAATCCCGATAAACTTTGAGATATCATCGTCTGTAGAGTTATTCCCTATTGGTTCCCATTCGCCCCAATCGGCCAAATCAATATCATTCATCAACATATAGCTACTATTTAGGTCGTTGCGCACATTATGCAACTGCTGGGCAGTGTAGATTTTTTTTGCGCTGGGATCCGGAGGCTCAATAGGCGCTAGGAATTTACTTAGGTCGATTGGTACCTCTTCTTGCCGGGTGATTGTTATAGTATAGATTTTAACCGTATCACCATCTTCGGCGGTCACTTTCACCTCAAATCTATACTCACCCACCTCAGATAGTTTTTGTTCACCTGTACCGGAAATACTGGCGCCCGGATGATTGGCCTCTGCCGCAATGATCACCTTATCAATGCCATAGGGAACAACAGTGGTGTGACTGGTTACGTTTATGTTAAATTCTGGAAATAGCATGCTTTCGTCAGAATCCAAGATTGATAAACTGGCCAGAGTCGCATCAGTGGAAAGCTCGGCAGATGGCAATCCTCTCAATTGCGGATAATCATAACCTTCAACCATCTGCCAAACATCCTCAAAATCCCAGCCCAATTCCTCTTCATAGGTGGCTTGATCTTTAGCCTCGACCGTAGAAATTCGTCTGGTCGCATCATCAAAAGGATCACCGTCAATAACCCCCTCAAGAGCCAGGTTATTTGTTTTTGTTCCACCATAGCCAACTAAATAGCTATGTATATTAGCTGGATTGACGGTATTTTCTGCATATATACGTTCGGCAAAAGTAATACATTTGCTGATAATGAAGGCAGAGCCAACGCTATAACCATAGATCCCCCCTGCATAGGAGAAGGAGGAGGAGGAGGAGGAGGTAGCAGATATATCCCCTGTGTTATAACTGTTGCTGATAGTGACAGAGCCAGAGCCAGTGGTAAAACCACAGATTCCCCCTGCAATGGAGGAGGAGGAGGAGGAGGAGGAGGTAGCAGATATATCCCCTGTGTTATAACTGTTGCTGATAATGACAGAGCCATTGTTATTGCTACAGATTCCCCCTGCCTGGGAGGAGGAGGGGGAGGAAGAGGCGGAGGAGGTAGCAGATATATCCCCTGCGTTATAACAGTTGCTGATAGTGCCAGAGCCAGAGCCAGCGACATAGCCATAGATCCCCCCTACATAGGAGAAGGAGGAGAAGGAGGTAGCAGATATATCCCCTGTGTTATAACAGTTGCTGATAGTGCCAGAGCCAGTGGTACAGCCACAGATTCCCACTGCATAGGAGGAGGAACTATATACATTTATATAGGTTTCCTCCAGCCCCATGTTTTCAAGAATTGCCCCATTGACATAGCCGAATAACCCTGCATATTGGAGTGTATCGCCAGTAATAGTGAGGTTCCTGATTACATGCCCTTGGCCATCGAAACTACCGGTAAACCTTGAGCTATCATTGCCTGTAGAATTATCCCCAATAGGTACCCATTGCCCACCGCTAAAATCAGCCAAATCAATATCGTTCATCAATACATAGCTGCTGCTGAGATCATTTCGCACATTATCTAAATCCTCAGCCGTGTAAATTTTGATAGCATCAGGATCCGGATCCTCAATCGGCGCCAGAAACTTGCAATTACTGCCATAGCCCGGGGTCAAGCCCTCTGCAAAAGCAACAACCGCTGCCATCTCCGGCGTTTTTTCCTCAATTACCGGGTCAAGGTCAGGTATTGCATAGTGGGATCCTGCTTGTCTAATTGCTTCCGCTGCTGCAGGGAAACTTGTCACCGGCAGCATGCCCAAAACCATTGATAGGATTAAAAATGCGCTTGAGATTTTTGACCAAATAGTTTTTTTCATGATGCTTGCTCCTTACTTTTTATTGATTTTTGCTGATGGTCATTTTGACCATCAGCGCTTTTATTTGATTGTTAATAGAAATACTATTT
>WRHF01000167.1 GCA_009783415.1 Clostridiales bacterium
CAGGAATTGGTTCTGCCGGGACTGGCATTTAAGCCGTAATCCCCGCTCATAACTTTAAGACCGCCGGCGCCGTGGCCAGTTTCCCAGGTGGGGTTGGCGATATAGCTTACCACCACCCCATTTCTGCTCTCGGGGATCCCGCTGTAATGGCCCAGGGGTTTGCCGTCGGCGCCCAGGGCTTTGCGGGATTCCAGGGTATAGAAGGTGGGGAAGGATTTGATGGCATTGCTTTCTCCGCCCACCCAAAGATTGACGAACCATTCATACCAGTCATAGTGTTCTCCGTGAGGATTCCAAAGATTGGTCCATTCCAGGCCGAAAGTATCCCGGGTGCGGTATTCCTTGGGGATCAAAATCATTCTGGTCTTGATCGAGGGGTCGTCAATATAGCTGCCGCCGTCGCCGTCATAGCTGCCGGAGGCCCGCAGATAGATCGTTTGGGGCTCACCGCCGGGCACTACTACCGCGATCTCATCGTCATATATCCAGCCCATCCGGTATTTACGCCAAATGGGAGGGTCGGGAGTTACAGTACGCATGTCATTGTACATATCCATAGTACCCCATCTGTTGACGCCGCTATGGGGTGATTCGCCGATATTGGAAACAAAATATTTATTATTTTCATCGCCCATATAGCCATAGGCATAATCGTCAAAGAAGCCCAAGCCATGGGTAAACTCATGCAACTGGGTGCTGACGGCGCTGCTGAGCGGGTTGGTAGTGGCCATATTGAATGGCCCTTTCATCCCGAAGGAGCCGGAGCCGACCATGCGGCCGCCCGGAGTCAAAGCGCCCGGCACATGACGGTATTCGCTGTCGCGCAAAGAAAGCGCCTGTTCATTAACGGAATATGCCGCCATGATCCCGCCGCCGCCCTGGAATCCCAGGCGATAGCCAAAGGCGTTGAAGGGGGTGAGGACATAAATAAATCCGATGTCTTCAAAGTTGGCGCCTTCACCCTCAAGACTGTCGTCGAGACCTGCCGCCTTTAATTCCCGGGAAGCTACGTTCATAGCAGCCTGAAACAGCCTGACAAACTGATGGTAATCCTCACAGTCGGCGGGGCCTGCGGTGGAATAGCCGAATATAGGCTCATCCAGATGGAACCAGGGAGTTCGTTCGACCGTTGTGTCAATGCCCATCTTTGCCGCATATCTTTCATTGAGCAATTCCACATCCAAATCCAACCTGCCGATGGCCTGCTCTTCGATGATCCGCTTGATACCTTTGAATTCATTGGCAAGAGTGCCTTTCCACTCGAACTTATTGTTCTGCTTCAAGGCTTCCGAACCGCCGAAAAGGTAATCAAAATGGATCTGGGGGTCGGAAAAGTCGAAAACCGAACCGCCGTAATTATTGACTTTAACTACATTCCTGTGCCTGCCATGGGTGATTTGCATATCCCCCGCACAGTCGGGGAAATCCACGGCAATAGCATAGACTTTCATCTTAGCCTTATCCGTAGGGCCGAAGAGAAAACCGCCCTTGGCAAAAAGAGGATCGATAACACCATTGGTCATGATCGGACCATAAGCAGTACCGGATCCGAATTCTCTCACGGTTTGGGCATCCTCCGTGCAATACTCGCCATGATGCCGGTCATCCACAATAAAACGCCGGGCAATATCCCCGTCCCCGGTGGTAGTCAAAGCCAGGGCGCTGCTTCCCATTATCAGGATCAGAGCGAAAAATAGAAGTATGGTTAATTTCTTTGTCATACTATTCCCTCCTAAATTTTTATTCACATATCTGGCCAAGTAGTTATGAGCAGTTCAAGGTAAATGGTAAATTATGTAAAAACTCTGGATAATCAGCTCAAAACCCCTTGCGAGAGGGGTTTTGAGCTTTCTGGTAGTGGGCTGCCGGAATCTATGGGGCGTGTGGTGAGGAGTTTTGCTACTGCTTTCTAGGCAAACCCCCGCCCCTTCGGGGCACCCCCTTTGAAAAGGAGGCAAAGCCCCCGACCTTTCGGGGTATTTCCTCAAAAGGGACTACATATCTGGTAACTGGTAACTGCAGTTAATAATTTTCCTTTATCCTTTTTCAATTTATCCACCTACAACCATGCGAAGAAGAAGGGCAGCATCAGTGGTGTCTACCCAACCGTCACCATTAATATCACCCAAAAGCAGTGCTCTGGGAGTCCAGGGGATCAGGCCTACAAACATTTGCAGCAAGATCATGGCATCTTCAGGCGTTATTACCCCGTCTCCGTTGATATCACCCAATAAGCCAAGGACCAAGGTTCCCGGGATGATTTTTACATCCACATCAAACATGGCGTCCGTGAAGGCGGCATACTGAATTTTTACTACTTCTACATCCAAGAGATGATCCCCGGTCGGGGGTAGGGCGGCGGCCATTTGGTAGGTTACGGTGAAGAGGAGGCCGTCGCCGCTGAGATTCTCCCCGGCGGCAAAGGCGATCCGCATCAGGTCGGTTTTGTAATTGGGATTGACTACAAAGAAGGGGGTATTTAAATCGCCGGCGGGTTTGACGGCAAGTGGGGTATAGATGCTGCTGATATAGGGTAGCAGCAGATCTAAAGTGGAAAAGCCGAATTCGTTGCCGCTGATCTTGTAGGTCACATCAACGGTTCCGCCGGGCTTGCCCCAAACATCAGCAACTTGGATCGTGACAGGCTCTTGGGGTCTGGCCAGCTCCACAGGAATAACAGCATTGGTTGCTTCATTATCAATGGTAAAGGTAAAGGCGCTGTTGCCGGTATAAGCGGCCGGGCTGGCCCCGCCGGTGGTGATGATCAGGGCAAGCCTGTTGCCTTCCTTGGCGCTGTGTACAGCCGGTTGCAAATAGAGGGTATAATCATGGAATACGTCTATATTATCTCTGGCAATAATCCGATCGTCACGGCTGGCTTTGTAGCTTTCAAAACCGGACTGGGGATTGCACAGATCCAGCCAGCCTTTGCCGATTTCTCTATATGTACCGGTAGCCGCCTGATTGAAGGTGACCAGATTGTGACTGGTTATGCCCCCGCCCTGCCAGGAGATTTCGCCTGTGACCCTGGTAACGCCAATGCTGGAACCCATAGCGTTGCCGCCGAAATAGCGGAGGGTCCTGCCTGATGCCGCAACCTCCACAAGTTTGGCATGGACTCTTAAAGGCTCATTTGCGCTGCTGCCCAGGGAGCTGATAGCAGCCCTCATATTGATTTGAACAACTCCCTTAACGGTAATATCCTCCGGAAGAACCAGGGAATAGAGGGTGCTGCCCGCGGTAGGAGCATTGAGGAAGTTTTGCCAGCTGCTGCTTCCGTTTGCGCTGTTGATAGTGGTATAACTTTCTTCAGCGCCGGTATATGCTATTATTGTTTCCCCTGCAGGGGCCGTATTGTTTCCACCTGCCCCATCATAGTCCGGAATCGGAAACTCTTCGCTGTAATCTTCAGGTTCTTCATATATACGTCCGGAAAAAGGTATCATTGCCGGGCTGCTGACCCGCTCATTATTAGTAAAGACGAGATTATCGGGGCTATCCCAAGAGTCATATTCCACCCACCGGGCGCTGGCGTTGTCTTGGGCCAGAACTCCGGGCAGAAGCTCCAAGATCTCGTTATCAAGGCCATAGAGGTGGTGGCTGAACCACATATTGAGCCATTCATCATAGAGGTAATCGCCGCAATACATGGAGTAGGGCCGGTTGGTATCTGTAGCATTGGGATTTCCCCGCGGGAAGGTGGGGGTCATATGATGGCCCTGATGCCACATCCATTTCACGTCCACGCCGGCCTTTTTAGCCGCTTCATACATCATTACAGATTGCTTGGGGCGGACATTGTCATCATTGGCGCCGTGTACTATCAGGATCGGGGTTTGGATCTTTGCAGGGCCCCAGTCTTTGTACCAGTTATCGACTGTATAGTCGCGGCGAGCCCAATGGGGACCATAATCCCCGACAAGAGCATTTTCCTCCTGCCGCATCAGCTGGGAATAGCCCGCATATCTGTCATAGACGGAACTCCAGGTCGCAGAAGCCAAACGGCTGTTGCAATGCCAAGCCAAGCCGGTGGTATAGGGTATGCTGGTAGCCACGCCTTGGCCGTTGGTATATTCGTACCAGCTGGCAATACCGGCGACGGGAACTATGGTTTTGAGGCCCTTAACTCCGGTAGTAGCCAAGCCGAATTGGGTGGTGCCGGCATAGGAGCGGCCTGTCATCCCTACATTACCGTTGGACCAGTCGGCCTTGATTTCGATATTGCCGGTTTTGTCACTGTAGGCTATGCGGTCACCGGTCAGCCATTCGATAACAGCTTTGAATCCATTGATTTCCACATCGGATCCGCAGGTGGAAAAGCCTTCGGAACCGGCAGAACCGATACCGGCGCTCAAAACAACGGCATAACCGCGAACCAGATAATAATCGTACCAGTTCAAATCTTCGTACTCTGTCTCATTGGTACCGTTGCCGTTTGTTATGGTGGCGCTGGAACTTCCGCCGCTGTAACGGTAATACCAATCTCTATAATTGGCGCCCTCCGCCATCGCATCGGTGGTTGTTTCGCCGGCAGGGATGCGGGGAGCGGGTGTTTGATAGAGGTCTTTGTGGCCGAAGCCGGGGTTGGCATTCAGGAAATTATTTCCTGCAGTTTGCACGGCAGCGGCAATTGTCTGTCCGTTAGTACCTTCTATGTAAGGGCGGGCCTCATAGATGGTAGAGAACTTGGCCCCTTCCAGGGCCGCCCTGGGCAGCTGCACCACAGCCTTTACCAGGTCGAGCTTGCCATCGCCATCTGTATCCAGGTCGGATTCAACATAAACGACAAAACGGACGACTCCCTCTTTTGTGGTATCGCTATAGATAGAGTTGCCATAATAAAAGATGGGCTGAGCCATGCCGTTGACAAAATAAGGCTCCAGAGGTTTTTTGCTCAAGGCATTGCTAAGTCCGCTATAGGCATCAGCCATAGCGGCGTCCATTTTTGCCGCGATTTGAGCAGTCACACCGGCTGCCGGGTCATAATCCCAATTATCCAGAAAGCCCAGGCTTTTAGCCAGAGCATCACGGTCGGCATTAGTGCCAAGCAGGGCATCCTTCATCCCGGCGGACTGGATCAGGGAAACGACATAATCGCGCTGGGTGCCGTATTCATCTTCCGTGGATGCGGTAAGTGTTATTGCCGGTATCAGGGTCAAGGCAAGCGCTGCTGCAATAACCAGCGCCAAAAGTTTGCTTTTTTTTGATTTCATATTAATCCCTCCAATTAATTTTTTTTGCTTTGACTGGCAACCGTTTTCTAGTTTTATCACCTCCAATTTGGACTCAAACAACTCTGTTGACATGAAAGCACCCATTCCTTTCCTATAATAGGATAATTTAACATTTTTCGCTAATAAGCAATAAAAACCTCTTTTTGAAAATTACCAGAATTAACCAAACTAGTGCTATAATTCAAGGTTTGTATTTATATTTATCAAAAATGAAGTTGGCACAAAATAAATTGAGGACAATGCAGGCATCGTCCTCAATTTATCAGATAAACCGGAAAAGAATTTTAAAACAAATTAGACCCATGCGATTTCCCTGAAGATAAGCTTCTTACTATTGACAACATTAGGATATTATTATAGTATTATAAGCATATAAACCCATATATTAACAAAATCCTGAGTTGTAACCCTATTAACTGGTAGGAGGTGATGTGTGTTTTTTTATTACATAGCTAAATATCTTGTAGAATTAAAGAAAGACAAAACTAAATAAGAAAGGATTTAATTTTATGAAAAAACTTATTTATTTGGTAGTAGCAGCGGTATTGTTTGCATCGTGCAACGGAAATGCCTGCTGCAGAAATTCGGACAGCGAAAGTCCTAAAAATGTGATTTTTATGATTGGCGATGGTATGGGTTTAGCCCAGATTTATACTGCAATGATTGCCAACGAAAACAAACTTAATCTGGAACGTTGCCGGTATATCGGCTTGCTGAAAACTTATTCCGCCAATAATTTTACTACCGATTCGGGAGCCGGCGGCACTGCCCTTGCTTGCGGCATAAAAACCAAAAACTATATGATTGGAATGAGTCCCGACTCGGTGGCGGTAAACTCAATTCTCGAAATTGCTGAAAATAACGGACTTGCAACAGGAATTGTAGTTTCCTGTGAGGTTACTCACGCCACGCCGGCTGCATTTATTGCCCATCAGGTAAATCGCGGA
>WRHF01000168.1 GCA_009783415.1 Clostridiales bacterium
TGTCAATAAAAAACAAGAATTTAATAAATGAAAAGCGTCTTTTGCCTAGCTGGCCTTTGCTGTGCAAAGTCACAGCTAATGCACAATGTCGCGCTTTTCTACACACTCTGTCCTCTGACTTCTGGCCTCTTGCAGGCAAAGCCCGCTTTAGCATATTCTATGATGCATGCAGCAAGTGCCTCACCGGCATCCTTTACATTCATGCCGTTGATATTAAAATGTATTTTTGCTTTACTATGCGTCGCTCTGTAATACTCAATATCTTTTTTTACAACTACTACCCAAAATAGCTGGTATATATTGCCTGGATATCTTTGATATCTTCTTCGGTGTTATGTGTTTTCCATTCCTGAAAGATGTTATCTGCAATTGTATAGGGGTCGTCGGGAGCCCAATCGTGAAAGTCATTTGTTCCCTCGTTGCCATATTTCAGGATCCCCTCCAGGATACCTTGACAGTACGCTTTTTCTTCACGCTTCATTCCAAGTTGTCTGTATTTCAGCATTTCCTGAACATATTCATCTGCCTCGGTTTCAATCATCTCAAAGGCAACATCTGCCGGATCCTCATAACCGTACCGTGTTTTTCCGGAATTGTCCCATAAATCTTCGACAAGTATGGAGTTGAGGCTTTCAAAGACTTCTTCTGCTATTTCTTGAGCGCTAACTTCAGATAAAGTAACTTTCGCCATATCAATTATTTGTTCTGCTATGGCTTTTTCCTGGCACAGCTGCAGTAAAATTCTAATTGCTGTTGCCTGATCTAATGCTTTAACGAAGTCCAATGGATCTTGATTTTTTTTACTCTCTTTTGATTCAACCATCAAAAACACCGCCCCTTTTGATTTTATTTCCAGCTATCCAATAGCCAATCAAGAATATTTATCTTTTTTATCCCATCATAATCCGCTGTTTTAAATATTTCATCAAGTGTAAGCAGGTATTTGGGGTAATTGTCGGAGATTTTTCTTAGGGGGGTCAGTTCCCGGTTTAGAATGCTTTCTTCTAATGCGGTTGCCGATACTTGATAGTAGAGGATACCGTCAGGGTTCATGGCAATAAAATCCACTTCGGTATCATCAAGCTGCCCCACATAGACGTCATATCCACGGCGCTTTAATTCCAAAAACACAATATTTTCCAGGATGTGTCCAATATCGCTATCCTTGCCGCGTACAAGCAAATTTCGTAGTGCTATATCTACACAGTAAAATTTGCTTTGAGTAGAAAGAAAACCCTTTCCTTTGATATTATATCTCGCCGCCTCATAAAACATCAAGCTGTCACAAAGACCGCGGATATATTTATCCACGGTTTTTTGGTCAATTCCTTTGCCGGCAGATTTTAAAGTGTTGGCAATTTTAGTCGGTGAAATCTTGCTTCCTATGTTATGAAACAAAAACTTAGCAACGCTTTCAAGGCTTGTTACATCGGAAATTTTCAAGCGGGTTACTACATCTTTTAGTAAAACCGTATTATAGATATCGCGTAAATACTCTTTCGCTTCGCGTTCATGCTGGATAAACCTTAAAGTATAAGGAAATGAACCAATAGCCAGATACTGGGTAAATATTGCCGATTTTGCCATGTCATTATCAAAGCCCAGGCAAAACTCCTTGAAAGATAAGGGGAGTATTCTAAGTTCCACATACCGTCCCGAAAGTAATGTAGCAAGTTCCCCGGACATAAAATAAGCGTTCGAACCTGTGATATATATATCACAATTATCTCTTAGAAAAAGACTGTCAACCGCTTTTTCAAATTCCTCGACATGCTGTATTTCATCCAAGAAAATATAGTTCATTTTATCCGCTAAAATGTGCTCTTTAATATAGTCGTAAAGAAAGCGATAATTCAAGAGATGTTCATAATCCGCATCTTCAAAATTGATGGCAATTATTTGACTGGCAGCTACCCCGTTTTGCAGTAAATAATTGGAAAATATATCCAGTAATGTAGATTTGCCGGAGCGGCGCACACCGGAAACAACCTTGATAATTTGCTGTTCTTTCCAGCGAATAAGCCAATCCAAATATTCTTTTCGTTCAATTCGTTGCATACAAGACAACCTTCCTTGCGGTATTATCTGTATTGTAATCCTATTCTACTCAGATGTCAATAAAAAAACGGAATATAATCCGCATAATTTTACTAAAGCTGAACGTTTCATAAAAAGATACAACCGCCAACCGGACAGCGGCTTCTATCCCAAATAAGCCTTCCTAACTGCCTCATCATTCAAAAGCTCCCTACCGCTGCCTTCCATGGTGATCCGGCCTGTTTCCAACACATAGGCTGTATCCGCTGTATGCAGCGCCATAAAAGCATTTTGCTCTATCAGTAAAATGGTTACCCCTTGGCGGTTGATTTCCCGGATGATCTCAAAAATACCTTTTACTACCAAAGGCGCCAGACCTAAAGAGGGTTCGTCCATCATCATCAGCTTGGGACGGCTCATCAAGGCCCGCCCTACGGCCAGCATTTGCTGTTCGCCGCCTGATAAGGTGCCTGCCATTTGCCAGGAGCGCTCTTTTAGGCGGGGGAAGAGGTCATAAACCCAAGTAATATCTTTTGTCAGATTGTCCTTGCGCAAATAAGCGCCGATTTTCAGGTTTTCCTGTACGGTCAGGTCGGGAAAAACCCGGCGGCCTTCCGGTACCAGGGTAATACCCAGGGAGACTATCCGGTCGGGAGGAAGGGCTGTTATTTCTGTATTTTGGAAATAAATGCGGCCGGAGGATGATTTCACCAGGCCGGCGACAGTCCGCAGGGTAGTGGATTTGCCGGCGCCGTTGGCCCCGATCAGGGTTACGATCTTTTTTTCCGCTACATTTAGGCTGATGCCCTTTACCGCCTCGATCCCGCCGTAATTGACCCGCAGATCTTCAATTCTCAGCATCGTCTGCCACCCCCAAATACGCGTCAATTACCCGCTGATCGTTTTGAACCTCCCCGGCAGTTCCCTGGGAAATCAGTTTGCCGAAATCAATAACATAAATACGCTCGGAAATTTTCATTACCAGATCCATATGATGCTCGATCATAAAAATCGTCAGCCGGTATTCCTCGCGGATCCGGCGGATAAAAGCGGTCAATTCCTGAGTTTCCTGAGGATTCATACCGGCTGCCGGCTCATCCAAAAGCAAAAGGGAGGGCTCGGTAGCTAAAGCCCTGGCGATTTCCAGCCGTCTTTGCAGTCCGTAGGGCAGGCTGGAAGCGATTGCTTCTTTTAAATGGGCCAGGTTCTGGGCTTCCAGCAATTGCATGGCCTCCTTTTGCATCCGCTTTTCCTCTTTGGCATTAAGGCGGAAGGTGGCGGAAAAGACATTTTGTTTGGCCCGCATATGCTTGGCTATCAGCACATTTTCAAAGACAGTAAGAGCCTTAAAAAGGCGAATATTCTGAAAGGTACGGGCAATGCCCCGTTTGGTTATGGCATCGGGGGTAAAATAGACCGATTTGGCATAGCGGCCGTTATTTTCCCCTTTATAAAGGGCTTTCATTTTCCCTTTGGGATAATTCTCAGCTATGATCTCGTCATTTAAAGTCACCCGGCCATTGGTGGGCTCATAAACTCCGGTAATGCAATTGAAGGCAGTGGTTTTGCCTGCCCCGTTGGGGCCGATCAAGGCTACGATTTCCCCTTTTTTTACTTCCAAAGACAGATTATCAACAGCTACCACGCCGCCGAATTGCATGGTAATATCATCAAGGCGCAGAACTGTTTCAGCCATTTTGTTCACCTGCCTTTGCCTTGCGCGTACTATGCCGGGCTTTTATCCGTTCTTTTAAGCGCGCTATATGGTAGGGCAGTTCCTTGTCTCCCATAATACCCTTGCGGAAAAAGAGAACCACAGCCATGATAATTAAGGAAAAAATTACCAAACGAAAACCGTTGCGGAAAATCAAAGGAGCATTGATCCCTAAAAAAGTACCGGAATCCAAACCTCTCAGCCACCATTCCGAGGCAAAAATGAAGAGTACAGCCGCAATACAGCTGCCGGAAATTGAGCCGATTCCGCCCAATACCACGATCAAGAGGATCTCATAAGTCATAACAGCTTTGAAGTTGTTGGCCTGCACCGTATTGGCAAACATAGCTAGCATGGCCCCGCCCACCCCGGCGAAAAAAGAACTGATACAAAAGGCCAGCTGCTTATGGCGGTATAGATTGATCCCCATAGCTTCGGCAGCGATCTCATCCTCGCGGATAGCCTTAAAGGCCCGGCCATAAGAAGAATTGACCAAGAGTACGATCATCCCAATACAGAGCATAGCCAGCAGGATCAAAACAAAGGTAGACAAGGAGATGGTCAGATTACCGAAATTGAGCTCAAAGGCCTTAAGCCGCACATAGCTCTTGAGAGGGTTGGAGCCGTTGGTCACCGGGCCCAGTTTGCCCCACTGGAAAATAGCCCGGATGATTTCGGCAAAGCCCAGGGTAGCGATAGCCAGATAGTCGCTTTTCAGCCGCAATACCGGCAAGCCGATCAGATAAGCTATCCCTGCCGCTGCCAATCCGGCCAGAACAAGAGCGATCAAGACCCCCAGCACCATCCCGAAGCCGCCCAGAGACGTTTCCAAGACCTCCGGAAAGGAAAGATTGACCGCGCTGTCATAATACATGTAAACCGAGGAGCGTTCTGCTGCCGGAATAGTGAAAATGGCATAAGTATAAGCGCCCAAAAGCATAAAACCGGCCTGCCCCAAAGAAAACAAGCCGGTAAAACCATTTAAAAGATTCATAGAGACCGCCACCAGGGCATAGATAGAACTCTTTTTTAAGACAGTAAGCAACATGGCCAGAGAACTGGTAGGGCTGATAAACAATTCAAGAACGACAGCAACAATAAGCAAAGCGCCTAAAAATAGAGCGGTAGTCTTATTCTTCTTCCGGATATTTTTCATGCCGGCATTTTTTAAATTTTTTTCTCCCATAAACCTTAACACTCCTATAATGCCTCAGATAAACTTGAAAAGCAATAAAAAACAAATTAGACACGGATTTACGCGGATTAATAACGGATTAGCACGGATTTTTTTATTATAAAAACATTTAACTCAAAACTCAAAACTCAAAACTCGGGCTGCAAAGCAGCCCGTTACACCTTATCTGTTGTTTTTTCGCCAAAGAGCCCGGTAGGTTTGAAGATAAGTATAATAATAAGTAAAACAAAAGTAAAGGCATCGGAGAAGGTGGCAAGTTCTAAAGGATTGCGGATAATGCCAAAGTGAACCAGGACTGTATCCAGGCCTTTAATAATACTTTCACAGACACCGATCAGGACGCCCCCTAAAACCGCGCCGGGAATGGAACCGATGCCGCCGAAAACAGCCGCTACAAAGGCTTTTAAACCGGGCATAGCGCCTGCGGTGGGGATAACACCGGGGTAGTTGGAGAAATAGAGCATGGAGCCGACTGCCGCCAAAAGAGAGCCGATCACAAAGGTTGTGGAAATAACGGAGTTGATTTTTATCCCCATCAGCTGACTTGTCTCAAAATCCTTAGCTACAGCCCGGGTAGCCATGCCTACCTTGGTATGATTGATGAACATCACCAAAGCAATAACCAGAAAAACAGTCAGAAAAGGGGTAACGATGGTCACCATTTTGGTAGTGGCGCCAAGTACCGTGATGGAATCGGAAATCCAGGGAATGGTAGGGTAATTTTTATTAAGACCGCCGGTTATGTAAAGCGCCAGGTTTTGGAGCAGGTAGCTTACCCCGATAGCGGAAATCATGATCGACATGCGGGGAGAGGTACGCAATGGTTTATAAGCCGCCCGCTCAATAAAAAAGCCCAAAAGTACCGTTAAGATAATGACTATGGGCATAGCAAGATATATAGGCATAGCCGTCGCCAAATAAACCATAATCAAACCGGCTACCATAAAAACATCCCCATGGGCAAAGTTGATCAAGCGCAGTATGCCATAAACCATGGTATAACCGATAGCAATAAGCGAATACTGCCCCCCCACAGAAATCCCAGATAGGATATAGGGCAATATAGCATTAATGAAGTCCACAGGATTCCTTCTCTCTCTGTGCTAAGGCGGTCTGCGACCGCAAGTATTCAGGATTCAGTATTCAGAAATCAGAATGCGGGTAACTTTTCGCTTCGCGAAAACTA
>WRHF01000169.1 GCA_009783415.1 Clostridiales bacterium
ATTACTAAAGCGGTCTGCGACCGCAGTGTTGAGTTATGAGTTATGAGTGTTGAGTTGTTGTAGCTTTGCTTATGCAAAGCGTGATTGAAGTAAAGAACTTGTTTTTTATTGACACTTTGTGTCTCAGAGGTACTATAATTTTCCTTTATCCGCTATCCTTTTAATCAATAGATCTACCTGATGCGGAAAAGGTTCCGTGGAGCCGCCTATTACTTCAACATTGCCCCGGCCCAGAGCCAATAGCAGCTTTTTTCCGGGGGCGCTTGCTATGGCGGCGGCCATGGCCGGGGTCAGTTCTCCTAAAAAGGAGTTGGCGGTGATTATTGCCAAAGAGCCTGCTATCAGATCCAGGGTCGGGACGGTTTGGACAATGGCGTTTTCGCCGCTGGCCCCATCATTGGCGCCGGCCCGCAGCATAGCGGCAGTTGCCAGGGCATTGGTACCCAGGGCGATGATCTCCAAATCAGGAGGCAGCTCTTTACGCAGGCGTTCGGTTATGTATTTGCCGATACCGCCGCCTTGCCCGTCAATAATACCTATCCTCAAACAGCTCACCCCTTAAATGACAAGTAACCCTTCCCCTATTGTAGCAAAACAGATAGGAATCCGTCAAGCAAAACAAATACTAATAAAATAAACGACAAATAAAAGGAAAAGCCCAAATTATGGAGAATTTACTCTAGAAGCCTTTTTAGGCGCTTTTTTCAGAGGAGGATATTTAATGACTTCACAAATCAGCCCGGGAGAAAAAAATCACGTAATTCTGGAAATAGAGACGGCTGCTGAGGAATTGGCCCTGGAGTATCGTTTGGCTGTCAAAAAGCTGGGCGCAAAAGCCAATATTCCCGGTTTTCGGAGGGGCAAAATACCTCAAGCCGTACTGGAAAGTTTTATTGGTGTTGAGGTTTTGCTGCACGAAGCTGCCGATGCTCTGGTTCAGCGGGACTACCCTGCAGCCGTGAAGGAGCATATGCTTAAACCGCTTGGAAAAGCCGAGGTGGAAATTGTTCAGCTGGCCAAAGAACAACCCTTTATTTTTAAAGCTACAGTAATGGTGGAGCCCCAGGCAAAGCTGGGTCAATATAAAGGCCTTACCGGGAAAAAACTGACCCGTAAGGCAAGCGAGGAGGATATTGACCGGGCTATAGAGCAAAAACGCCAGCGTTTAGCCAAATGGACCGAGGCTGCGGAAGATGCAGTATTGGCCAAGGGGGATATTGCCATTTTCGATTTTGCCGGCATCAAAGACGGGATCCCTTTCCCCGGCGGCTCCGCGGAAGATTATAGCTTGGAAATAGGTTCCGGCCGTTTTATTCCCGGCTTTGAGGAGCAAATGCCGGGCATGGTAATAGGCGGGGAACGCATTTTGGACTTAGCTTTCCCCGAAAACTATTCCGAACCAAGCCTGGCCGGGGAGGCAGTCCAGTTTAAGGTCAATCTCAAGGGAATCAAGCAAAAAGAACTGCCGGAATTGGATGATGCATTTGCCCAGGAAGTAAGCGAGACCGCAGACACCATAGACCAATTACGGGAAGAAACAAGAGCCAAACTGGACGAGGATTTTGCCGGCCAATCCGAGCAAACATGGCGGAATCAGGTGGTCATAGATGCTGTCGCCAATGCCGAAGTAGATATTCCATTGATAATGATAGAAAAACGAATGGATGATTTGCATTATGATATTGTAGAAAGACTGAGACAGCAAGGGATAGAACCGGAGGATTATCCGGAAAAAATTGGAATTGCCGAGCATGAACTCCGTGAGCAAAACCGTTCGGAAGCCGAAATAGGTGTGCGGCTGGGATTGGTAATGACAGCTATTGTTCTGGAAGAGAATATTGAGCTCAGTGAAGAAGATCTGGAAAAGGAACTGACCAAATTGGCCGAAAGCCAAAATCAGCCTTTGGCCGTGATCCGGCAGGCAGTGGAAAAATCCGGCTATATCAACAATGTGATCGATAGGCTGAAACTGGACAAGGCTATGGAGCTGATTTGCGATACGGCAGTGATCATGGAAGAAGAATATGATCCTGAAGCAGACCCGGAAACAGATAGTGAAGAAGATACAGAAGAAGATACTGAAATATAAGCACGGCTATTGTCATAAATTAGAAAACCGGTATATTAGCCGGCCCTTTTGGTATATAATACGAAGGGTGGAAAAGGAGGTTTAAAAGTGAGCATTTTAATACCAATGGTAGTAGAGCAAACTAATCGGGGTGAACGTTCCTATGATATTTATTCGCGCCTGCTCAAAGACCGGATCGTCTTTTTGGGCGGCCCGGTAGACGACCATACCGCCAATTTGGTCATCGCTCAGCTGCTGTTTTTGGAAGCGGAGGATCCGGATAAGGATGTGCAGCTCTATATCAACAGCCCCGGAGGTTCTATCTCCGCCGGTATGGCCATCTATGATACCATGCAATATATTGGCAGCGATGTTTCCACCATGTGCGTGGGCCTGGCAGCCAGCATGGGGGCTTTTTTGCTGGCTGCGGGGGCTAAAGGCAAGCGTTTTGCCCTGCCAAATAGCGAGATCATGATCCATCAGCCTATGGGCGGCGCTCAGGGCCAGGCTACAGATATAGAAATACAGGCCAAACGCATTATCAAGACCCGGGAGGACTTGTATAAACTGCTGGCGAAGCATACCGGCCAGTCTCTGGAAAAAGTAGCCGCCGATTCCGAGCGGGATTTCTTTATGACGGCGATGGAGGCTAAAGAATACGGCTTGATTGACGATGTTTACAGTAAACGAGGAGTAAAAACTATATGACCAAAAATACGGATGAAAAATTCAGTCCCAGTTGTTCTTTTTGCGGGAAGCCTCAATCCCAGGTCCACAAGCTGATTGCCGGGCCGGGGGCTTATATCTGCAATGAATGTGTGGATCTTTGCAATGAAATCATTGAAGAAGACGCCGAGATGCATCTGGAAGAATTGGATGAGGAATTGGCTAAACCCCGGGAAATCAAAGAAATCCTGGATCAATATGTGATCGGCCAGGAAGCAGCCAAAAAGTCCCTTTCGGTTGCGGTGTATAACCACTATAAACGCATTCAGCAGATGGAAAAAGATGATGAGGTAGAGCTGCAAAAAAGCAATATCGTGATGCTGGGGCCTACAGGCTGCGGCAAAACCCTGCTGGCGGAAACCCTGGCCAGGGTGCTTAATGTGCCATTTGCCGTAGCCGATGCCACCTCCCTGACCGAGGCGGGCTATGTGGGCGAGGATGTAGAAAATATCCTGCTTAAGCTGATCCAGGCTGCCGATTATGATATTGACCGGGCGGAGCGGGGCATTGTTTATATTGACGAAATCGATAAAATTGCCCGCAAATCGGAAAATCCTTCCATCACCCGGGATGTTTCCGGGGAGGGGGTGCAGCAAACCTTGCTGAAAATCCTGGAAGGAACTATAGCCAGCGTGCCGCCTCAAGGAGGCCGCAAGCATCCGCATCAGGAGTTTATTCAGCTGGATACCACCAATATTCTTTTCATTTGCGGCGGGGCTTTCGGCGGCATAGAAAATATCATTCAAAACCGCCTGGGCAAAAGCCTGATGGGTTTCGGCTCGGAGATCCGCAGCAAAAAAGAGCTGTTAAAAGAAGACATTCTGGGGAAAATCCTCCCGGAAGATTTGCTGAAATTCGGTCTAATCCCGGAATTTGTCGGCCGCCTTCCGGTCATTGTGACCCTGCATGCCTTGGATGAGACCGCTTTGATCCAGGTACTTTCTCAGCCCAAAAACGCTCTGATCAAGCAGTATCAAAAGCTGATGGGTTTTGATAATGTAGATCTGGAATTTCAGGAAGGGGCTTTGCAGGCTATTGCCAAGGAAGCCGTTGACCGCAAAACCGGGGCCAGGGGCTTAAGGGCAATTATGGAGGAACTGATGCTGGACGTAATGTTCGACGTCCCCTCTCAGGAAGAAATTACCAAATGCGTGGTGACTAAAGAAGCAGTTATCAACAAAGAAAGACCGCTGCTTCTGACTGTAAACAGCGGTAATAAAAATAAAAAGAAAAAAGGCGAAACAGCTTAAAGCGGGCTTCGACCGCAAGGATTCAGGATTCAGCAGTCAATATAAGCATTTATCGTGTTATACGAAAAGCCGCCTGCTTAGCACAGGCGGCTTTTTGAATGCTGCAAATAGTCTCTAACGCGGTCTGCGACCGCAAGTATTCAGAATTCAGTATTCAGAAATCAGAATGTTGGTAAGTTTTCGCTCCTCGAAAACTATTGAATGAAATTCTTGTTTTATTTTAGCTTACTTTGTCCGTAAGCTACTAAAGTTTATTCAATATCATCCTTGACCAGGAAGTCCTCAATGAAGCGCTTAAAGATCGTGGCAATCTCAGCCCGGCTTAAAACTCCTTGGGGGGCAATGGTGTTTTCGGGACGGCCTTGGATCACACCTTCTGCCACGGCCCATCTCATAGAATCAAGAGCCCAATTGGAAATTTTTGGCATATCGCTGTACTTGTTTAGATCAGCTTGCTTGCTGACATCAAACTCTTTTACTTCGGCATAACGGTAAAGAACAGCCACGGCTTGTTCGCGGGTCAAAGGATCAGTCACACCGAAATAGCCGTTGGCATAACCATTGACAATATCATTTTGGCTGGCCCAAAGGATTGGCTGGTAATACCATTGATCTTTTTCTACATCCGGGAAGGAGAGGCTTCCGCTGACAGCCGGCGCCTGATCCAAACGGTAGAGCATTGTTACCAGCATGGCCCGGTTCAGGGTCAGGTTGGGGGAAAACCGGTTTTCTCCGGTACCATTCATCAATTCATTATCGGTGACAAACTGCACAGCCGGATAGTACCAGTCGGAGCTTGCCACATCAAGCCAACCGGTATTGGCTGTAATGGCTCCTTCTACATTCCTCAGAAACGCTTCCTTATCTCCGGCAGAGGCGCCCTCCGGAAATTTAATTTCCCCGCCCTCATTGATTATTTTTTTAACATTGTCATATAGTAAAATCTCCTCTGCTTTGAGGGCAGACAGATCCCAAACAGAACCTTGCTTTAAGGTCAGATTGTCAAATGTAAGCGGCGTATTGATCTTTAGGGTAACCCCGCTTCCCACTGTGACATTAACTTTCTTTGAATCAAAAATACCGATATAATCGCCGAAATCATCATATACCGCAGATAGCGGATGGCCTGCCGTTGCCTGGGCGCCGGCTATTCCCGGTAAAGCATATTCGGGCTTGTACTCCAGATAGAAGTTGAAAGATGCGGCTGCCCTGGCTATGCTGTTCAGGGCCTTGATCTCGGATTCCGAGTGAGCCCGGATAAAATCGGCAAGCGGTTTGCCGGCGCAAGCCGGGTCCAGCTGAATGATGTCCTCTTTACCATAATCTAGATTTTGTTCCCCGGCAAAGTAAAAGTTCATGACATTGTTTTGAGGAGAATAGGCGGCAATGGGGATCCAATCATTGTCTGCTATGTATTGCATTCTGTCCTTTGCCGCGGCCGAAGCAAGCGCGGTAGTCGTATTGCCGGGAGGGCAGGGATAATTGCTTAAATAATCTACATCCCCGTCAACACATCCGGCAAAATGATCCAGAAAAAACTGATTGAAGGCATAATAGCGGCCTGCATTCTCCGGCAGGTCGTCATTATAGGCCAACGCTGAAACCGGGCCCAAAATCATAACAAAAATAAAGACAAAAACACCTACCCCTGCAGTTACTTTTTTCATAAATCCCATTCCTTTCTGTTATTTATTACCAATTTTGTAATATAATCCCATACAAGTAAATAATATCCAAAATGACGGGAAAAGTCAAGATGCTTTCTGATATAAAAGTTCGATATGCCAATATATGTCAATATTTGCCAATATATAGAAATATACACCAATATTTTTTCAGGTATTTACTTCAGATCCAAGACAAGAAAAGCGGCAGGATAAAGCACTGCCGCTTTTCAGATAAAAGCACTCTTCGGCCGCAAGGGAGTAGGTTAGGAACTAAGCTCTCAAATTCGAACAAAAAAAGTCACAATATACATGTCATTTTCAGGAACCTACAGGGGATCCCGGG
>WRHF01000170.1 GCA_009783415.1 Clostridiales bacterium
TCATTGCCGCTTCATGCTCACATGTCACTAAATGGTACTCCCTTGCCCCCCCTTTGAAGGGGGGGAGAGCCGGCTTTGCCGGCGGGGGGGTAGATGTAACTCTATCCCTCAGCAAACTAGATAAGGCCCCCGGCTGATCCATCAGTAACTTACGGCGCAATGGTTTTAATGAAAAACAAGGTTTTTGTTTGATCGTTTTCGCGAAGCGAATACTACCGGCATTCTGAATTCTGAATACTGAATTCTGAATTCTTGCGGCTGAAGGCCGCATCAGTTCATTGGGAGGCCCAAATTGGGCTACCCGCCCATCTGCCAACACTAATAGTTTATCCATTTTTGCTATGGTTTGGAGGCGGTGGGTTATGGCTATTACTGTTTTACCCCGGGTCAGACGGTCCAGGGCTTTTTGTAATAGGTAGTCATTTTGCCAGTCCAGATTGCGGGTGGCTTCGTCCAGCATGATTAGGGGGGCGTTCTTTAGGCAAGCCCTGGCTATTGCCAACATTTGCCGTTCCCCGCCGGAGAGATCGCAGCCGCCCTGGCCTAGTCGAGTATTGTATCCTTGGGGCAAGGCGCTAAATTGATCATGAACGCCTAATTCCCGGCAGACGGAAATCACCTCTTCTTCGCCG
Source organism: Clostridiales bacterium (assembly GCA_009783415.1). Lineage (GTDB taxonomy): Bacteria > Bacillota > Dehalobacteriia > UBA4068 > UBA4068 > WRHF01. The sequence goes on from WRHF01000170.1 coordinate 633, forward strand.
GCTGCCGGATTTCCTAAACGGATATTATCCATGATCGTTCCCTTGAACAAATAAGGGTTTTGGGGGACAAAAGCCAACTGCCGGCGCAGTGTATCCGGATCTTGCGAGCCGAGGAGCTGTCCTTGCAAGCTAATACTGCCTGCGCCGGGCTGGATGAATCCGGCCAGTAAATTCAACAGTGTAGTTTTGCCGCTGCCGGAAGGCCCTATCAGACCCAGCTTTTCTCCGGCTTTCAGGCTAAAGGAAACATTATTCAGGGCTGTTCTCTCCGCCTCATAGCTAAAACAGACATTGTCAAAAACCAGGGCGATATTCTCGGAGCTGTTTGCTTGCCCCGGTTTTGAGTTTTGGGTTTTGGGTTCTGAATTTGGATCCGGGTCAGTTTGGGCTAGTAAGGAATAGATGCTTTTGGCTGCTGCCGCGCCGTTGAGGCTGTTATGATATTGAGCGCCGAGAGAACGAAGGGGTAAATAGAATTCCGGGGCTAAAAAGAGGATAAAGAGGGCGATTCTAAAATCAAGCATTCCATAGACCAGCCTCAACCCCAGGCCCACAGCTATCATAGCAATAGAGATAGTAGTAAGGATTTCCAGGACAAAGGAGGAGAGAAAGCCCCATTTCAGTACTTGAAGACTACCGGCACGGAAATCCTCACTGACCTCCTCGATCTTTTCCCGCTGCCCGGCGGTCCGGTTGAAGAGTTTGAGGGTGGCAAGACCTTCAAATACATCCTGAAAATAGCCGCCCATCCGGGAGAGGACCTGCCACTGCCGCAAGGTCTGGCCCTTTGTCCATTGGCCGATCAGGCTCATAAATACCGGTACCAGGGGGGCGGTCAGACACATTATCAATCCTGTTTGCCAATCCAAAGGAAAGACAATGATCAAAAAGGTTACAGGCAAAACAGCGCTTTTAAAAAGTTGGGGCAGATATTTTTGAAAATAAATTTCCAGGCTATCCAACCCCTCGGTAAGCAGGGTCAGCAGCGCGCCATACTTATGCTCCCGCAGCCGTACCGGCCCTAATTTGGAAATTTTTTCCATAAGATTCCGCCGCAGTTCTTGCTGCACCTTCTTACCCAGAGATAGAGCAAAGCGCTCCTCCAGCCAGCCGAAAGTTCCGCGCAAAACAATAATAGCAAAAAATAAGATCAATTGACTCCGGAGCTCCCGGAGGTTCAAGCCTCCCCGGAAAGCTGCCGCCACAATAAAAGCCAGCAAATAAGCCTGAACCCCGGCAGCTATACCTCCCAAAAGTCCGAAGAGAACAGTACCCGCCAGATGCAACCGATCCCGCATACTCTCCCGCATCAAATTTTTCTTTATCATACCCTAAACCCCTACCCCAGATAAACTGGAAAACATTAAAAAAATTAGACACGGATTTACACAGATTAAAAACGGATTAGCGCGGATTTTTTATTATTAAAAGTATTGAATTTGAGAGCTTAGTTCCTACAGTCCAAAACAAGGGACGGCGAAGACCGTCCCTTGTTTATAAGTATGTATCTGTTTGTAATCAATAATGCATTTGCTCTAGATCTTTTTCGGTTATTCTTTTTCTGAACACCCAATAGGTCCAGGCTTGATAAGCAAGTACTATTGGTACCAGGCAGGCAGCTACAATGCTCATCAGTTTTAAGGTGTAAGCCGATGATGACGCTGTGTAGATGGTCAGGCTATAGGCCGGGTCCAAAGTGGAGATCATTACATTGGGGAACATTCCGGCAAACACGGCAAAAGTGAATAAAACAATGCCTGCTCCTGTGCCGATAAAGGCCAGGCCCGGACGCTTTTTCAAAAAGGTGAGGATCGAGAAAACCAAAGCAACCGCAGCCAGTAAGGTCAGGATCAGAGCCGGGACGGATTTGAACATATCGCTGAGGATAAACATGCATACCAGCCAAACCACCAGCATTGCCAACATGGCAAAAAAGAGCCGGGGCGCATATTTTTCCACCCGTTCCTTCAAAACCGGGCTGTCGGTTTTTAAATTAATAAAGAGGCAGCCGTGATAGCAGAACAAGGCCAAAAAGACCAAACCGCCCAAAAGATCATGAGGGCCAAGCAAATTCCATAAAGTGCCTGCGTATTGCATGTTGGCGGCAATCGGCACCCCGGTGACAAAATTGCTTACTGCCACCCCGAAAAGAAAGGCCGGGGCGGCGCTGCCGATAGTCAGGGCAATATCCCAGCGTTTTTGCCAAACCGGATCCTCTTTTTTGCTGCGGAATTCGATAGCCGCAATACGCAGGATCAGAGCCAGCAGAATCAAGAAAAGGGCCAGATAGAAACCGCTGAACAGGGTGGCGTACCAGTGGGGGAAAGCTGCGAAAATGGCGCCGCCTGCCGTCAGCAGCCAGACTTCGTTACCATCCCAGATGGGGCCGAAGCTATTGATTATCAAGCGGCGTTCCTTATCGCTCTTTCCCAGCAAGGGCAGCATTGCTCCAGCGCCGTAATCAAAGCCTTCCAGGAAGAAAAAGCCCGCAAACAGAACAGAAACCAGGATAAACCATAATGTATTCAGATCCATTTTACTTATACCTCCTTAAACGGCGCTAGCCACGGGGGGCTCACCTATATTCGTTTCAGCAGTCATACCATCGCGGCAGGTTTTCAGTACCAGCTTCACGGCAATAACCAGCAATACAGTATAAATAGCCGTAAAGCCCAAAAGGGTCAGCAAGACCACAGGGGCTGAAACTACCTGGCTGATCCCCTGGGAGACGGTTTGCAGTTCATAGACTATCCAGGGTTGCCGCCCCACTTCGGCCACCAGCCAACCCCCGGTATTGGCGATGAAGGGCAGTAGTATGCAGGGGAGAAGCAGCTTGAGGAATTTCCCGTGCTCCAATAGCTTTTGCTTCCAGGCCAGAGCCAAAACGGCCATCAGTATCATCAAAAGCCCCGCCAGCAGCATAAAGCGGAAGGCATAAAAAGTGATCCAGACATTGGGGATATAATCATCCGCGCCATATGTAGCAGTCATTTCTTTTTGGAGATCATTAATGCCCTCTACCTGCTGGCCAAATTTATTATAGGAAAGTAAACTGAGCAGGCCCGGCACCTTAAGGGCCAAAGCGTTATTTCCTTTAGCCTTATTGGGAATGGCGATTATGGGCCAGTCCGGCTTGTCGGCAGTATTCCAGTGGGCATCCGCAGCCGCCATTTTCATAGGCTGTTCTTCCACTAAATAGATGCCCTGGAAGTGGCCTATCCCGGCTACGGCCAGGGAACCGATGATGGCAAAGACTGCTGCTTGCTTAAACACTTTGGTAAATAAATCCCGCTCCCGGCCCTTGATGAGCTGATAGGCGCAAACGCCCAGAATCAAAAAACCGGCAGTAGCTAAAGCTGCAAAGAAAACATGAGAGAACTGATAAACGGTGTGAGGGTTGCCGAGCAATTGCCCAAAGCTGGTCAGCTCTGCCCGTTCTGTGACAGGGTTAAGAGTGAAACCCACCGGATTTTGCATAAAAGAGTTGGCAGTAAGTATCCAGAAAGCGGAAACGGTAGTAAAGACAGCTACCAGCCAAATGCAGGCCAGATGCAGCTTCTTTGATAATTTTTCCCAGCCGAAGATCCAAAGACCCAAGAAAGTGGATTCGATGAAAAAGGCCAGCAAAGCTTCAATAGCCAGCGGCGCCCCGAAAATATCCCCGACATAACGGGAATATTCACTCCAATTCATCCCGAACTGGAATTCCTGGACAATACCGGTAGCAACGCCCATAGCGAAATTTATCAGGAAGATCTTACCCCAAAATTTCACCATCTGTTTCATCTTTTCATCACCCGTGCGCTTATAGCGCGTTTGCAGTATGGCGATAAATAACGCGAGCCCAATTGAAAGCGGTACAAAAAAGAAGTGGAATACGGTTGTGATAGCAAATTGCAGTCGCGCTAATATCAATACATCCATTTAAAACTCCCTCCTTTTTATTTTTGGTGCAGATTTCCTGCTAATGGACCAAATCAGTCTGTCACAGTTCTGCCGTATTAATCTGATTATAACTGAAAATATAACAAATTGCAAGAGATTATTGCAAAATATCGCGAAATAGGTCAAAAAAGAAAAAAGTATTTTTTGCTTATTTACAAAAGGACAGATCTCAGTTATAATATTAATAATATTTAAATACATGTTATAAGGTACTAATAACTACTAAGGCGGTCTTCGACCGCAAGTATTCAGGATTCAGTATTCAGGAATCAGAATGCGGGTAACTTTTCGCTCCACGAAAAGTATTGAACAAAATTCTTGTTTTTTGTTTACGACTCTACGCCGTAAGCTACTAACAAAGACCGCGCCGCCAAAAAGTCAGGAATTGTGAATTGTGAATTGAAAAGGGGTTGGTATGAATGACTGAAAAGAACCTCAGTTTGTTGCCGCCGGAAAATAAACAGCGGATAGAGGCCTTAGCCAAAAGCGCAGGCCTGAAACTGCATGAATGTTATCAATGCGGCAAATGCTCCGCCGGTTGCCCAATGGCTGAAACTATGGATCTTACGCCCCGGCAAGTACTGCGCCATTTACAGCTGGGCCTGCTGGAAGAGGTTCTGCACAGCCGCGGACCTTGGATATGTGTCACCTGCAGTACCTGTTCGGCCCGCTGTCCTCACGATGTGCCAATTGCAGAATTAATGGAAGCAGTACGGCAGCAGGCCCGGCAGTCGGGTATCCGTCCTCTGCGCAGGTCTTATCTATTTGCCAAAGATTTCCTGCGCCCGGTACGCTGGTTTGGTAAATCCCATGAGCTGACCTTGACTATGTTTTATAATCTCGGCAGCGGGCTCCCTTTCCAAAATTTTGTCTATTTGCCGGCCATGCTAAAAGGAGGCAAACTGAAATTTATCCCATCCAGGGTAAAGAACAGAGAAGCCGTCAGAAAAATAATGGAAAATTGCGAGAAGGAGGCGCTTAAAATATGAAATACTCCTACTTCCCGGGTTGTTCCATGGAGGCCACCGGCATTGAATATCATAAATCCCTTACATATGTCAACCGGGCTATTGGCCTGGAGTTTATTGAAATTGAGGATTGGAATTGCTGCGGGGCCTCCGCCGGCCATGCCATGAGCCATGAACTGGGGATTGCCCTGCCGGCCCGCAATCTGGCCCTGGCTGAGCAGCAGCTGCCGGACCTGCCAATGATAGTGCCTTGCGCCGCCTGCTATTCCCGGATGAAACATGCCGCGGCAGCAGCTTGCGGTCCGGAAAAAGAGAAGCTGACCCGCCTGATCGAAATGCCTGTGCGGGGAAATCTGGAAATAGTGAGCCTGCTTGAGGCTTACAGCCGGCCCGAAACCGGGGAGGCTATCAAATCCGCCATCACCA
>WRHF01000171.1 GCA_009783415.1 Clostridiales bacterium
AGTAGGGAGAAGGGGTTAGGGAGCGGTTTATTAATGAAAATCCTTTTAACTAATGATGATGGGATCCGGGCTCCCGGGCTGCATTGTCTTTGCCGTTATTTGAGTAAAATAGCTAAGGTTTTTGTGGTGGCGCCTTTGTGGGAACAGAGTTGTACCGGACACAGTATAACTTATGGCCGGCCCTTGCGGCTGCATAAAGCCGAAGTCCCTTTTAGTGAAGAAGCTTGGGCTGCAGGCGGTTTCCCTGCCGATTGCGTAAAGCTGGGGCTTGAACATGTTTTAGATTTCAAACCGGATCTGGTTGTTTCCGGGATCAATTCCGGGGCCAATTTAGGCACGGATATTATTTATTCCGGTACGGTTTCCGGAGCCCTGGAAGGACAGGTTTATGATCTGCCCTCTTTAGCTGTTTCCTTGATTAAGGAAGGGGAAAATATGACAGCTGCAGCTCTTTTTGTCCGGGATTTTTGCCTGGCTTGGCAAAAACAGTCTTTCCGGCCCTGCACCACCTTTAATATCAATGTGCCGCCCGGACCCATCAAAGGCGCCAAATATTGCCATATGGGCCGGCGTACCTATACCAATGTTTTTGATATTCGCACCGACCCAAAAGGTGAGCTCTATTTTTGGCTGCAAGGGGATATAGAGGCGGATGATCTAACCGGTGATGTTCAGGTTACTGCCGATGGCTTTATTTCTGTTACGCCGCTTTGGCTGGATTTGACTGATTACCGGCTGCTGGAAGCTGGCCCACTGCCACAGATCTTGTTTTAGAGTGGAGTGTGGAGAGTTGGGAGTGGAGTTGTGGTGGTTTCGCTTCGCGAAACAGCCAAATCCCCACCCTCCACTCTATTAGCGCCGTTTTATAAGCCGGCGCCAAACTCCGATACTAAGCCCTCCGCATAGGCTGAGAGCTGCAAAATAAACGCCTATGAAAAAAACCATCAATATGATCACACCAAGTTTGGAGCCGGAATTGATCAGGAGGCCGGAGAATTTTGAAAAGAGATGAACAGCTCCGAAGGCCAAGGCGCAGGCTCCTAGGGGCTTTAGGAAAACATTGCTCCAATTGATTTGCAGTTTCTCGCGCCGGAGTAAATAACTGAAATTAAGAGCAAAACCCAATAATGCTCCTAAAGTTGAGGCCAAAGCTGTTCCCCGAATGCCCCAGCCGCTGTTTGCGGTGAGTAAATAAACTAAGCCCAGGGTGATCCCGCCGCTGATTATATTATTGCGTAAAAGAATACCTAAATGCCCCAAACCCTGTAAAATACTGATCAAAGTTACTTGCATATAGATAAAAATGCCGCCCCAGGTGAGGATCTGCAGGGGCAAGGCTGCATCTGAGTTGTGAAAAATCAGGCTGCATAACGGTGCGGCAAAAATATTAAGCAATACCATGCCCGGCAAGGTAAAAACTGTGGTAGCTTGCAGGGAATTGCTGATCCTATGCTGGAGCAGGTTGGGATTTGCATTGCTTTCGGCAACGGCAGGCAGTACCGATACGGAAAGAGCGCTGGTAAAAACTCCCGGCAGATGAAGCAGAGCCACCGCTACTCCGGAAAAACAGCCATAGGCAGCAGTGGCGGCAGAAACTGAAAGGCCGGCTCTCTGCAAGGCCAAAGGGATCAAAAAAGCTTGCAGCATCATGATAGCGCTGGAAACAACCCGGTAGAAAGTGACAGGTGTGCCAAAGGAAATCAACTTTGCCGCCACCTTTGGGCTGAAACTGAGTCCATTGATTTGCATGAGGGATCTTTGCCGCCAAAAAAGGCTTACCAAATAAATCAGACCGGCGGTTTCCCCGGCCAAGGTGCCGATAGCAATAGCCCCGCTGGCTTTTACCACCCCGGCGCTGATAAACTGTGATGCCAGGAGGATCCCGACAATAAAGCGGACAGCCTGTTCTATGCTTTGGCTGTTGCCAATGGCAGTGATACGCTGCATGCCCTGAAAAAAGCCTCTAAAGGCCGAAGCCACACAAATGATAAAAATAGAGGGTATCAATAACTGGAAACAATAACGGATCCGAGGGTCCGGGGCGAAATTTTTGATAATGAAAGGGCTTAGGGCCCAAGTCAAAAAACTGATGAGCAAGCCGGAGATAATGAGGGTGATAAGAGCGCTGCTGAATATTTTCCGCACTTGTACGGTTTGACCCCTGGCCTCCGCCTCGGCAGTCATTTTGGAAACGGCCAAGGCTATACCCCAGCCCCCAATCACCAGGACAAAGCCAAAAAGAGGATTGACCATTTCCACCAGACCCATACCCTCGGTACCGATCAAGCGCACAAGTATGACCCGGTACAAAAAACCCAGTCCTTTGACAAAAATGTTGGAAAGAAGCAAGGCGACCGTGCCGAAAAGCAAGCCTTGTTTGAGATGCCTGGTATCTTTTTTTGCCATTGTTGTCCCCAATCCGATTTGTTTATCTAAAAAAATCTATGCGGGCAAGGCTGACAAAATGACAAGGAATTAGGGAGTAGGGAGTAGAGGTTAAGAGTGGAAAATTCTTTTGTTTAAGAAGAGGATTTATTGGATATTTGTGTAATACTTTATGTTATGGTTAGATTACCAAATCTTTAGGGTATAATAAATAGAGCACAAAGTTTGCTACTGAAGGAGGATAATGTTTTATGAAGGTTTACCCATCTACTAATATTCGCAATGTGGGAATTGTAGCCCACCAAGGGGCGGGTAAGACCTCCCTGACCGAGGCCCTGATCTTTAATACCGGGGCAGTAAACCGTCTGGGCAGGGTGGATGAAGGCAATACTGTAGCCGACTATCATCCCGAGGAAATCAAGCGCAAAAGCACCATCAACACCTCTTTGGTGGCCTGCGAATGGTCAGCTCATAAAATCAATATTTTGGATGTGCCGGGTTTTTCCGATTTCTTTGGCGAAGTATCAAGTACCCTGCGGGTGGCGGACAGCCTGGTGATGGTCTTGGATTCTGTAGCCGGGGTCGAAGTCAGCACGGAAATCGTTTGGGATATTGCCGATGAAAATAATATACCCTTGATTGCTTTTGCCAACAAAATGGACCGGGAAAATGCCGATTTCACCAAAACCCTGGATTCCATGAAGGAAAAACTAAGCCGGCAAATCGTTCCCGTCCAAGTACCCATAGGCAAAGAGTCTGCTTTCAGCGGTGTGATAGACTTGATTGCCATGAAAGCCTATAAATATGAAAACGGCCAGGCAAGTGAAATGCCTATACCGGCCGATCTGCAGGCAGAAGCAGAAGATTATCGCGAGGCTATGGTCGAAGCCGCCGCCGAAGGTGAAGATGATTTGACCATGAAATACTTGGACGGTGAAGAGCTGACCGGAGAAGAGATCATTGCCGGTCTCAAAGCCGGAGTTGCCAATGCCAAGGTAGTACCTTTGCTTTGCGGCTCAGCCCTCAAGAACATTGCTGCGGATAAATTGATGGATATATTGGTCGGCTATGCCCCCAGCCCCCTGGAGGCTTTGGGTGAAGAGGCTGCAACTAAACCAACTGCCGCTCTTGTCTTCAAAACACTGGCCGACCCCTATGTGGGCAAAATCAGTATGTTCAAAGTTTTTCAAGGCAGCCTGAAAGCGGATTCTGTCTTACACAACCCAATTAAGAGCCAGGATGAGAAAATCAGTCAACCTGCCACCACTCAGGGCAAGACCCAAATTGCCTTGGGGGAATTCCCTTGCGGCGATATTGGTGTGGTAACTAAACTAAGCCAAACTGTCACCGGGGATACCCTGACAACCAAGGACAGCGGGATCATCCTGGATGGAGTCAAATTCCCCGAACCCACCTTGAGCGTGGCTATTGCCCCAAAATCCAAGGGCGACGAAGACAAACTGGGTAATGCCATTGCCCGCCTGCTGGAAGAAGATCCCACCTTACGCTTCCAAAAAAATGTTGAAACCAGGCAGACCCAGCTTACCGGTATGGGTGAAGCGCATCTTAATATCACTATTGACCGGCTTTTACGCAAATTTGGCGTCGATGTGGATACGGTGGAGCTGAAAGTTCCTTACCGTGAGGCTATCCGGGGTACCGCCCAGCGGATCGAAGGCAAGCATAAAAAACAAAGCGGCGGCCATGGCCAATACGGCCATGTCTTCATTGATATCGGGCCGGATTTTGAAAACGATTTTACTTTCCAAGAGAAAATTTTCGGTGGTTCCGTACCCAAACAATATATCCCGGCGGTGGAGAAGGGCATCCGCGAATCGATGGCTGAGGGGATACTGGCCGGCTTTCCGGTCAGTAATATCAAAATCACTCTTGTTGACGGTTCCTATCACGATGTGGACTCTTCGGAAATGGCCTTTAAACTGGCGGCTAATATTGCTTTCAAAAAAGCCTGCGAACAAGCTAAACCCATTATTTTGGAGCCTATCATGGACGTGGAAGTTTATGTGCCGGACAGTTTTATGGGTGATATTATGGGAGACATGAATACCAAACGGGGCCGGATCATGGGTATGGAAAAACACGGAAAAATGCAGCTGATCCGGGCTCAAGCCCCCTTGGTGGAAATGTATCGCTATGCCATTGATCTAAAGTCCATCACCCAAGGCCGGGGCAGGTTCACTATGGCTTTCTCCCGCTACGAGGAAGTCCCTGCAAATATTGCAGAAAAAGTGATTGCGACAGCCCGGGCGGAAAAAGAAAACGCCTAAGATTAAATATAGGCAAGAAGTTAACCTTATATTTAGCACCTTATAAAAAATACGCCTTCAGGTCAAAGAGGCGTATTTTTTATGTCTAAATTAGCGATTTTGGTTGCCGCATAAGTATATATATGATTATAACAGGTACTATGATATCTTAGTTAAAATAAGGAATACTTATACTGATACCAAAGGTGCGCCCATTCCTGGCGAAACCGGTACTGCTTACTTTCCGCCTACCGATGCGCCGGGCATATATTACTACTATGTTGTTGTAACCAATACTATTGTCAATGCCGAAGGGAGTATTTCGGCAGCGGCTCGCAGTAATATTGCAACCATTACGGTAGAAGGCCCGGTAATAGCAAAACTTAAAAACAGAATAGCGGCAGGTGAAGCCCATACTATGGCGATCAAAACCGATGATAGCCTGTGGGCCTGGGGTTTGAATACTTATGGCCGCTTGGGGGATGGTACGGCAAGCCAAAGAACCACACCTATAAAGATCATGGACGATGTGGCCCAAGTTGCAGCCGGAAATGCCCATTCCGCTGCTATTATGAATAATAACAGCCTTTGGACATGGGGTTTGAATAGTTATGGCCGCCTGGGCGACGGCACCACTACTCAAAGAACAAGGCCGGTAAAAATAATGGATAACGTCTTGGAAGTTGCCTGCGGAAGTACCTTCTCAGCAGCTATTAAGATGGACGGCAGCCTTTGGACCTGGGGACAGAATACCAATGGCCGGCTTGGTGACGGGACGACCACCCAAAGAACCAATCCTGTGAAAATCATGGATGATGTAAAGCAAGTTTCCTGCGGGGCTGCCCACGCGGCAGCTATAAAAGACGATGACAGCCTTTGGGCCTGGGGGTTGAATACTTATGGCCGCTTGGGGGATGGTACCACAACTCAAAGAACCAGACCCGTCAAAATTATGGATGATGTGATAGCAGTTGCATGCGGATATGCTCATACTATAGCTCTTAAAGCTGATGGCAGCCTTTGGGCCTGGGGATATAATGCTAACGGCAGATTGGGGGATGGCAGCACCAGCCAAAGAACTACACCTGTCAAAATCATGGATAATGCAAGTCAAATATAATATACAGCTTGAGGATGAGAGCATATTCAGTACATTTGTTTTCTAGAAGTATCTGGCAAAAAGAATTACAAGAGGGGCTGCAGCAGCAGCCCCTTATTTATACTCACCAACGAAAACATTTTCCATCCCTGCAACGGTCTTTTTGCCGCCAGGCGGCGCGGTAAAACCTTGAAAGGCAACAAGCATTCCT
>WRHF01000172.1 GCA_009783415.1 Clostridiales bacterium
TAATCCTTTTGCGAAGCGAAAGTCACCCGTTCTAGCCACTAGATACTAGCCACTGGGCTGCGCCTGAGAAAGCTTAATTAAAAGCGATTGGGCTGTGGGCGCAGCCCACCTTGGTAGATTGTCGCAAAATATGCGGAGTGATTCTTGTGGATTTTGTCGTTTATCAAAAACAGTAATCAGGCAATCAAATATTAGTCGGATAGAAAACGGAAATTGCAATCCTACAGTTGCCACTTTGCAACAAATTGCGGATGGGGTAGAAAAAACACTCCATATTGAATTTAGGCAACCTCTAAAAACACAGCGCTGCCAGAAGAGCTAGCAATCTTTTCGACTGGCAAGGCCCAGGAGCCGAAGCGTAGCCGAGCTACGTGAGGTGACGGCAACACAGTCCAGGCGGAAAAAGGGCAGCGAAGATGGCGGCGAGGGGTTTTTAGAGGTTGCCTTTAGTCTATACCCCGTCACAAAACTGACGGGGCATTTTTAATTTTTACATTATCTTGTAGCCGACAACAAAAGCTTATCCTTTGTTCTTTTTTATTTTCCTTTTTCCTTTTTCCTTTTTCCTTTATCCATTCTCCTACGGTTTCCAGCGCAGCACCGGATTACGAGCCGCTCCTGCCTCGTCTAAGCGGCGCACCGGCGTACTATGCGGGGCTTCTTTTAAAGCTTGAGGGTCTGATTTTGCCTCTTGGGCTATTGACTGCATTGCCGTTATGAATTCGTCCAGGGTATCCTTGCTCTCCGATTCGGTGGGCTCTATCATCAGAGCTTCATCTACTATCAAAGGGAAATAGACTGTGGGAGGATGATAGCCGAAATCCAGGAGGCGCTTGGCGATATCCAGGGTGGATACTCCGTTTTCCTTTTGCTTTTTGCCGGAAAAAACGCATTCATGCATACAAACGCGGTCATAGGGCAGATGATAATCGTCTTTTAGCTTTGCCATCAGATAATTGGCGTTCAGCACCGCTCCTTGGGAGGCTTCCAATAAGCCATCCGGGCCCATGCTGCGAATATAGGTATAGGCCCTTACTAGAACCAGGAAATTGGCATAGAAAGAACGGATGCGGCCTATGGATAGCGGGCCGGGCGTGGTCAGGGTGTAGTTGCCGTTTTCGCAGAAACCCTCGCCGCAATCGCAGTCTACCAGGGGGGCGGGGAGGAATGGGATCAATTCTTCCTTTACCCCTACCGGGCCGGAACCGGGACCGCCGCCGCCATGGGGGGTGCTGAAGGTTTTATGCAGATTGAGATGGATAATATCAAAACCCATATCCCCCGGCCGGCTGATGCCCATGATGGCGTTTTGATTAGCGCCGTCATAATAGAGCAGCCCTCCGGCAGCATGGATGATTTCGGCGATTTCACTGATATTCTCGTCAAAAAGACCCAGGGTATTGGGGTTGGTCAGCATCAAACCGGCAGTGGTTTCGTCTATGGCAGCTTTTAAAGCCTCCATATCCACCCCGCCCCGCTCATTGCTGGGGATTTGCACGGTCTTGAAGCCGGCCATCATCACCGAAGCCGGATTGGTACCGTGGGCCGCATCCGGGACAATGATTTTATCCCGTTTCTCATCCCCTTTTGCTTGGTGATAAGCCTTGATTATCATCAGACCCAGCATTTCTCCATGAGCTCCGGCAGCGGGCATCATGGAAACCCGGGCCATGCCGCTGATCTCCGCCAGAGTCTGTTCCAATTCATAAATCAGGCGCAAGGCCCCTTGAACGGTTTGAAGCGGCTGATAGGGGTGGATTTTGCTGAAGCCGGGCATCGCTGCCATATCCTCATTTAGTTTGGGATTATATTTCATGGTGCAGGAACCCAAGGGATAAAAGCCGGATTCCACCCCATGGTTTTGCTGAGAAAGCCTGGTATAATGACGTACTACATCAAGCTCGCTGACCTCGGGCAGCCGGGCCGCTTCCCGGCGCAGGGCTGATTCCGGAAGCAAGGCGGCTTCTCCGGCAAAAGGCACATCAGGTTCCGGCAGGGAATAGGCTTTGCGGCCGGGTTTGGAAATCTCAAAAATCAGGGGTATGTCTTTAGGCATTATCAGCACCCGCCTTTTTTGCCAAAATATCTATTTCCTCTTTGGTTCTTTTTTCCGTACAGGCGATCAGCCAGCTATTGCCCAGAGTGGGATAGGCTTGGCTTAAATCATAACCGCCAAAGATTTTTTCTTTCAGCAAACGTTTATTTAATTGGTAAATAGGTTCATCAGCTGTCAGCGCGAATTCCTGAAAATATGGCGCGTCGGGGAAAAGCGGCTTAAATTTGCCCGTGGCCAGCAAGGCGTCGTGGGCATAATGGGCTTTGGCTAATGAGAGGCGGGCTACTTCCCGCAGGCCTTCCTTACCCATGGTTGACATATAAATAGCGGCAGCCAGGGCGCAGAGAGCCTCGTTGGAACAAATATTGGAAGTCGCCTTTTCCCGGCGGATATGCTGCTCCCTGGTTTGGATAGTAAGGACAAAACCCCGCTTGCCCTCAACATCCTTTGTTATCCCTGTGATGCGGCCGGGCATCCGGCGTAAATGCTTCTCTTTGGCGGCAAAAAAGCCCAGGTAAGGCCCGCCAAAACCTAAGGGATTGCCCAGGCTTTGCCCCTCCCCTACCACAATATCCGCACCTTGATTGCCCGGGGCCTCCAAAAGAGCCAGGGCAATAGGGTCGGCGCTGACCAGAAGCAGGGCTTTGGCTGCATGGGCCAATTGGGCAGCAGCAGAAATGTCTTCCACAATACCGAAGAAATTGGGTTGCCCCAACAAAATCGCGGCTGTATTATCTCCTATTATTTCTTCCAAACGCTTCAAATCAGCCTGGCCGTTTTGATAAGGGAATTCTTCAATTTCTACACCATTAAAGCGGCAATATGTCTGTATGGTCTGACGGTATTCCGGGTGCAGGGCCGCGGAAACCAGAATACGGGATCGGCGGGTGGCATTGCAGGCGGAAATCGCCGCTTCGGCCAAGGCGCTGGCTCCGTCATACATGGAAGCGTTGGCTACATCCATGCCTGTCAGCTCGCATATCATGCTTTGATACTCAAAAATATTTTGCAGGGTACCCTGGCTGATTTCCGGCTGATATGGAGTATAGGCGGTCAGGAATTCCTGCCGGCTGATCAAATGATGGATATGGGCAGGTATATGCCGGTCATAAGCGCCGGCTCCCAAAAAACAGGTATATTCATCAGTATTGGCATTGGCGCCGGCCAGGCCAGCCAGGTACTTGATCAAATCCTGCTCGGCCAAAGCAGGGGGCAAGCTCAAAGGCCGCCCCAAGCGCAAACCGGCAGGAATATCGGCAAAAAGCTGCCCGACATCATTGAGGCCCAAGGCCTGGAGCATTTCCTGCTGCTCGGCTTGGGTATTGCCGTTATATCTGTGCATAAATTTCTCCTTAACTCCACTCTTCACACTCCACACTCCACTCTAAAAATGCTTTATTCCTGGCAGAAGGGTTCATAGGCATCCGCATCCAACATAGACTCCACCTGGGTCAAGTTAGTTATTTTCACTTGAGCTATCCAGGCGGCGTAGGCGTCTTCGTTGATGGCGGCAGGGTTATCGGCTAATTCCTCATTGATGGCGACGATTTCTCCGTCTACCGGGCAATAGACATCGGAAGCAGCTTTAACGCTTTCCACCACACCCAGCACTTCTCCGGCGCTGATGCCATCCCCTACCTGGGGCAGATCCACGAATACAATGTCGCCCAAATGCTCCTGGGCATAGTCGGCCAGGCCGATAAAAGCGATATCACCTTCCAGGCGCAGCCATTCATGGTCTTTGGTGTACTTTAATTCCGGTTTGATGTTCATATCAGTTCCCTCCCTATTTTTTGTAATTTTTCTTATGGAAAGGCCTGGGAATAATCCTGGCCTCCACAGCCTTGCCTCTAATGATCACATAAATTCTTTCCCCCGGCACCGCATATTCGGTGCTGAGCAGGGCCATCCCCAGGTTCTTTCCCACAGAGGGGGCATAGCTGCCTGTGGTAACAAAACCGATTTCCGGGCCATTTTCTTCCTTGACCACCGGGAAATGGCTGCGGGCCACTCCCCTGCCCACCATCTCAAAGCCTACAGTTTTGCGCCGCACCCCGGCAGCGCGGATAGCAGCCAAAGCCTCTTTGCCGATATAATCCGGCTTATCCGCTTTGACAAAGCTGCCCAGGCCAGCCTCCAAGGGGGTTATCCGGGCATCGATTTCCTGACCGTAAAGGGGCATAGCCACCTCAAAACGCAGGGTATCCCGGGCGCCCAGGCCAACCGGCGTCAAACCGTCCGCCTCCCCCGCTTCCAGCAGCTGCCGCCAAATGCGGGCTGCATCCTGATTGTCCAAATATAATTCAAAACCGTCCTCACCGGTATAGCCGGTACGGGAGAGCAGGGCTTTGGCCCCGGCAATAATTACTTCCGGCTCGAATGTATAAAACTTCAAATCATCCAGACCGTAATCAGTCAAGCGGGCTAAGATCTGCTGGGCCTTGGGACCTTGCAGGGCCAATTCGGAAATTTGTTCAGATAAATTCAAGAGCTCTACCTGGCCTTTTTCCTGCTCGTTGATCCATTGCCAGTCTTTTTCCAAATTAGAGGCATTGACTACCAAAAGGTATTTCTCTTTATTGAATTTATAGATCAAAAGATCATCGACTACCCCACCGTCCGGATAGCACATCGGAGAATAAATGACATGGTTGTCACTTGCAATACTGATATCATTTGTTACTAAATACTGAATAAAAGCCTCAGCTTCAGGGCCTTCCACCATGATTTCCCCCATATGGGAAACATCAAAAAGCCCGGCTGCTTCCCGGCAAGCCAGATGCTCTTCAATAATGCCGCCAAACTGGACAGGCAAAGCCCAGCCGCCAAAATCAACTATTTTTCCACCCAGGCGGATATGTTCCTGATAAAGCGCGGTTTCTTTCATAGTCTTCCTCCTATTCTTCCTTACATTATATTACAAATAACCCACCCAAGACAATTCAACATTGGCAAGGTAAATCCTTTTATATGTACTTATTTTTTAGAAAGGTTTTTGCAAGAATATAAACAGGTACTTGCAGATTCTGTTGTAGTATGCTATAATTTGTCAAGATAAGAAAGTGGCGCATAGGTTACTCTCCGGGAAGGAGGTGACAGTGATGGGGTTAGTCATACTTGGTATGTACATAATCTTCCTCACAGTTTATCTTCTCTCTAAGAGAAAATAACCTTCCCTAGTTAAAGGAAAGGCCATCTCTCAAAATACGAATTTTGGTCATTATAGGCCGAAACCTATTTTCAGGAGAGCAGCCTTCCCTCAGCAAGGGGCCGCTTTCTTGTCTTTAATTATATTCGCTATTCCTTTAATTGTCAAGTATTTAGTTTTTTGCCTTGAAAAACAGCGATATGGTAAAAGCAAAAACAATGGCCGCTCCGATCCCCGCCGAGGTAGTTTTGAGCAAGCCTTGCCAAAGGCCCCAAAAACCATCGCTGCCGGCGCCTTCCAGAGCTCCCTGAAAAAGAGAATTACCGAAACTGGAAATAGGCAATTTAGCCCCAAACCCGGCCCAATCCGCCAAGGGCTGATAAAGCCCCAAAGCCCCCAAAACCGCCCCGGAAACCACCAAAACACACATAGTATGCGCCGGGGTCAGCTTAACCAGGTCCATTAAAAGCTGGCCGATAACACAAATCAGCCCGCCCACAATGCATGCTTTTAAGAAATCAGCAAACATGATTTTTCCTCCAAAAGAGTAGTGTGTGAAGAGTGGTGTGTGAAGAGTGGAGTGTGGTGTGTGAAGTTAGGACTAGGGTAACTTTAACTGCCATACCACCTTCGACAAGCTGCAACAACGAAGAAAGACGCAAGGGAGTAGAAATACAGT
>WRHF01000173.1 GCA_009783415.1 Clostridiales bacterium
CTCTGTTTACCTATCATATGCGTATGCAGGAGGTATTTTTGGCTACAATCCTAATACTGTTCCTGGTTCTGTTTCTCAATGTGCCGTTTTGTCTAATCGGATATATGCTGAAAATACAGGCGATCCAAGTAGAATTTGCAGCTGCTTGATTGGCGACAATGTTGACAAAAATAATAACATGGCTCTCATATATATTGATGGAGATCCGATAAACGATGCAGACACTTTAATTACCTTGGCGCAAGCCAATAATCGGTATACATATGAGGATGAATTAGGCTGGGATTTTGATATTATTTGGGATATTATGAGTGGTCATAGTTATCCCTACCTGAGACCTTATTTAACTGAAATCGACGAGAAGTATACTGTAATCTTTAAGGCTGGCGATCATGGTACAATGACTCCCACTTCTGCAAGCGAAGAAGTTGCTGAAGGGAATACAGTGAAGGCTGTTCCTGATATAGCGCCTAAGACCGGTTATGTTTTTATTGGTTGGAAATCCAATTTTGGTGGTATTTATGATGGTGAGGCGGTATTATTGTATCCTATAACCAGGGACATTACCTTTACCGCCGTTTATGCGGATAGCGCCAATGCTACGGTGATCTTTGATTATAATGGCGGCCGGGCGATAGAGATGGAGTATGGTAAAGAGTTGGATCCGGATAAAGATATTTTATCCGGCAGGGAAGTGGACTCCGATTATGTCAGCGGCAGACCTGGTACAGCCTATATTCCTCCCGAGCCGGTAAAAAGCGGGTATGTCCATAGCGGTTGGCTGCGGGTTTATCCTGGGGGTTGGCTACCGGAAAGGCCCAGTGGTTTTTATGGCGCAGAAAAAACTATTACCAAATATGTCGCTCAATGGGCTGCCAAAATCAATACTGTAACATTTTCTGCAGGCGTAAATGGCGCCATGGCGCCTGATAAACACAACGAAAGCGTCTATTACGGCGAAAGTGTGAAGATCGTCCCGGAAATTGAGGTTAAAAGCGGATATGTTTTTATTGGCTGGGAATCCAGCTTGGGTGGTGTCTGCGATTCGGAAATGGTTAAATCCTATCCTGTGACCGGAGATATCACATTTACCGCCCGATATGTAGCGGCTGCCAAGGCTACGGTCATCTTTGATTATAACGGCGGCAGGGTAGAGGAGGATCTGCCCAATTATTTCAGCGGCGAACCGGGTACGCCCTATACGGTGCCTGAGCCCGGCAAAACCGGTCATACCTTTGCCGGCTGGCTGCCGTCCGAACCCACTAAGATTTTGGCTGAGGCGGGGAGTACTATTGTTTATACCGCTCAATGGAAACAGAATGCTTACATTGTGACCTTTGTGACTGATGCGAATGGGATAATGACAATTGACGGGGATGAGGCGCCCCTTGAAACTTACAGTGTGGAAGTTTTCTGGGGTGAGAGTGTCAGAATAGTACCTTTCATTGACCCCGCAACAGGCTATACTTTCCATGAATGGTCAAAGAACGGAGGCAGTACTTTTTATAGCGGGGAAGATATTTCAGAAGAAAAGATAACAGAAGATACTACTTTTGTAGCACAGTATCGGAAAATCATTGTCCCCGGCGGCAGCAGCGGCGGTGAGCGTCCTGCCTCAGCCACATTGACCGTAAAAGGCATTGATAAAGCAACCGATGCAATAATCTACAATCAAAGCGTCACGGCATTCGTCGGGGATGGGGAAGTAGTCAGCGCCCCTATAATCAAAGGCTATGCATTGGATAAAGATTCCCCGACCAGTCAAACTGTTACGATCAAAAGCGGCAGCAATACTGTTAATTTCTATTACAACTATCTCAGTGAAGAGCCGGTAGCTGCCAATCAAACCGGGCGGCAAATAAGATTCACAGTAAGCGAGAAAATCATGAGTACCTTGGAAACGGAGGATCATATCAAGTACATAGGCGGCTATCCAAACGGCTCTGTTCAGCCGGATGGCAAGATCACCCGGGCTGAGGTCGCTATTATTTTTTGGCGATTGCTTAAGACTTCAAGTAAAAATGATGACACTAAGAACAGATTCAATGACATAAAAGGCAATGAAGGGCATGCCCAGGCGGTGAACTATCTCGCCGCAGCAGGTATTATTCAAGGCTATGAAGACGGCAGCTTCAGGCCCTTTGCGGCTATCAGCCGGGTGGAGTTTGCAGCGATTGCCAGCCGCTTTGATGATTTATCGACCGCTAGCCCCAACCCCTTTACTGATGTACCGGAAGACTATTGGGCCTTTGGCTATATTGTTTCCGCCTATCAAAAAGGCTGGATCAACGGCTATCCGGGGGGAGAATTCAGACCTCAAAGCAGTATCAGCCGGGCTGAAGCCGTCAAGATTGTCAATTGCATGCTGGGACGGGGAATAAAATTGGCTGACCTGCCGGAGAGTTTGCCAAGTTATACGGATTTAACGCGAACCCATTGGGCTTATTGTGAAATTATGGAGGCATCCGTTTCTCATGAATGCGACCGCGATACTGACGGCTGGGAAATTTGGAGAAGCAGAGAGTAAAGCGGCTGCACCGTACGAATTCAGGAATAAGAAATTCGGATGCTGAATTATTGCGGTTTTTTGTTACGCGAAAATACTGAAATTATAATTTTTAGATGTCTATTCTAGGAAGGCCATCTTTCGCATACTTTTCTTAGAGACTACTATTGTCCCTAAGAGGAGGCTTGGATATGCCTGTATTTTTCATCTCCCGCCGGGCTCTGCGGAGAATTATTTGTGTCATAGCAGTAATTTTATTAGGTATAGCGGCTATTGTGTTTTTGGCAGATTTTCCTCCCAGTAAAGAGGTTTCTTCCTGGCCTCTGTTGAATAAAACAATTGTGATAGATGCGGGACATGGAGGTATTGATCCGGGGGTGATCGGTTATACAGGTACCCGGGAAAAAGAATTAAATCTGCAAATCAGTCTGGTCCTGGCAGATCTTTTGCGTCAGGCAGGAGCTAATGTGGTGATGGTGCGGGAAAATGACAACGTATTTTCCAATCGCAAGTCTGCCGACCTGGTTATGCGGGTAGAGCTGGCCAAAAAGGAAAAAGCTGATGCCTATATCAGCATCCACTGCAACAGTCTTGCCGGTTCACCCAAGTGGCAGGGCGCCCAGGTATTTTTTAAGCAAGGAAATCAACATGGGGAGGCGCTGGCCAAGACCATTCAAGCCCAGCTGAAACAAAACCTGGCTAACACCAACCGGGAAGCCTTGCCGCATAAAAGTTCGTATATCCTAAGCAATCTATCCATTCCGACAGTTATAGCAGAAGTTGGCTTCATTTCAAATCCCAAAGAAGAAAAACTGCTTTTAGATCCGGCTTATCAGTGGCGGGTAGCTTGGGCTATATTTGCCGGGTCAGCACAGTTCTTTGCTGACCCGGAAGGGAAAGCGGAACAGAAGGTTGAGATTAGAAGTTAGGAATTAGGAGTTAGGAGTTAAAAGAAAGCAGAGGCGTATTATGGGGGAATGTCTGATCAATACCAAGCTTGGACCATTGGCGGCTGCCTGGGAAGGGGACAAGCTGATTGAGTTGCATATGGCGGTGGGGGAGGGGGTCGGTCCTTCGAAGCTGCATGGATTTGCTAAAGAGCTGCAAGAAGAGCTGACTAAATATTTTACCGGTCAACTCCGACGCTTTGAAATGCCTTTTGAATTGCCGGACGGGCCGGAGTTTTTTCGTAAAGTTTGGCTTTTGGCTGCAAAAATTCCTTATGGCACTATCACTTCCTATGGGGAGTTGGCCAGGGAGGCAGGTAACCCCAGGGCAGCCCGGGCGGTTGGCGGCGCCATGCGTAACAACCCTATCCTGCTTTATGTACCCTGCCACCGGGTGGTGGCGGGTAATGGAGGATTGGGCGGTTTCGGCGGTGACGTCAATTGCGGAAAGGTGATTTTTAAGAAGAAATTACTGGCCCTTGAAGGAGTTCACTTTGCTTAGGCTAAGATCAATAATTAATGGGGTTCTCCGCTATGGAGAACCCCATGTTACTTACTGACGCCTAAAAACAAGTTGTTTGCTTTAATAGTTTAATAGTTTTCGTGAAGCGAAAACACACCCGTTCCAGCCACTAGTCACTAGATACTAGATACTTTCACGCCAATTTTTCACCTATCCTCAGCTTATCTGCTACCATGGCAATGAATTCGGAATTGGTGGGTTTGCCTCGTTCGATATTGATGGTATAACCAAAGTACTTGTTCATCATATCCACATTGCCCCTGTCCCAGGCCAGTTCTATGGCATGACGAATGGCTCTTTCAACTCTGCTGGCGGTCGTGGTGTATTTTTCGGCAATCAGGGGATACAGCTCTTTGGTTACGGCCCCCATTAGATTTACTTCCTCGGTGACAAGCAAAATAGCATCGCGTAAGTATTGATACCCCTTGACATGAGCGGGTACTCCCATTTGGTGAATGATCCTGGTAACTTCCAAGTCCATGTTCCGGGATTTCATTGGTGCTATGCCGGGATTGACCATTGTTTCTGTTTGAGTATCGGAAACAAGCTGGCCTATCCTGGCGGCGAGTAGATCCAAATCAAAAGGCTTGAGTATGTAATAGGTGGCTCCCAGCTCTACAGCTTTTTTGGTCAAGGCTTCCTGACCAAAAGCAGTCAGCATAATGATATGAGGCCGGTAGGGGATATTAAGTTGCCCCAGGCGCTCCAAAACACCGATCCCATCCAAGTGAGGCATAACCAAGTCCAGAATTACTACATCAGGCTGATGTTTTTCGATCATTTCCAAGGCTTCAAGTCCGTCATATGCGCAAGCGCAAACATGATAGTTGCCCAAAGCGGCAAAATATTCTCTGGTTACGGCACAAAAGCTCTTGCTATCGTCGGCTAATAAAATTTTTATTACAGAGTCCATGTCTTTACCCCAGCTTTCTCTAAGTTTTTTGCTCTCTCCGCCTTTTCCCCAAACAGTAACTGCTCTCGCCAACTTTCCCCTTAGTTGAGGCAAGCCCCCTTCCTGTGCCCTCATTAGGCGTCTACTGAATCCAGCTTTTTATCAGGCAAAACGCTACCTGCCGCTCAGCAAACACCTTTTGAGTGAATATTTTGTGGCGGATTATAGCTTAACTTTAAAGATATTTTCTATCTTTTGCCTCTTAATCCTGCAATAAAATCCAATTTTACTATTTTTTTCTTGCGACAAATTCCCTTAAAAATAAGGTAAATTTGTCGAATTATGCGAATCTTATTTGCCAAGGTAAACCCATATTCTAAATCTACCTATTTTGATAATACTGGAATAATTTACCAGTTTTGTCGAATCGCAGAAAATGCCAAACTATTGCTAATAATAAAAAAAACAGTTTAAGTAAGAATAATAAAAAAAGCGGCTTTAGTCCGCTTTTTTTATTATTCTTACTTAAACTTGGAAGCTTTAGCGCAAATAATTTAAGGGGTTGTAGGCAGTACCATTTATCCTAACCTCGAAATGGAGGTGCGGTCCGGTGGTGCGCCCGGTGGTACCGATCGCTCCTACCTGCTGACCTTTTGAGACACTGTCGCCTACTTTGACCGAAAATTTACTCATGTGGGCATACCAGGTATGCAGTCCGTCGCCGTGATCGATCTTAACCAGATTGCCATAACCGCCGGAATAGGAAGCGAAGATAACCTTGCCGCTCTCCGCCGCATAAATAGGAGTACCCTTTTTATTG
>WRHF01000174.1 GCA_009783415.1 Clostridiales bacterium
TAATCCGTTCAATCCGTGTCTAATTCTTTTTAATACTTTTCCAGTTTATCTGGGGTAGGGAGTAGGCACTTACTCCCGAAATTCTGCGCAAAATGGCAAAATTTTTGTACCTTCGTATTCCCACTCAAAACTCAAGACTCAAAGCTCAAAGCTCCGGCTTGTCCGGGTTAGGGATTGGGGATTGGGGATTAGACTTCGTAGCCTTCTTCTTGGATTGCTTGTTTTACTGCTTGGATATCGCCTTCTTCGGTCAGGGTAAAGGTAACTGTGCCGGTTGTTAAGTCGACCCGGATCCGGCTGACCCCCGCCACCTCTGCCAAAGCTCCTTCAACCGCCCGGACACAATGCTCACAACTCATACCACCCACCGGAATGGTAATCATAACACCCTCACCATGACCGCAACCACATTCTTGACACATAAACAAAACCTCCTTACAAAAAAATAAATACCACTGAAAAACATTTTAACATATTAATCCACTTTTGACCAGCCCAAAAACAAACTATATCTTCAGATATATTTCAGCTACACCGAATAAAATACTTATTGAAAAAACAATTACAAATTACGCATTACGAATTACGAATTGACAAAAGGGAGGCTTGAATATGAGTTATTTTCAAGAAGAACGGCCCAAAAGCCGGGTTGGAATTTGGATCCTTATGCTTTTGCTGGTAATTGCCGTGGGTTTTGGCAGCGCTTTTATAACCTGGCAAATAGTCGGCAGCCAAAATACAGTAAATGAACCTCCGTCCGCGGCGGAACTGCCCAACAATAATCAGCCGCAATCCAGCCTCACCCAGCAAGGCGCCCCGGATCTGGGCAATGCCGAGCCTCCCGATTTGGAAGAACAGGCCACACTTATCACCTCCATCGCCAATAAAGTTGGCCCGGCTGTGGTAGGCATCACCAATTTCAGCTCGGCCCGGGATCTCTTCCGGGGTGAGCAGGAGATCGAACAAAGCGCCGGTTCCGGGGTGATCATCTCAAATGACGGCTATATAATCACCAATGACCATGTTATTTCCGGAGCCAACCGGCTGATGGTCTCTCTGGCCGACGGCCGTCAGGTAGAAGCCGATGTGATAGGTACCGATCCCCGAAGCGATCTGGCGGTGATCAAAGTTGCTGAAAGCAATCTGACTGTGGCTCAATTCGGCGATTCCGACCAGCTGCAAGTAGGTGAGCTGGCCGTGGCTATCGGCAATCCCGGCGGCAATGATTTTGCCCGCTCGGTCACCGTAGGCTATCTCAGCGGTCTCAACCGGCAAATCACCACTGCCGAAGGCCAGCGTCTCTCCCTGATCCAAACAGATGCCGCCATCAATCCCGGCAATTCCGGGGGGGCTTTGCTCAACAGTAAAGGCCAGCTGATAGGCATCAACACTATTAAAATCGCCTCCAGCTATTTTGAAGGCATGGGCTTTGCCATCCCCTGCAATACCGCAAGAGACATAGCCGATTCCCTGATCAAAAACGGCAAAGTTATCCGTCCGGCCCTAGGGGTCAGCCTGCTGCGGGATATTACACCCAGCCTGGCCAGATATAATAATTTGGTGGTGGATTACGGAGTAATGGTAATGCCGGCTGCAGGATCCCCGGCAGATAGAGCCGGTATGATGGATAATGATATCGTCATCGCCGTGGACGACAAGAAAATTGAAAGCGGCAGCCAGCTTCAGGATGAAATTTTCAGCCGCCGGGTGGGTGAAGAGGTCAATGTGACCGTGGTCCGCAAAGATGAGAATGTGGTACTGACTGTAATTTTAGGCGAACTGGGTGATTGATTTTTGCTGCAAATAACTATTATTGCCGTGGGTAAACTGAAAGAAAAATACCTGCGCGAAGGCATAGCCGAATATACCAAACGCCTGCTGCCTTTGACCAGGTTGAATACAATTGAGATAGCCGAAGAAAATATGGTAAATATTTCCATCTCTCAATTATTGACCAGGGAAGGCCAACGGATATTACAGGCCTTATCGCCGGATGCCTATCAGATAGCTCTGGATATTGAAGGCCAAAGCCTCTCCTCCACCCAACTGGCCCAAGTACTGGCTGATAAGAGCCTGGCAGGACAAAGCCATTTCACATTCATCATCGGCGGTTCCTGGGGCTTGGACAAAAAAGTGCTGGATCTGGCAGATCTCCGCCTTTCTTTTGGCCGCCTCACCTACCCCCACCAGTTGATGCGCCTGATTTTACTGGAACAAATCTATCGGGTGTTGAAAATCAACCGGGGAGAAACTTATCATAAATAGAGGTTAGAGGTTAGGGAGGTCACCTGCTTTTTTAATGGGGAACAGTAAGGTATTAATTCATTATAACAAACACTTGCATTTTTTGCAAGTGTTTGTTATAATGAGTAAACATACTTCACTTGAAAGGGGCCGCACTTACTTATGAACAAACTAATTGAGCGTAAAGACTACTTAGACCAACTTGCTATGTGGCGGGAAGAAGAAATGATCAAAGTTGTCACCGGTGTCCGCAGATGCGGAAAATCCACCCTGTTTGATTTATATATCGCCTGGTTGAAGGCCGGCGGTGTAGCTGATGAGCAGATTATCTTTGTTAATTTGGAAGATGAGGATGTATCTGAACTTTTGGATCATAAGAAATTACATGAGTATATAAAAAACCGCGTTCTGGAAAACAAGTGGACCTATGTTTTCATAGATGAAATCCAAAATTGCCCGGACTATGAAAGAACGGTTTCCAGCCTATATCTGAGAAAGAACCTGGATATTTATATCACCGGGTCAAATGCTCATATGCTTTCGGGCGAGCTTGCAACCAAGCTCACCGCCCGCTATATTGAGATCGACATGCTTCCGCTTTCTTTTGCCGAATACAGCGAGGCAGTAAAAACACCTGATAAGCGCGAGCGCTTTAATCAATACATGAACATGGGAGCCTTCCCTTATGCGACCCGCTTTGCGGATAATTCTCTTGCCCACAGTCAGTATTTAGAGGGAATCTACAATACGGTGCTAGTCAAAGATGTGATGACCCGGGAAGGACTTAGTGATATCAGTTTGCTTAAATCCATAGCAAGCTTTTTAGCCAGTAATGCGGGAAGCCCCGTTTCCACTAAAAAAATTGCGGATACCCTTTCCTCAGGGGGCCGTCCCACAGGTTCTGCCACGGTTGATACCTATTTGACGGCGCTCACCGATGCCTACCTTTTTTATAAAGTAAACCGCTATGATATAAAAGGCAAGATACATCTTAAATCTGAAAGCAAGTATTATATCTGCGATACGGGACTTAGGAATCTGATCCTGGGGACAACAAATAAAGACATCGGCCATCAGATCGAAAACATCGTTTATTTAGAACTGTTACGGCGCGGTTATACCATCAACATCGGCAAATCCGCGCGAGGCAGGGAGGTTGACTTTGTCGCCATCCGTGATAAAAAAACCGAATACTATCAGGTTTCGGCATCCGTGCTGGACGAAAGCACTTTGGAACGGGAGCTTGAACCGCTACAGCAAATCAAAGACAACTATCCGAAATTTCTGATCACATTAGACGATTTCCCCGGCGATCATGACGGCATACAACAAATCAATTTGATTGACTGGCTAATAATCTAAAGCGGCTTTCAGCCGCAAGTATTCAGGATTCAGTATTCAGAAATCAGAATGAGGGTAACTTTTCGCTTCGCGAAAATTATTGAACGAAATTCTTGTTTTTTATTTACGAAACAAGTCTGTAAGCTACTAACCCCCAGCCAAGCGTACCGGCTGCCGAGGAACGTTTTGCTTAACTTTTGCCGCCAATTCCTCTGCCTGATCATGATCATAGCTTTTTAGTTCTTTGAACCGGTATTCCAAACCCAAGATTTGATATGTCCCCACCCCCATCAGGTGATAAGGCAGCAACTCTAAAACAGTCTTCTTCTTTAAACCGGCGCAAAAACGAGCTGTTTGGTAAATATTCCCAATATCATCATTGATACCGGGAATCAAGGGAATCCGGATCACGATAGCCCCGGGAAAGGCGCTCTGATCAATCAGGCGCAAATTCTCCAATACCAATTCATTACCCTGCCCGGTGTATTTTCGGTGAGCCAGAGTATCCATATGCTTAATATCCAGATAAAGATGATCCAGCCAGGGCAAAACCATCTCTATCTTATCATAGGGAACGCAGAGACTGCTTTCGATCGCTGTGCCTATCTGCCGCTCCTTGCAGGCTTTCAGCAGCGCAGCAGAAAATTCGGCCTGGACCAGGGGCTCACCCCCGCTCAAAGTTATTCCGCCCCCGGAATGAAAAAAGAACACCTCATCCTTGACCAGTTCTTTCATCAATTCCTCTACAGTTATAGAATAACCATAGGAAATCATAGCTCCAACAGGACAACCATCAACACATTTCCAGCAATGATCACAACGATCCCTATATCTAATGACAGCATTGTATTCAAAACCAAGCGCCTGCCGGGGACAACCCTCGACACATTTCCCGCAACAAACGCATTTATCCGCTCTATACCCAGCTTGTTTTTCCAATAATTGAGATTCCGGCGTAGAACACCAAAGGCACCGCAAATTACACCCCTTAAAAAAAACCACAGTACGAATACCAGGCCCATCATAGGTAGAATTTCGCCCAACATTCAAAATCACCCCAAGAAGATCACCCAAAAAAAACTCCACCCTCCACTCTCAACTCTCCACACTCCACTCTCCACTCTCCACACTCCACTCTAAACACTCCACACTCCACACTAAACACACCACTCTAAACACTACTTCAGCAGCCCCAACAAACCCCCATACCCCTCGCCTACCATAGATTCCTCCGGCACAAAACGTAATGAAGCGCTGTTGATGCAATAACGCTGGCCGCCCATCGCTAAAGGTCCATCCTCAAATAGGTGCCCCAGATGGGCGCCGCTTTTTTTACTTCTGACCTCTATGCGCTCCCGTCCATGGGAATGGTCGGGGAGCTGGGCAATCAGCTCTTCGCTGATGGGCCGGGCAAAGCTGGGCCAACCGCATCCTGCGTCAAACTTGTCGGTGGATACAAACAGCGGCTCCCCACTTACAATATCCACATAAATGCCGGGCTGAAAGGTGTCAAAATACTCATTACGGAAGGGCGGCTCGGTCGCGCCATTCTGGGTAACCTCAAATTGCAGCTCGCTAAGGGTTTGCCGCAGTTCCTCCTGCTCTTTAGTCCGGGATAGCGTAGCCTCATCCGCCGCCTGGCGCGCCTTCTCAAATTTCGCAGCACCGATATGGCAATAGCCGCCCGGATTTTTCTTCAGATATTTCTGGTGATACTCCTCGGCGGGATAAAAGTTTGCAAGCTGCTCAACTTCGATCAATACCGGCTTGTCATAACTTTCCTGGAGCAGCTTTATAGACCCCAGAATAATTTCTTCATCGGCTTGATCCAGATAATAAATGCCGCTGCGATACTGGGTTCCGCTATCACCGCCCTGGCGGTTATATGATGTGGGATCAATAGCATCATAAAACAGTTCCAGCAAAAAAGTCAGGCTTATTTTCGATAAATCATATTCCACCTTTACAGTCTCGGCATGACCGGTATCATGATGGCAAACGTCTTCATAAACAGGATCGGCAGTACGTCCATTGGCATAACCAACCTGGGTGGACACCACCCCGGGAATCAGCGCAAGAT
>WRHF01000175.1 GCA_009783415.1 Clostridiales bacterium
GGAAAAGATAAAAATAATTCAATACTTTTTATAATAAAAAAATCCGTGCTAATCCGTTTTTAATCCGCGTAAATCCGTGTCTAATTTGTTTTTGAATGCTTTTCCAGTTTATCTGGGGTAGGAGTTAGGAGTTGTTGTAAAAAAGCCCCGCTTTTTCTTTTAAAAAACTCCTCACTCCTCACTCCTAACTCCTAACTCTTATTTCCCCTTGTCTCACAGTTAAGCCGATCCTATCAAAATATTCCAAAAGAGCTAGGGCAAACTTCCGGCTTGTTCCCCAAATGTCCCTGGCTTGTCCTAAGGTGATGGAGCCGTTTGTCAGCAAAAACTTTTCCAGCTGCCGCTTGGCTTCAGCAAAAGCCGGACGGTCAAAACTCAAATCCGGACTGACCTTGACTAAAAACTGCCTATCTAAAAAAAGCCGTATTTCCCGCCTTTGCCCCGGGGGTATGGCCAGCTCCCGGCAGGTTTCCTCCCAGATAGGGGGGGCCAGTTGTTTCTGCCTATATAATTCTTCCGCTGCCTTGACCCAGCGGGCCAGAGCAGGCGGGATTTGGGGCGCAAAGTCTGCCAATGCCAGGGTTTGATTTTCCCGGAGCAGCCGGGGCCATTGATCGAGCAATTCTATGAATAACTCCCGCCCGGCAGCAGGAAGCAATTGCCTGGCCTGCTCCAAAGGCATACCTTGGCGCAGGGGGTATTGATGATGATAAGCCGCCAGCTGATCCGTTAATTTACGCCTGAGCTGTTCCTCCTCTGCACTGGATAGGTATAATTTTCCACATTTCTTGATATTCCTGCTCTTATCTATGATAGCCTTTGCTTCATCTTCCGCAAGACCGGCAGCCCGGGCCAGGGAGGAAAGGCTTTGCGGCCATTTTTCCCTCAAGGCTGTCAGCAACAGGGTCTCCGGCTCCTTTTGCGCCTGCAGAGCCAGGGTTGCCGCAGCCTGATCTTTATGGCGGCGCTGCCGGATCGCCAGCGGATTTAGGATCAGACCGCCGCCGATGGTAGCAAGAGGCGAATAGGAACGAATGATAAAGCGGTCGTCTTTGAGTCCGGCCAGGGCTTGTTCCAAATCCAGTTGGCAGAGGCAAGTTTCTCCCGGCGCCAATTCCCGGCGGTCGAGAAAATTGATCCGGGCATTGGTCCGGGCCGCCCCATGATGCAGGTGAAGCCGCTGCCCCTGGCTCAGCTTGACGGCTTGGGGCAAAAGCTGCAGCTTTACATCCCAGCAATAGCCGGGATCAAGCAAGCCGGGCTGAGCAAGCCAGCTGCCTTTGGGGACCTCTCCCACTTCCAGATGGGCCAAATTAAGGGCAGCCCGCTGCCCTACCTTTGCTTCTGCCGCAGTGTAGCCGAAGATTTCTAAACCCCGCAAGCGAATCTTCTGCTTATACTGACCCCGTACCAGCTCCAAAGTATCCCCGGCCCGGATCCTGCCGCCGGCAACCACCCCTGCGGCAATGGTACCGAAGCCGGGCAAAGAAAAAACCCGGTCCACTGCCAGACGAAAAGGCCCTTGAGCACTGCGGAGAGGTAAGCTATTTCCAATTTTTTCCAATTCTAGCAGTAATTCAGGTAAACAGGACTTGGTTTTAGCGGAGATGGCTAGGAGAGGAGCGGCGCTTAGGCCGGAGCCCCGGACTTCCCGGCGCAATTCCTTTTCCCTTTGAGCCAATTGCTCCGGGCTTACCAAGTCACTTTTACTCAGCAACAACAAGCCGCGGTCAATGCCCAGCAGGCTGATAATATCCAGATGCTCCCGGCTTTGGGGACTAAATCCCTGGTCGGCGGCAACCAGAAATAGCACCAAATCTATCCCCCAGGCTCCCGCCACCATGGTTTTGATAAAACGTTCATGCCCCGGCACATCCACCAAGCCGGCCTCTTGCCCGGAAGGAAGGGTAAGAGGCGCAAAACCCAGGCTGATAGAAATACCCCGCCTTTTTTCCTCGGCCAGACGGTCGGTATCTATCCCGGTGAGGGCACGGCACAGTTCGGTTTTGCCATGGTCCACATGACCTGCAGTACCGATAATAATAGGGTTATAGCAGTTCATATCATTAAAAGTCATTTTCATAACTGAAATAATACCAATCGGGGGCAAATTGGCTGGCGGTAGCGGTTTCTTCCGACTCCCGGCTGCAGTAAAAAATGCATTGGCCCCGATGGATATTTTTGAAGTCGAAATAGACCGAGCCATAATTGTTGCCGGCAGCATCCTGAATAAACCAAAGGCTCAGCAGCCGGGCCATTTCTTCCAGCTGCTCTTTGATATCCACATCTTCCCAAGAGCTATAATCCCCTATGAAATCCGGCTCCGCGCTATCAAAAACAATACCGCCGGTTCGTTTATCTTCAAGCATCCATTGAGTTATTTGTCTGAACAAATCCTCGTTACGCTGAAAAAATCCCAGAACTTCCGCGCTAGTGTACTCCTTATCCTCATTAAGAAGAAGGGGCGGACGGTTTGGAGCATTTTCTTTGCTGGCACAACCAGTCAATATGCAAGCAAAGATGAGAATCAACAAAGTATATTTGGAAAATTTAACCATTTTTATCCTCCTGAAGAGCTGTTTAATTTATTTGATTGCTTCTTTTATGGCGCAAATCATCTGCTCTGCCTGGCCCGGTAATAAAGTCCGGGGTGATAGATAGAGCCGTTCCCGTTTGATCCGGGCGATGACCGGGGGAGAGCCCCGGCGCAAACGTTCTCTTAATTCCTCTGCCGCTATAGATGCCGTCAAAGCGATTTGAGGCGAATCGGGCGCCCAACCCGGCAAAGCCCCGCCCCCTATCTGATCCGTCTCCCATTCTATACTTGCCTGCAGGCCGGGTATCTTTGCCAATGCTTCTGCCAGTTCTTGGGCTGCCGCCAGCAGTTCCGTCTCACTTTTTCTCAGCATGCCCAGGATCGGTATTGCCTCCCGCTCCTCGGGACGGCCCCAACAAGCCAAAGTGGCAGCCAAAGCTGCCGTAGTCATCTTATCTATACGCAAAGCCCGATAGAGAGGGTTCTGCCTCAAGCGCTTGATTAGGTGTTTACGACCCAGGATGATCCCGGCTTGAGGACCGCCCAGCAGCTTATCCCCGCTAAAACAAAGTAAGTCCACTCCCAGATCCAAAAGGCGGGCCGGATCACTTTCCTCCTCCCAATCCGGCAAAAGAGAGCCGCTGCCCAAATCGCAGGCCAAAACCAAATTCTTGTCTTTGGCAAAAGCCGCCAATTCCGGGATAGACGGTTGATGGGTAAAACCACGAAGCTGGAAATTGCTGCGATGAATGCGAAAGATAAGAGCAGTTCGAGGGGTCAGGGATTCCTGATAATCCTTGAGATAGACACAATTTGCGCTGCCCACTTCCTGCAAATCAGCTCCACCGGATGCGATAATATCACCAATGCGGCAGGAAGCGCCTATTTCCAGCAACTCGCCCCTGGCAATCAGGCAGTCTAAGCCCAAGGCCAAAGTCCGGCTGATCAAAAGCAAAGCCGCTGCATTATTATTGACCACCAAGGCTGCTTCTGCCCCGGTAAGGGCTTGGAGCAGGGCTTCCAGATGCTCTTCCCGGCCCTGACGTCTGCCGGCGGTCAAGTCATATTCCAAATTGGTATAGCTGCCCAATTGGCTCAGGGCCGCCAAAGCAGCCGGCGCCAGGGGAGCCCGGCCCAAATTGGTATGAAGGATCACCCCGGTGGCATTGATGACCGGAACCAGATCAGGTTGGCTTTGAGCCAAAACCTGACGGATTATGGCTTCGGCAAAATCTTCTTTGCTAACAAAGGCGCAACTACCCCCTTCTATCTGACAGCGAAAAGCATCCACCGCCCGGCGGCAGAGGCGAAGGCGCATTCCTTCCTCAAGATCAGCCAGGCGCCGGTCCTGGAGCAGGCTGCCAATAGCAGGCAGATAAGAATATAAATCATTATTATTCATTGTGATTTACCAAAAGACAGAAAAGTCTTCAGTATAGAAAAATTCCACCGCATCCCCTTCCTGCAGCAAATAGGCGGAACTGCTATAGTCGAGGACTTCGCCATTGACTTTATAAAGCCAGCCGGAAAAAGGGCCTGCATCCATTTCATATAAATTATTGATGCCTTTAATATAATAATCCTCCGTACCGGGTATTTTTTCGATATCTATCTGGATCCCGGAAGCACGCAAGGTCCGCATCAGTAAATTGCAGGCATCTTCCTCCTGGAAGAATAGGGTCGGGGTGAGAGGAAGAATAAAGCCATCCTCCGGCACCAATCCCTGCTTGTCAGATTCCAACAAAGTAGGATCCGCCGCCAGCTCATGACAAGTAACAGCAATAGTACAATCAAGCTCGGCAACACGATCATCCTGTGGTAAACCGCAGCCAAAACTAAAAACCAGCATCAAGATAATCAGGATCATAAAGGATTTTTTTAGCATAAGAATATCATAACCTTTCTTTTGTTAATGTAATCAATTACCAATATTATTATGGATTATTAACCGGCAATTGTCAATAAGAGTTTTTATTTCCAAAGCTCTTGCTATCTTTGGATTTTTGCTATATAATACTCTTACCGGAAGCGTTGCGAATGCTTTTGGTGAAAGTGGAGGGTTAGCGAAGAGGTCATAACGCGGCGGACTTGAAATCCGTTTGGGGCAACCCACGGGGGTTCGAATCCCTCACCCTCCGCCAGAAATCCTGCTAACGTACATGTTGGCAGGCTTTTTCATTTTTAAATGTGGCGCAGTTTTGAACGCAGCTGGTACGATTTATCGCTTGCAGGACATTCTGTGAATCTCCTTTCCACTTCGAGCCAGGTTGGCCCTAAGCTGCTATTTTTTTGGATTTACATTTTTGTGTTGCGTTTGTGTCTGCATTGGGGTATAATATTGACGAGGTGATTTTTGTGGCTAAAACTGCTGATCTACACATCCGAACTGATCCGGAAACAAAGAAAAATGCAGAAAACCTGTTTTCCATTTTTGGCATCACGGTTACGGACGCGGTGAATATGTTTTTGCGGCAAGCTGTCCTTGTAGGCGGCCTGCCGTTTGAATTGAAACAACCACGTTATAATGCGGAAACCGAAGCTGCCATGCAGGAAGCGCGGGATATCCGGGCGGGGAAAATCAAAACAAGGGTTTACCGTAGCGTTGCAGAAATGAACGCCGATATTGACGCGGATATTGATGAGGAGTAGGTGGGAAATGCTAAACCTTCAGTCAACTGCACAATATAGAAAAGATAGGAAACGTGCAATCAAGCGCGGGCTTCCAATGAATCTTTTAGATGATGTGCTGCAAACGCTTGTGGAAGAAAAGCCCCTTGACCCCAAACATCACGACCATGAATTGAAAGGAAATTACGCTGGTTTCCGCGAATGTCATATACTGCCAGATTGGCTTCTTATTTATGATATAGACGGGGAAAACCTTATTCTCACCGCAACCCGCACCGGGAGCCATTCAGATGTATTCTAAGCTATTGAGGTAATTGAGTTAATGAATCAATATAATCTTTAAACGCAAACTTCCTGAATAACGGTAAACACGAAAAAAATATTGTAATATTTTTGCCTGTTTACTGTTTTTTAGTGACCATCTATTTCACTTTGTTTTTACTGCCTTT
>WRHF01000176.1 GCA_009783415.1 Clostridiales bacterium
CTTCAGCCGCCCGGAAATATCCTGCTATTTTCTATTCTATCCAGGATATCTATTACCTATTATTTAGAAATTGCTTTCTGCATAATCTCATATGCGAAGTCGAACTTATCCAGTCCGACAAAAATTTGTTCTGCTAAAATTGCCTGCCAAATCAGCATTTCCATTCCGTTCATAACGGCTAGTCCCAGCCGGGCTGCCTCTTTCAGCAGACTTGTGGCAGCCGGATTATATACCAGGTCGCAAACCAGAGCCCCCGCGGGCAAATTGGCTAAAAAACTGAGATCGGGAAAATCCGCCCCGAAATCTTTCATTCCCAAAGGTGTGGCATTGATCAGGATATCCGCTTTTGGGGATTCACGGCTCAGATTCTCGCTGTTCAGTTCCCCAAAGTTGGGGGAAAGAGCCGCGGCCTGGCCGGCCCGCCGGGCCAAAACCGTTACCCTGGCGCCGCTTGCCCCGGCTTTATAAGCCACTCCTGCCGCTGCGCCTCCGGCCCCCAGGATCAGCACATTTTGGCCGGCATAACTATATCCCTGCCGCTTTAAAGCCAGGAGCAGACCTTCCATATCCGTATTATAACCTATCAGGCGTCCCTTATCCCGCATTACCGTATTGACGGCGCCGCAAAGAGCGGCGCCCCCCCGTACCTCGTCCAGAAAAGGCAGTATTTCCCGTTTGTGAGGGATAGTGACAGTAAAACCCTGCAAAACCCCGCCGCGTACTCCCCGGATGAATTCTTTTAAGTAGCCCTGGGGTATCCGTAATGCGTTATAAGGGATATCTATATTTAAAGCTTTAAAAACTGCCCGGTGCAAAAGAGGGGAGAGGCTGTGGCCGATAGGGTCGCCGATAACGGCAAAACCCCGGCAGGTAGCTCCTTGGGCTAAGGCCAAAAGGGGGTTGAGGCTGTCCTTGAAATTGGCAGCCACAGGTAAAACCTCATCAGCCGTTGCCAAATAAAGAGGCCGCCTTTCCAGGGCCAGCTGAGCCAGGCTCTCCTGCCCTGCGGCTAGGAGAGGTCGTTCGGTAATGGAAGAATTATCCATTATGGCCTTTGGAAGCCTGTCCAAAAACACCAGATACCCGTTCGCTTTCAAGGCTTGAACATTCCCGGCATCCAGGACAACGCCGCCGCCGGTAGCTATAACTGCTCCTTGTTCGATCCCGCAGCGGGCTGCCTCCTCTTTTTCCCAGCGGCGAAAAGCGGCCTGGCCACAGCTGGCAAAAATCTCCTTGATACTTTGGCCCCGGCGCTCCTCGATCCGGCTATCCATATCTATAAAAGGCCTGCCAAGCTCCTGAGCCAGGGCAGCCCCCAGGGTAGTTTTCCCGCTACCCGGCAGGCCTATAAGGACGATGTTACGCAGATTGATTCAACTCCAGCAAACTATTTGATGGCTGCCCGCACTAAAAGAGGCATGCCGGTGGTGAGGAAAGGAAAGGCTTTTATTAAAAAGAGGGGCGGTTCTATTGTGTTGAAATGCAAAAGAGCCACCCCCGACCTTAAACAGTAATTCTATAGCGGGAAAAATCAATATACGAGGTTGGTGTTCAAAATGAACATCAACCAAATAGTTAATCTACTTAACTTATTCTTCATCCTCAGCTTGTGCTTCCTCATACGTTTTTAACTCTATTCCTTCAACATTTGCCATTTTTGCGATAGCTTTGTAAACTGCTTTTGCTGATTTAGCTTTTGCTGCTATTTCGGCAAGTGCTACAAGTATAACCTTTGTTTCTATTGTCATGCCATCACCTCCTGGCGGTGCATATATGCTACTCATAGGTTATACCCCCTTTTTTCTTTAATTAAGATAAGTATAGCATAGATTTGCCAGAAAGAAAAGAAATTTTTGTGTTTTTTATTCAATCGTAAAACCATCGTAAAACTAATTGATCTGTCAAACTTGGCCATACCCGTTTGAGCAAAGCTCCAGTAAACAGAGGGCTAAGGCTGCTTCCAGGGCAGGCAGGGCTCGGGGGACAATACAGGGATCATGGCGCCCGACGATATTCAATGTGGATTCTTTCATAGCCAAAGGGTTCACTGTATGTTGCTCTTTGCTGATAGAAGGGGTAGGTTTGATGGCTGCCCGTACTAAAAGAGGCATGCCGGTGGTGAGACCGCCTAAAATCCCGCCGTTGTGATTGCTTTTGCTGCGGACCTCTCCATTTTCCAGGAATAGAGGATCGTTGGCAGCCGAACCATGCCAAGCAGCCAGAGCGAATCCGGCTCCGAATTCTACTCCCTTTACTGCCGGGATGGAAAAAAGGAGAGAAGAAATCAGGCTCTCCGCCGAGCCGAAAAAGGGTTCACCCAGTCCTGCCGGAACTCCCAAGGCCAGAACTTCCCCGATCCCGCCCAGGGAATCGCCTTCTGCCTGAGCTGCCAAAATTGCTTCTTGCATTTGCTTTGCCGCCTTTCGGTCAAAAACCGGGAAAGCGGCTCCGGCCAAGCCGGCAAATTCCTCCGCGCTCAGTTGCGGCCTATCCTCGATCCCGCCGATAGCTGCGATCCGGCCAAATACATGGATGCCTCGCTCTGCCAAAACCTGCTTGGCAATACCTCCGGCAAAAACCAGGGGTGCAGTCAGCCGTCCGGAAAAATGACCGCCGCCCCGCAAATCAGCCAAGCCGCCAAATTTAAGCCAGGCCGGCCAATCGGCATGACCGGGACGCAGCTTGGGATCATAATCAGAAGAGCGGGTATCGTTGTTGTAAATAAGGCAACAAAGCGGTGCGCCGGTAGTCCTGCCGTCAAGCAAACCGCTGACTATCGCCGGCCGGTCAGCCTCCCGGCGGCCACTGGAAAAAGGGTTCTGTCCGGGCCGGCGGCGAGCCATAAAACTGGATAAATTATCCATATTAAT
Source organism: Clostridiales bacterium (assembly GCA_009783415.1). Lineage (GTDB taxonomy): Bacteria > Bacillota > Dehalobacteriia > UBA4068 > UBA4068 > WRHF01. The sequence continues at coordinate 2,871 of WRHF01000176.1, forward strand.
AATCATGCCGGCAGGCAATCCGTCAATAACAATACCAACAGCCGGACCATGAGACTCACCGAAAATTGCCAAACGGATATTATTACCCCAAGTGTTCATAATATAGCCTCCTCCCAACAGGATTATAACATGTCTTACTTGGGCTTGTAAATTCCTTGACAGCTGCTTATTATCTTATTTTTCGGGAAAAGAGGGTAAAAGAGAGCGGAAAAAGCAGTTATTTGGCAAATATGTTGAGATATTTTGGCAATAGATGGGCATAAAAAGCTCCCTCCCGCCATATATATGTACAAAAATCAGGCTAATGGGGAGGCTTGTTTATGCAAGACTATATTCAACGCCGGGTGCTGGAGATCAGCAACTATATTATCGAATCATCTTCTACTGTTCGCCAGACGGCCACAGTGTTTGGGGTTAGCAAAAGTACCGTACATATGGTAATGCGTTAATAGATAGGTTAATTTTGAGGGTGGGGTAGCGCAAAACACTTGATATATAGGGCTGGTTAGTTTATACTATGAGTAGAGAGACAATATGTAGTGACCCCGGATTTGCAATAACGTGGATTTACCTGTGAATAATTGTTAATACTAAAATTAACAATAACAGGAATTACCGCATACAAAAGGAGGTCACTATGAATAGTATACTATATATTGGAATGGATGTCCACAAGGATGATTACACGCTTTGCTGTTACAGCTTTGAAAAGGATGAGCTGCTGTACAGGCAAAAGATTGGCCCCTATTACAAGATGATTTTAAAATACCTTGAGCAAGTAAGAAAGAGCCGTTCTGATGAAGTTGAATTTATCTGTGGATATGAAGCAGGATGCCTTGGTTATTCACTTTATCATCAGCTAACAGATCACGGTATAAAATGTGTAATACTTGCTCCGTCAACAATGGGGGTTACTAACACCAACCGCATAAAAACAGACAAAAGGGATGCTGGGAATATAGCCAGATGTCTTGCATTCGGCACATACAACGAAGTTTTTGTGCCAACAGAAGAAGATGGAACAGTTAAGGAATATATTCGCATGAGGGATGATCAAAAGAAAGCCCTGAAAATCATCAAGCAACAGATATTATCATTTGTCCTCCGGCACGGTTACCGCTTTGACGGGGGCAGGAATTATTGGACAAAAAAACATGTCACATGGTTAAAATCCTTGGCTTTGGGTGGGACACTACAGGAAAGTCTTGATGAGTATCTTATCACTTATGATTATCTTGCGGATAAGGTTGAGCGATTGGATAAACGAATAGAAGAGCTTGCCAGCCATGAAAGATATCAGAAAAACGTTAAAAAACTAAGTTGCTTGATTGGGGTGAGAACTTTTACAGCTTTGTCTGCACTTGTAGAACTTGGAGATTTCAATCGCTTTGCTAAAGCGGATCACCTGGCTGCGTTTTTAGGCTTGGTTCCCAGCGAGGACTCTAGTGGCGGAAAGCAGAAACGTGGCGGCATCACAAAGGCAGGTAATTCTCACCTAAGGCGTCTTTTGATAGAATCAGCACAAAGCTATGCAAGAGGAGCTATAGGCCATAAATCGTTGGATTTGAAGCGAAGACAAAGTGGCAACGATCCGCAGGTTATCGCTTATGCGGATAAGGCAAATGAACGTTTGCGAAGGAAATTCTATAGGATGACGTTGAAAAATGGTGCAAACAGAAATGTCGCGGTAACGGCAGTAGCAAGAGAATTGGCATGTTTCATGTGGGGGTTGATGACTGACAATGTCGCTTAAAAATATTTTGAGTTTATCCGCTATGGGCATATCGGCAAAAAGGAAATCGACAAACCCAGAGAAATATCAAAAAAGTGGACACAACCGGCACGGGATTGGGCACTGGCATACAGCCAAATAATGATATTCTTTGCGGATAGGTTTGCGGCATAGATCAAATCCTACGGTTGCCCATCGGCCGCTTCGCGTCCGCGGGGACTCTGTCCCCGACCCCTGGAGTATTCGCTTGGAACTGCTTGGTGAAGTGTAAAACGGCGAACTATTTGCCCGCCGCTTCACCAAGTCAGACGCAGCAAGCGTAGGGTTACTCTCCAGCAATCCCATTTTATGCTGCAAGGATAGTATTGCCTGAAATATTTATTATTACGCAAATCACCAAGCACTACCCTTATTCATGCTGAGGGCATATGGAGAGGGCTTTAGACAAACGTTACGGTTTGAGTTATCTGCGCTCACACTCTGTTGACATTGCATTCTAGTGCTTTGATTCACGCTCAGAGACAGCAGAACTCGCGGCAAACCATTGTCCTGCGGTAACCAATCCGCGTATAACAGATTGGCCAATGCCCGAGAACTGTTAAATCTGAAGCTCTTTCCATGTGTCCTCCGGCATGGAGCCAAAAACTAAATAAAACCATGCGGTGATTCCCAATATTTAACATGTATAGGGGGTCACTACATAACAGTGTGTAGAAAAGCGCGAAAAAGACGCTTTTCATTTATTAAATTCTTGTTTTTTATTGACACTTTGCGTCCCAGAGGTACTAAATTAGAAAAGAGGATTGGATTATGAAAATTAGGGAGATTTATGATTTAGCTATCGAAATGGGTATCAATGCCGATCCGCGAGGGCGGGAGGCTGTGGAAAAAGTTTTGGCCAAAACCCGGCAACAATATGAAAAGCGCCAGG
>WRHF01000177.1 GCA_009783415.1 Clostridiales bacterium
GGGAAAACCGCAGGAATGCTTGTTGCCTTTCAAGGTTTTCCCGCGCCGCCTGGCGGCAAAAAGACCGGCGCAGTGATGGAAAATGTTTTCGTTCTTGGGTATAAATCACTCTCCTCTGCATAATGGTGAGTTTACTTTATTATAGCAGAAACACAAAAACGCAACCCAATTAAAAGATCGGGCTTGCGTTTCGGATCAAAAGTTACTATTCAAAGACAGGCCGGCATTTTAATAATGCTTGGTTTTACCCTGTCTTCTGTCTTTGGGCCTCTGTCTTCTGTAATCAGATAGCATTGCGGCGGATCCTCAGTACGGGAATGTTTGCCACCAGAGCCACCGATTCAGCCTCTTTGCTAAGGGAGACATCCAAAGCAGCTTTATCGATATCCATATATTTGCTGATCACATTAATCAAATCCACACGCAGAGCTTCCATCATAGCCTCGGGAATATCTGTGCGGTCATGCATCAATACCAGCCTTAGACGTTCTTTTGCCACGTTTTTGCTTGAGTTGGCCGGATCCTTGCCAAAAAAGCGATTAACGGTATCTATTATACCCATAATTAGTTATACCTCCTTTTGCACAACCCTTACTGAGATGTCTGAATATTCACATAATTAACCCCAATTTATCTCGCAAAGAGATTTTTCAGCCGTCCCCAAAAGCCCACTTCATCTTCCAAGGCCAAAAGAGGCACATCTTCTCCATTGATCCGCCGGACTATGTTGCGGAAAGCCTGACCCGGTCGGGATCTGTCATCCAATACAGTTGGCTCACCCCTATTGGTAGAAACTACTATAATTTCGTCATCCGGTACTATACCCAGCAAATCAACAGCCAAAATATCCAGCATATCCTCTACGCTCATCATATCCCCTGCTTTGACCATTTTTACCCTGATCCTATTAATAACCAGTTTGGGGCTGGCGATTCCGGCAGCTTCCAAAAGGCCGATGATCCGGTCGGCATCCCTGACAGCTGAAACTTCCGGTGTAGTGACCACGATTGCTTCCTCCGCCCCGGCTATTGCATTTTTGAAGCCATGCTCAATTCCGGCCGGACAGTCGATGATAACATAATCGAATTCATCTTTGAGGGTTTGACAAAGATCTTTCATTTGCTGCTCGCTGACAGCCGTTTTATCCTTGGTTTGAGCTGCCGGCAGCAGATGGAGATTCTCCAAACGCTTATCCTTGATCAGGGCCTGTTTAAGGCGGCAATTGCCCCGGACCGCATCTACGATATCATAGACAATACGATTCTCCAGCCCCAGCACTACATCTAAATTACGCAGGCCTATATCCGTATCAACCATAACTACACTTTTGCCCAGCATGGCTAGGCCTGTCCCCAGGTTGGCGGTGGCGGTTGTTTTGCCTACGCCGCCTTTGCCGGAGGTAATAACTATTACTTTACCCATATTTGCCTCCCTCTCTTTTGAACGGGCATTTGAATGGATCAATACCCTTAAGCATTTACTTCGGCGCCTGATATTTTTCGATTACTACTGCCCCCTCCTTGATCCGGGCAATTTCCGGACATATTGAATTCTCAGGACGGGATCCATCCGGAGGGCGGGTGATATGAGATGAAATGCGTAGTTGGGTCGGATTGAGGGAAAGGGCTGTAACAGTGGCGCTATCTTCGCCGGTAGCTCCGGCGTGAACCAGGCCCCGCAAAGACCCCATCACTACTACATGGCCGCTGGCCACAATTTCCGCACCGGGGTTCACATCACCCAAAACAACCACATTGCCATCATAGTTCACATTTTGCCCGGAACGTAGTGTTCTTTGCACAATAATCGTAGGTTTGGCGCTAATATTATCAAACCATTGCTCTTTTGCCATAAATAGCTCCTATGTATATAGAAAATTAGCTTTTAAGATATTTTTCTCTTGAAAGCTAATTTCTCCAAAAAGGCAAAGGATTCCTTCCTTAATTATAAAAAAAGATACGCCAATTTTAGACAAGACTTACCCTCTCATCTCTCTTGTCTACTCTCTCTCTTGTTTTTAGTGATTTTAGGTAATAATCACTGCTATTTTGTTCCATTATCATCTGTTTAGGCATATCACCAACAGGAGTCGAATATAATTTCTGCATTACGGTGATATGAAGGTGTTAATGTGCGGCAAATAATTATTATGTATCTTCTCCTGCTTCCGGGTGTTGCGCTGTTTATATACAATAAGCATAGGAATAACCGCCAAGCGGCAGTTATCATCAAGGCATTTTGTACCGGAATAATCGTTATGACCGGTTGGAAAGCTATGTTGGGAGTAGCGGATGAATTTCGCATTTATGCAATGCTGATAGTGGCAGGGCTTGGTCTTGGATTAATTGCCGATATTGTAATTAACTATTACTTGCCTTTAGGAATGCTGTTTTTCGGGCTTGGTCACCTCTGTTATACTGTGGCCATACTTTGCTTATCCACGCAGGTAAAATTGAGCATTCCTATCTTCATTGTCTTATATGCTTTAGTAATATTCCTCTTTAGGAAAAGCCGCATAGCACCTGGTAAACTTCTAATTCCCGGAATCCTTTACAGTCTTATTATTACTTTCATGGTCAGTCTTGCGGCAACCATACCTCTTTCCTTTCCCGGATGCGGGTTTGTTTTGTTTTCGGGAGCTGTTCTTTTTTTCTTATCTGATGCTATTTCGTCCTGGAATTCCTTAAAGCGTTTCAGCAAAAGACTGGATGCCTTATCACTATATTGCTACTATATCGGTCAATCTCTTTTTGCGGTAAGTATATTTTCTTTATGGTAAATAAAAAAATGCCGGATGCAGCTTGTCACACCTTGCCGATAATTCTCATATAATATAGCAAGTCCTAATTGAAGGAGGTTAGTATTATGTGGAATTTTGGTTTTTCTGGATTTGGCTTCCCCTGTGGCTGCTGCTTTAACAATTGTTTCGGCTGCGGTTGCGGCTGCGGGTTCTGTGGTTTCAGACGCCGTGGCTTTTGGTGGTAATTTCTCAAAGCTTGATCATTCCTTTACATGTTCTTCTTCCGGACGGTAGTGCTTCTATCCGTCCGGTTTTTTTAGGGTTTTAATTCCTTACAGCAAGCAATTTATAGGAATCATACCACTCCTGCCCGGTACCTAAATCTGTGTCTTTAAACATCGGTCCTAAAACACTTTCCCCGCCTAGAATATTCCAACAGGCATAAGCCATAATCCATCCCCGCATGCCGGTCTGGTCGTCTTTATCGAATAAAGAAAACATATATTCCAGAGCGATTTCGTTAAGAGCGATTATTTCATCATATTCGGTTTGGTGGCTATTTATATAGTCAAGGGGGTTAGATGAGTAAGCCGGGCTTTCCATAATGATGTCAAGATTACGCTCAATTAATGTGGCTACACTACTTCTTGATTCCCAAATCGGTACTATGGCAGTTCCATTATGGGATAAAATACTGAAAAAGATCGTACCGCTTTTCTTGCCAACAGCATAATACCGGCCCCCCCACTGGGCTGTATCTTTATCCTAAACACCCAGCAAGCTTCGTTTAAGGTATCAAGGGAATCCAACAGGGCCCTGGCGAAAACAGTTGCGCCGTCTGTGCGCTCCGGCCAGTCACCTAAAATATTCCAACTAACAGGTTCCAATTCCAGTCCTAATCCGGTCTGGGCTATCTCCCTGGCCTCTTCTTCCGTGATAGCATCTTGTGAAGGATATGTCTGTAAAAACGCTTCCAAATCCCCATAACGGATATCAATACCAGTATTTCCCCCTTCCCAGATGCTTTCCAAAGAAACCCGGTCAGGTTTGCCGCTGCCTTTTGAGCTCACAATCAAACGATAGCCGCCTTTTACATGATATACCATAAGAAAAGAGCTAAGGTTGGAGCTGGCGTTGCCGCCCAGATAGCCGGAAAAATCTGCAAAAACCAGGGATTCGCCCTTTTTTGCCAACTCATGTATATCCTCAAGAGTCATTTGCTTGCCGCCTAGATCGTCAGGAAAGCTTTCTCTCAAGGTTTCATAGGCTTCGTTTGATTCTTTGCTGAAATACTCAACATAGCCATATTCAAGATTTATCATGACGATGTATTCCATACCGTCTTTTTGGGCTACCCAACTTTCAACTTTACCGGGGTCATATAAGCTAAAATTGGCAGGCTGGTTTTCAAAAACAAGCTCACTGCCTTCAGTCAAAAAGTCTTTCGTGAATTCTTTGACCATGTTAAATGCCTGATCCATAGTAATCCTGTTTTCTCTGATACCACTATAGTAATAGTTTTTATAATGATATTGGATGGGAGCCCCATCTGTTATGATAAATTCAACTTTGTGGACAAAAGAATCATCATCCCAGGCACTCCAGAGATAAAGTGTTCTATCCTCAAGCTCTTCCTCACGGAAATCTGGTAAATTATCCCATATTTCACCAGGAAGGTATTTGCTTAGCAAGCTTTGGACAGCCTGGGGCGACATAACCCTTTTATCTATCGTACCTACCCGGTTCAGGGCAAAGCCTACACTTAATACTATCATAATTGCGGCAGCCAAGAGGAGAATTATTCGTGATGGTCTCTTAAAGTTTAGGACATTTTTGATCCGCACCTTGATCCCACCTTCGCTAAAAGACAAATAGGAAATAATCTTCGGAGCTTTTTTCAGCAGCAACCGGGCAAAGCAGATGGCTGCGATAACAAAAGCCCCTGTCAGGCACATATTTTGAATACTAAGAAAAGACTTATCCATTATCTCTCCCCTCCTCCACTAGATATAGCTCATCCTTATCGCAGCGACCATTAGTATAGCTCAGCAAAGCCATTTCATCATATTCGGCCAAACCCAGATCATGCAATATAGAGTCAATATTATGGCGCCCCGGCGGGCAGATACGTTCTCTTACCCAATCCAAAGTATCATCATGTCCCAGTTCGTACTTACCATGCTTGGCAAATCCATCCAAGGACAAGGGTAAATCAATAAGGGGGATATCAGCAAAGATTGTGAGGGAAAACTGCATATCTGCGGTGGAATATCTGAATGTGCCAACGCGTTTGCCGCCCAAAGCCGCATCATGCAAAGCGAAAGTCCTTAACATAAGCCCACCTCCTCCAAATGAACTGTAAAACACCATCCGATGCTACGCTACCTGCTGAGCGCGTCCAGGTTATATCTCTCAAGTCCCAAGTTTCAGTCATAAAACCACTTCAATTCATTATGAAATATTCAACTATGGTATATTTAATTATAACTATGCTTTTAGGTGGCTGTCAAGTACCTTTCCAAAGTTTGTCCTTCCTCCGAAACGGTAGCCCCTATCCCCTATCCATCCGGGTTTAATTAAGGGGTGTGCGACATATTTGTGGGTGAGTAGTTGCCGCCACCCTATCATGACAGAACAAGCCAATCAATCCGCGCAGTGCCCCACACACCAACTCATCGCTATCCAG
>WRHF01000178.1 GCA_009783415.1 Clostridiales bacterium
GAAAACCGCAGGAATGCTTGTTGCCTTTCAAGGTTTTCCCGCGCCGCCTGGCGGCAAAAAGACCGGCGCAGTGATGGAAAATGTTTTCGTTCTTGGGTATAGGTACTAATACTGAAGCACAAAAGAGCCTTGCGGGCTCTTTTGTGCTTCAGTCACTTATTTTCGTGTAGAGTCAAGTAAAAACAAATTTCTAGAGGCGTACCTCTTAGCGTCTTAAGCCAAGTTCGGTAATGATTTTCCGATAGCGGTCCACATCGTTTTTCTTGACATAATTCAGCAAACCCCGGCGCTGGCCGACCATTTTCAGAAGGCCCCGGCGGGAATGAAAATCCTTTTTATGGATTTTTAGATGCTCGGTCAAATGATTGATCCTGCTTGACAAAATAGCGATCTGTACTTCCGGAGAACCGGTATCGCCTTCGTGAATTTGAAATCTGCTGATAATTTCTTGTTTGGTAGCCGTATCCATTGCTGATCCTCCTTTATTTATCACCAAAAGCCAAGAGAGAGGTTGGCGAGACCGTCGATCCTAGCCAAGGGTTTCTATGCAATTGATTATAAACTATTTTTTTAACTTTGGCAAGTATTTTTGTAAATTTTAGCGGCGCCCAAACCAAAAATAGAGATCCGGGCATGAACAGAGGCGGATAATGGATCCGCCTCTAAAACAGTAAAAGTGGTATTTACCTGACCAAAGGAAATTCTTCATTGCCTTCAAGCCAGTATTTAAAGGTGATTTTCCGCTTTATGTCCGCGGTATCACGCTTTTCTTCAACTAATGATCCGTATTTAGCTTCTTTTTCATCCTGCAGGATGCCGGCGATCATATCTCCTTTTAATCTGTCGAAATCTTCGATCTTTTCATCCAGCTTGATGATATGGAAACCATACTCTGTTTCTACCGGCTCTTTGCTATAATCGCCTATATTGGTCAATTCAAAGCTGGCTTGGACAAATTCCGGCACCAAATCCATCGAAAGAGCGGTAAAGGTCATATCCAGCTTGCCCCCGTCCATAGCGCTGCCGTCATCAGAATATTCCATAGCCAATTCGGCAAAATCTTCCCCGGCATCAAGCCGTTTGATAATATCAATGGCTTTGTTTCTTGCCTCTTCTATTTCCTCTTCACTTGCAGAATCCACTTGAGCCATGAAAAGGATATGGGAAACCGAACGCAAATTATACATTTCCGGGGCCTCATCATACATTTTTCTGACCATGGGCTCATCACCGACAATATCCTTGGTGACTTCCTCATAAATCTTTTTGGCTAATTGCTGGGTTTTAAGGAAAATGCGCAATTGTTCATCGCTAAGTCCTTGAGTTTCCAGCCATTCTTCATAGCTATTATCAGGGTTGTCCGTAAAATAAGAATGGATCTCCTCTTCGAAAATAGCCTCCATTTCATCCTCTGTGATATCAACGCCCAATTCCCGGGCCATTTGTATGGTGAGAGCATTGGTGACCATCTGTTCAAAGGCCTGGGCTTCCATATTGGGTAAAATTCCCTGTACGGTATCATCTTCCAAGTCCAGATTGATGCTTTCAAAATATTGCATGGTTTGGCCGACATAATAGTCATATTGCCACAGGGGGGTCTCCTCACCATTGACAATAGCGCCAACAGGGCCATCAATAGGATTTTTATCCTTGTTACCCAGGGAAGGGGAGGTGCAGCCGGATAGCAACAAGGCGGCGACCAAAACAATAATTAGGGGAAAAACAGGATACTTCTTCACACAAACCATCCTCTCTTGGTATCATCCAATAAATTTTGTAAATAGAACCGATTGACTCATTATAACACAGTTATTGCCAAAGGGGAAGAAAAATATCATTTAAAGAAGAATTATTTTTATTTTGTGTTATTTTTAGGAAATAGGGCAAGTGTCAGGAGAAATTATTAGTATGCGCTTCATCAAATAATAGCACAGAATCATGCTAATGTAAAGTACTTGGGCATTTTTTGTCGAAATAATTCATATACCAAATAATGGAAACTAATAATCAAGAATGTTAAATACTTGCATTTTCTCTCATAATAGGTTATTCTATTGATAAAAAGAGATAAGGAGGCATTTTTCATGGCAGAAAATGAAACTGGCCGGCAAGAGCTTGTCCTGCCAAGGATATCGATCAAGGATATTTATCAAAATTATGAGGATTTTTGGGGCCGGATCCTCAAAGTTTCCGGCTGGATAAAAACTGTACGCAAATCAAAAAATCTGGCTTTCATTGAGCTGAATGATGGCAGTGTTTTTGGTAATTTGCAAATTGTGATGGAAGATATGGCTCTGGCTGAAAGTCTGAATCTTTGTGCCGCTATCACGGTGGAGGGGGAGTTAGTCGCGACGGAAGGGGCAAAGCAACCCTTTGAACTGAAAGCTGCCGGATTGACTCTGGAGGCCGACTGCGATCCGGATTATCCTATCCAAAAAAAGCGTCACTCTTTTGAATATTTACGCACAGTTACCCATCTTAGGCCCCGGACCAATACTTTTTCTGCGGTTTTTCGCACCCGTTCGGTTTTGGCCCAGGGGATCCATGATTTTTTTGCCCGTAAAGGTTTTATCTATGTCCATACTCCCATAATCACCGGCAGCGATTGCGAAGGCGCCGGAAAAATGTTTAGGGTCTCAAGCCTTCAGGCGGGAGAAAACCCCCGCACCGAGCAGGGGGAATTTGACTTCAGCCAGGAATTTTTCCGCCGGGAAACCAACTTGACTGTCAGCGGTCAGCTCCAGGGGGAGGCCTATGCCTTGGCTTTCGGCAATATTTATACATTCGGCCCGACTTTCAGGGCGGAAAAATCCGTTACCGGCCGTCATGTGGCGGAATTTTGGATGATTGAACCGGAAATAGCTTTTGCCGATATTGATGATGATATGAAACTGGCCGAGGAAATGACCAAATATATTATTAATTATTGCCTGGAAAAGGTTCCGGCAGATATGCGCTTTTTTAATGATTTTATTGACAACACTTTACTTGCGCGCCTGGAAAATTTACTGAATACGGATTTTGGCCGCCTTTCCTATACGGAAGCTATAGAGATCCTGCAAAAGTCCGGAAAGGATTTTGAATTCCCCGTCAGCTGGGGCATTGATTTGCAGACCGAACATGAACGCTATTTAACGGAAATAGTCTTTAAAAAGCCGGTTTTTGTCATCAATTATCCCAAAGAGATAAAAGCCTTTTATATGCGCAATAATGATGATGGCAAAACTGTGGCTGCCATGGATATGCTGGTACCCGGAGTAGGCGAGCTGATCGGCGGCAGTCAGCGGGAGGAGCGCCAGGATAAATTGCTTCAGCGGATGCAGGAAATGAAAATGAAGATGGAAGATTATGACTGGTATTTGGAGCTGCGCCGTTATGGCGGGGTAAAACATGCCGGGTTTGGGATGGGTTTTGAGCGCTGTCTGATGTATTTGAGCGGTATGGCCAATATAAGGGATGTAATATCCTTCCCCCGCACCTATGGGCACTTTGATTTATAAACTGCTGCAAAATGAAATAATGGGAACGCCTTGTGGCCGTTCCCATTATTTATTTTGCAGCAGATAGTCATTGAGCTTAATATCTTTTTGGGCAATTTCCTCAAGAAAATGAGCCAGCTCCCGCACCCTACCACAAAACAAAAAGCCCCTCCGGTAATAACGTATCTCCATAATAACCTCCAATTACCAACTCCTAACTCCTAACTCCTAACTCCTAACTCCTATTCTATGTACCCGTCCTCAAATATATTCCCAAACTATTCCCCGGCATATCCGGGATAATCAAGCCACTCAAATAATTCCCCGCCGGCGGGGAATTATTTGAGTGGCTTGTTATATCAATCCGGCATATTTGGAGTAATCAAGCATAAATATATAGTGTTTTATAATTAATCTGGGTATGCACTTGACGGAACCGCATTAATGGAATTCATGGTTTTGACACACAGATCATCCATAACATATTGCACTTTGTTTCTGACTTTTATCTCTTTTGATGGCGTCAGGCTCCGTCAAGTGCATATCCATGTGAAAGAAAGGTAAGCTGGGATGAGAGGAGGAATTTGGTATCGATTTCTGCAGCATATCAAAAGCCATATCTTTGGCTATTTATTGCTGCTGGCCGTACTTATTCTGGGATTATCTTTAGGACTGGCTGCCTCTTCCGGTCTGGAGCAGGGGGAATCCGGTCAAATTACCATCTTTGTTGATTCTCTGCTGCGTCAATTGCCGGATGACGGCATTGATAAAATGGTGGAGTTTAAAAACTCTCTTTTATTCAATGGTGCTTTATTGTTTTTACTATGGCTGTGCGGGCTCAGCATCATTGGCTTTCCTTTAGCTTTGGGTCTTTTGTTTTATAAAGGATATAGCATCGGATTTTGTATTGGTGTTTTGCTGGGTTATAAAACACTGCCCGGTTTTATTGTGGTCATTCTGGCAATACTGCCTCAACATCTGATTATTTTGCCGGTATTACTGATGGGGGCTATGGAGACTATCAATTTTTCCCGCTATCTTCTGCAACCTTTACGGAATGGGGGCAAGAGCCTCTCACGGGTATTTAGCCGTTATAGCAGCCGTTTTCTTTTATTATTACTGGGGGTGGCTCTTGGCGCCTGGCTTCAGGGATATCTGGCTCCCTTTTTGCTGAAAACCTTTTTCACAATAGTATAAATGATATATAAACATAAGGAGGTTGGATTAAATGATTTTTTTTGCACTGACTGAACCCAAAAAAAAGCTGGGTCTTTTGCTGAAAGTTGCTCTGCTATTACTGCTTTTGGGTGTGGTGATCCCCTCATTTTATGGCTTAATGATCGAGGCCAACTCACTGGAACGCTTTGCCCCCTATGAACAATACCCGGGAGAACCTCTGCGGGTAGAAGGTGACAATATAACCTGGCCGGTAGAAACAGGCTATTGGGAGAGCATAGAGGATATGATTAGGGAGTAGGGGAGAGGGAGTTGAATTAATTAGTTTTCTTTCTAAAGAGGATTTTGTGTTTAGGCGGGGAAATTTAGAGTTAGGAGTTAGGCACTTACTCCCGAAAATCTGCGCAAAATGGCAAAATTTTTGTACCTTCGTATTCCCACTCAAAACTCAAGACTCAAAGCTCAAAGCTCCGGCTTGTCCGGGTTAGGAGTTAGGAGTGAGGAGTTCTTAAAAGAAATAAAAAGATTTTTGACTAACTCCTAACTCCTACCCCAGATAAACTGGAAAAGTATTAAAAAGAATTAGACACGGATTGAACGGATTAAAAACGGATTAGCGCGGATTTTTTTTTTATTATAAAAAGCATTGAATCATTTTTTTGTTTTTCCCTCATACTACAGCACCTAATTTCCTCATATCATCAGACAACAGCGAAAATCCGTTAAAA
>WRHF01000179.1 GCA_009783415.1 Clostridiales bacterium
GAAAATCAGTGTCTAATTATTTCGTGCATCATTTTGAATCTATATCCTTGCAGGTCAATCAAGAGATGAGGTATATTTTGTGACTTTTTTTGTTCGAATTTGAGAGCTTAGTTCCTACCCCCTAAACCCATCAGCAATTTCAGTCAGGCGGCGTAAACGGTGGTTTAAAGCGGATCGGCCTACACCCATTTGTTTGCTTAATTCATTAAGGCTGGCTTGGGGCGCTTCCATCCTGGCTTCTGCAGCCTGGCGTAATACGGCCGGAAGGCCGGAAAAGCCTAATTTTCTTTCAATCAACCTGATGTCGGCACATTGCCGCATCCCCGCATCTACTGTTTTATTAAGGTTGGCATTTTCGAAATTGACCATCCGGTTGACTTGATTGCGTACCTCTTTCACCACCCTGGTATTCTCAAAATCCAGCAAGGCCCGGTGAGAACCCATAATATTCAGCATATTGACAATATTGGGGCCGTCTTTTAAATAGAGTACAAAAGCTTGCTTGCGCCGAACTATTTTGGCTCTGATCATAAAGTCCGCCAGTAATAACTGAAGCAAAGATCCCTGCTCTTTATCATTGAGGGTAATCTCCAGATGGTAATCCCTTTCCGGATCGTTAACAGAGCCGCTTGCCAAAAAAGCGCCCCGCAAATAAGCCCGGCGGCAACAGGGCTTGATCAGGCTTTCGCTTGCCAAAAGCTGACCTGCCTCCAGGCCCCACAACTGTTCCCTATCAGCAAAACCCAGCAGGTCCAACAATTTTTCCAGGCCGGTCTGAGGGCCGATTTGGAGATTAAAAACCTGATTTTTCCTCAATTTTGTTTTACGGTGGACAATGATCTTGGTCTCCAGCTGAAAAAGGTCTTTGCTCAGGCGAAAGATCTTTCGGGCTGAACCTGCATGTTCCGTGGTCATGGAAATACCTAATCCGGACAAGCCGGAATTTTGATAGTAAGCGCCTGAAGGCAACCTGTTGCCTTGGTTTTCAGATACAGCCAAACCCAAGCGAATATTACCGTTGATCCGAATAAAAGCCAGCAACTCAGCCAAACGGCAACACGGTTTTTGCGAATAAACCCGCACCAAATCATCCTTAACACTAGAAGCAAAAGACATAGGTTTTTCCTCCGGAAAAACAGGTAATAAGAAACAGGTAGTAACAAGCTAAATCCAACCCAAAAACCTAACTAGACACCTGCTTATCAACGTCTGCTTTCTTCAAATCGCGATGATTCACCGCCACCTGATACCCCTGGCGTTGCAGGCGTTTGGCTAGTTCTTCGCTGATGGCCAGGGAACGGTGCTGGCCGCCGGTGCAGCCTATGGCTATGGCTAAGTGTTTTTTCCCTTCCGCTATATATAAAGGCAGGAGAAATTTTAATAAAGACAGATAATGGCGGAGAAACTGTTTGGTCAAATCATTTTCCAGGACATATTCCCGTACTTCTTGATCATGACCGGTTTGGCGGCGCAATTCTTCAATGTAATAGGGATTGGGTAAAAAGCGCACATCCACTACCAAATCCGCATCCAGAGGCAAACCGTATTTGAAGCCAAAGGAGGAAAGGGAGATCAAAAATATGTCTATGCTGCGGATACCAAAAGTATTAGCCAGATATTGACTGATCTCCCGCCCGGAAAAATTGGAAGTATCTACAATAAAATCGGCCTCTTCCCGCAGTTTTTGCAATAAATCCCGTTCCTGGCTAATGCTTTCCACAATAGTCAAACCATCCTGATCCAGGGGATGGCGGCGACGGGTTTCTTTGTAGCGGCGGATTATCACATCATCGGCAGCTTCTAAAAAAATCACCTGAAAATCTATGCCCACCAGCGCAAGCTCCCGGGAGGCAGCCTGCATCAGGGGGAAATAATCACCGCCCCGTACATCCACGACCATGGCCAGCCGCTCTATGTTGTGAGCAGAATTAAGCAAACCGCTCAAAGAATCCAAAAAAAGCCCGGCCGGCATATTGTCAACACAAAAATAACCCATATCTTCAAAAGCAGAGGCAGCCTGAGATTTCCCTGCCCCGCTCATCCCGGTGATTATAACTACGCTTCTCTTAGCCGGTTTATCCATGATAACCCCTTTTCCTTAGAGTGTGGAGTGTGGGAGTGTGGAGTGTGGAGTGTGGAGTGTGGAGTTGTTGTAGTTTTGCTTCGCAAAACATTTTATTAAATAATAGTTTTTGCGAAGCAAAAACACCGACAACTCCACTCTCCTCTCTCCACTCTTCACACTCCACACTCCACTCTTCACACTTCACACCTCAGAGAATCTCCATGAAAGATAAAACTTATCTCACAAATTTTCTGATAGCAACAGATACGCCGTCTGCGTCATGGCTTGTGGTGATAAAGTCTGCTGCAAGTTTTAATTCCTCTACTCCATTTTTCATGGCTACTTTAATTCCTGCCGCCTTAAAAAGTTCCATATCATTAAAATTATCCCCGCAGGCCATAATTTCCTCTTGGGCGATGCCAAAATATTCTCCCAAAAAACGCAATGCCAGTCCCTTATTGGCCAGTGGGTTCAAAAACTCTAAAAAATAAGGCTTGGACTTGGTAATATAAAGCCGTCCCTGATACCTCCTGGTCAATTCCCGCCAAAGCCGATCCAATTGTCCGGGCTCCCCTATATAGAGCAGCTTTTCCGGCCCCCGGTCTAAATAGGCAGCCAAATCCCCGACAGCTAAAGGCTCGACCTGGGAGATATTGCAATAGTCAGCTACTTTGGCATTGATCCGGGAAACACAAAGTTGATCATCCAAATAAGCCTGGACAGTTATTGCCGGGCTTTCCAACCGGGCAAGCTCAATCAATTCCCGGGCCAAAGCCAGCCCCAAAGGCTGATGATAAAGCACCCTGCCCCCCAGGCTAGTTTTGATCAGCGCGCCTTGATAAGAAATGATCGGCAAATCCAAGCCCAACTGACGGGCCACAGCCAAGGCAGAAATATACATCCGGCCCGTAGAAATAATAACTTTGATCCCCTTAGCCGCAACCTCAGCCACCGCCTGACGATTAGCCAACGAAACCAAATTATCACTACCCAACAAAGTATCATCCAAATCCAAAGCAATCAACTTGATCATGGTCCGCTTCCTTAATTATTACCTATTACCTATTATTCTTCCCTTCCTGCTTGTTCTCATGCAGTTTGCGGAAAATATCTTCTGCTATTTTGGGGCTTATGCTCATTACACTGCTTAGTTCCTCCAAGCTTGCCTTCTTTATTCCTTCTACAGAGCCAAATGCTTGCAGAAGTTTTTCTCTGCGGGCCGGGCCTATGCCTTTGATCTCGTCCAGCTGGGATGCTAATTGTCCTTTGCCTCTTAATTGACGGTGATAGGCTATAGCAAAACGGTGGGCTTCATCCCGCAAATGCTGCAACAGATGCAAAGCAGGGCTGTCAAAAGGCAAGAGCCAGGGCTGGCTTTCCCCGGGCCGGAAAATTTCTTCCTCGCGTTTGGCTATAGAAATTATTTCTAACCTGCCTGTTTTCAGCTCTTGTAAAGCATTGCAGGCGGCTGAGAGCTGGCCTTTGCCCCCGTCAATTACCAATAGGTCCGGAAAAAGAGCAAAATCCGGCGGGATTTTTCCTTGCTCCCGTTCATCCAGGCCCCGCTGCCAGCGGCGGCGTAAAACTTCGGCCAGAGAAGCAAAATCATCAATACCTTCCACAGTTTTGATCCGGAAACGGCGATAGAGGCGCGGCGCCGGAGTCCCATGCTGAAATACCACCATTGAGCCTACGGTATAAGAACCCTGGAAATGACTGATATCATAGCATTCTATCCGTACCGGACTGGCGGATAAGTTCAGCCTCTGCCGCAAATCCTCCACAGCAGCAGAATTCTTTTCTTCCTGCCGCTCCCGGGATTGCAGATATTGATTAAGCTGAATCTGGGCATTTTTTCCAACCAAATCCAGCAGACGCCGTTTATCCCCCCGCTTGGGGGCAATAAAACTCACTTTACGCTCCAGCCGTTCACTAAAAATAGCAGCAATATCCTCACTGTCTTCGGGCAGATAGTCCAAATAAATCTGGGAAGGGATAAATTCCCCGTCCCCATAATAATCCAGCAAAAAACGTTTGATCAATAAGGGTTGATGTTCCGCTTCATCTTTATCCAAAATCTTGACATTATTGAGAAAGAAATGCTCCCGGCCGATCACTTTGCCCCGGCGGACAAAAAAAACCTGCACCACACATTGATCTTCTCCAAAAGCCAAAGCCAGCAGATCATAATTGCCGCCACTTGCGCTTTTATCAAGTTCCTGCTGTTTTCGCACTTCCTGCAGAGCCCACAACTGATCCCGCAAACGGGCAGCATCCTCAAAGCGCAGTTCCATCCCTGCCTGCTTCATTTCCCTTTCTGTCCGGCTGAGGATTTCTTTGGTTTTACCTTGGAGAAAAAGAATCACCTGCTCTACGATCTGGGCATACTCTTCTTTGCTGATCCTGCCCTCACAGGGAGCCGGACAACGGCCAATATGAGCATTGAGGCAGGCCCGTTGCTGGCTTTGCCAATTTGCGCAGTTGCGCAAGGGAAAGATTTTTTCGATCAGGCTCATAGCATAACGCATACTTTTTACACTGACAAAAGGGCCAAAATAGCGGTTGCCATCATTTCTGGCCCGGCGGGATACCAGCATCCGGGGAAAATCCTCCCCGGTGGTCAGCTGAATATAAGGATAATGCTTGTCATCACGCAAGGTCACATTATACCTGGGCCGGTGCTCTTTAATCAGGTTACTCTCTAAAATCAAAGCATCCCGGGGACTGTTTACCACCATTGTCTCAATATCGGCAATTTTTTCGACAAGAGCGGCCGTTTTGGCCGGCATCTTGTCTTTTGCCTGAAAATAGGAACGGACCCTGCTTTTCAGAGAATTAGCCTTTCCCACATAGATAATAGCCTTGGAATCATCTTTCATCAGATAAACCCCGGGACTATCCGGCAAATCCCGCAAAACTCTCTGTAAATAATCACTAATAGGCAACATAACCCAACTCCCAACTCCTAACACCCAACTCCTAACTCCTACCCCAGATAAACTGGAAAAGCATTCAAAAACAAATTGGACACGGATTTACGCGGATTAAAAACGGATTAGCACGGATTTTTTTTATTATAAAAAGTATTGAATTATTTTTATCTTTTCTTCAAAGCAACAGCACCTAAGTTTCTCATATCCTAAAGACAACAGCGAAAATCCGTTAAAATCTGCGAAAATCAG
>WRHF01000180.1 GCA_009783415.1 Clostridiales bacterium
TCCCCCCTCCCCCAAAATCCCAAATCCCTGCCGGTCCCCAGCCGCTAAGGTTATGACCCGTTCTTGTGGGAGCCGGAGAAACGTATGTTGCGCCCGGTGTCCCGCTTTTATAACCGGATGTATCTGTTCCTATTATGCCGCCATTATAATCAAAGAAAGCTATGGCATCAGAGCTGCTTGCTTTTGGGACATACTGGGCTGTAAAGGTTATAGCGCCGTTTACAGGATACAATTTGATCGCAGCCGCGTCATAGATACCGCCAATACCGGATTCCCAACCGATAAAATCATAGCCTTCATCAGGTATGATGCTGGGAACACTGCTTACCGTTCTTTGGTAGCTGACTTCTTCGCTAGCAGGGCTGGGATCCATTGTACCATGAGTTCCTGAGAGGAAGGTAACAGTGAAGGTGGGGTCAGTTTTCGGCTGAAAATAAGGCAGTTCCTGCAACTGAGGATAATCATAGCCGGGAACCATTTCCCAAATACTACTAAAATCCCAGCCCAGAATGCCTTCATAAGTAGCATTCTTTTTTGCTTCTGCCATTGTTATGCGTCCATCTGAGTCATCGCTAATAGAAATATTGCCTTGGACAACATTTACAGCCAGGTTATTGCTTTTTGTCCCTCCATAGCCGATTAGGTAGCTATAAGTGTTATTTTGATCGGTATTATTTTCTTCATATATCCTCTTTGAGATTACAAGGCAATTGGTTATAGTATTGGAGTTATTATTGCCGCAAATCCCCCCGGAATAGGAATAAAATGTTGAAGAAGATGATGTTGAAACATCTCCCAAGTTATAACAGTTAGCTATTGAACCAGAAGTTGAGCTAGAGCCGCTGATTCCTCCTGCAGAACTATAAGCGGAAATATCCCCTGTGTTGTAGCAGTCAGTGATAGTACCGGAGCCGGTGCCGCGGATCCCTCCCGCTATGAGAGAAGTAATTTCCCCTGTGTTATAGCAGTTGGTAATAGGGCCTGTGCTAGAGCCGCTGATTCCTCCTGCAGGGGAAGCAGCAGAAATATCACCTATGTTGTAACAGCTAGTGATGGAGTCAGAGCTAATACTGGAGCCATAGATTCCCCCTGCAGCAAAGGAAGAAGCAGAAATACCTCCTGCGTTATAACATCTCGCGATGTGGCTTGAACCAACTCCATCACCGCAGATTCCCCCTGCATAATAAAGAGCAGAAATATCTCCTGTGTTATAGCAATCAGTAATAGATGACCTATTGCCAGTACCGGAGATCCCCCCTGCAATAGAAGCATCAAGGAGAGAGGAAATATATCCGGTATTATAGCAATTGGAGATAGATACATGGCCAGAACCAATATTTGTTGCAGTATAGCCGCTGATCCCGCCGACACTAGGTAGACTATAAGTAGTAGAACCGGATAAGGCAATATTGGTATTTTCCAAACCTAAATTTTTAATAAACGCGTTTTGGCTGAAGCCAAATAGACCGGCATATTGATATGTTTCAACGGTTATTGTTAAATTTTTAATAACATGGCCCTGGCCATCAAAATAACCTGTAAATCTTGAACTGTCGCCGTTTGTAGAATTATCTCCAATAGGCTCCCACTGACCGCTGTTGTAATCAGCCAAATCAATATCATTCATCAAGACAAAGTTGCCGCCTAGATCAGTACGGATGCCATCCAAATCCCCAGCAGTATAAATTGGGGTAGCAGTAGGGTCTGGAGTCTCAATAGGGGCCAGAAATTTGCCGTTAGAGCCATATCCTGGAACTAAGCCCTCCGCAAAAGCAACCATCTCTGCTTGTCCTAATGAATTCTTTTCAATTACCAAATTAAGATCAGGAGTTA
Source organism: Clostridiales bacterium (assembly GCA_009783415.1). Classification (GTDB taxonomy): domain Bacteria; phylum Bacillota; class Dehalobacteriia; order UBA4068; family UBA4068; genus WRHF01. The sequence goes on from WRHF01000180.1 coordinate 1,834, forward strand.
AGTCAAAAAACTCTGCTTGTCTAATTGCTTCCGTTGCTGCTGACAAACTTGTCCCCGGCAGCACACCCAGAAGCATTACTGCAGCCATAACCACACTAAGAATCCTGTTATAATTTGACTTGTACATTATTTTGTCTCCTATGAATAAATTTTGTGATAAAACGGCAGCATATTCGGCACCGGAATATTTGTCATAATATTATTTGTAATATTAGTTGATTTTATGACATATGTGTGGTATACTATCCCTGTAATCTTAAAGCAGGGAGGATGATTTTTATGACAGCAAATACTGAGGTTATTGGCTTGAACATTAAGTTAGCACGGGAACTAAATGGTTTTTCTCAATTAAACATCGCCAAATTCCTTAAAGTTGATCAAAGCCTGATTTCAAAATTTGAAAACGGAGAACGCACCATCCAATCTGATATATTGGAACGTCTGGCAAATTTATATGGCTATAGGGTCTCGGATTTCGAAAGCGAAGCAGGTATCCGAAAGCAACAGATAAAAACAGCATATCGGTCAAGCGGGCTTTCGGCGGAGGATTTGGAAGTTATTCACGACATAAAACGGATCGGTCTGAATTTATTTTTCATGACAGAGCTTCTGGGTGGTGACAACAGTGAAAGATAAATATGAACTTGCCAAGGCGGCCGGTGAACTGCGCGAGCACCTGGGAGAAGATGACCGTTCTCCCATTGACGTGTTTCGGTTGATCCATTCAATAGAGGAGCTAACCTTGGTGCTCTACCCTATGGGGGAGCATATCAGCGGCATGTGTCTTAAAAACCTTAATGATGTCCTGATCGCTGTTAATTCATCTATGACCTACGGACGGCAGAGATTCTCCCTGGCACATGAGCTTTATCACTATTTTTATGAAGATATGGCTACAGTAATTTGTACGCAAGATATCGGTACAGCTAATGAAATTGAAAGAGATGCAAATGGGTTCGCGTCTTTCTTTCTCGCTCCCCCCTCAGCTCTTGCCAAGAAGATCCGGGAAATAAAATCAGCGCAAAAGGCTTTGGATTTGATAGGTGTCATCAAGCTGGAGCAGTTTTTTGGTATGAGCCGGCAGGCTATGTTGTTCCGTCTTTTAGAAGAAGGCGTACTGTCGCAACAGGAAGCTGATACTATGCGCACGCAGATCATATATCATGCCTTGGCCCTTGGATACGACGATACCTTATACCGCCCACTGCCGGAAGAAAAGGCCAGAATGACTTATGGGAGTTATATCAAGCGGGCAGAAGAGCTGCTCAGGCGGGGATTGATTTCAAACGGGAAATTTGAAGAGCTTTTATTAGAGGCATTTCGTGCTGATATTGTCTATGGACTTGATGAGGGAGGCGAATTGATTGACTGATTCGCTCTACTTCGACACGGATTGTCTATCGGCGTTTTTGTGGGTAAAGGAAGAAAAAATCCTTTCGCAGCTTTATCCTGGTAATATAGTAGTACCTCAACCGGTCTATAATGAGTTATCTATTCCTGCGATTACTCATTTGAAAAATCGCATTGACACACTAATTGGGAATGACAGTGCCACTGTACAGCCCATATTTGTAGATTCTCCTGAGTATAGTATTTACTCAAAATTGACAACTGCCCCTGATGAAGGTCATTCTATAATTGGCAAAGGTGAGGCTGCTGTCATAGCTCTCGCTTTTGCATACGGCGGCATCGTTGCCAGCAACAATATACGAGATGTTGGAACCTATGTTACAAAACTAAAACTCCGGCATATTACGACTGGCGATATAATGATGAGGGCTCTTGAACAGTCCATTATTACGGAAGCCGATGGTAATAGCATTTGGAGTGATATGCTGGCCAAAAGACGAAAACTGGGGGCATTATCCTTTACAAGTTATCTACATATGAATCGGATGAGGGTAAAATAATGTTGAAGGCAGTAAATAGATGCAGATCTTAGGCTATTTCCAGATCTCCCAACCATCCTCTTGGCGTTCAAACTCATGAGAAACAGTTGCCTCCATAATTTCACAATAGGCCCAGTGGGATTGCTCAAGGTCTGTATAACTGGGAAGATCCTCCGGTAAATCAGCTAACTTGATCCCCCTTCCCAGCATACAATTAACAATCTTAACGACTTCGGCCCGGCTGATCCCGTTTTGCGGTTTGAATTCTCCATCCGGATAACCGCTGATCCAGCCTTTCAGATAAGCCGAAATTACGTAGACATAAGCCCAATGGCTCCCGGTAAGATCCGTAAAGGGGTTGTCATTGCTATTTTCCAAATCATCAAAGCGGCAGGCAATAGCCACAAACTCGGCCCGGGTTATCCCCCGGGAGGGCCGGAAGCTGCCGTCTTCATAGCCCTGTAAAATTCCTATCAAGGCCAGATATTTAACCGCTTGGGCATACGATTCGTCACCTTTTATGTCACTGAAGGTATTAACTACGACATCGTTCTTTTCGGGTGCTTTCAGTAAACGCCAGAAAATAAGAGCAACTTCGGCCCGGGTGATTTTGCCATCCGGTTTGACCGAACCATCAGGGTAACCGTTGATATACCGGATATGCTCTCCTGTTTTCAGCACTTCTGCAATTTTGGCGCTTACAGAAGATCCGCCCGGCCCAATCTGCTGATCAATCTTGTTGTAGAAGAATTCAACTATATTATTGCCTGCTTTGATAGTAACCGACTTCGTGGGCTCGCAATCCTCAGCCAAAACATAGCCGGGAATTGGCGGCGCGGAAATCTTTTCAGTCTCCCCAACTAAAACCGTGGTAGGTTGAACGCTGATTTCCTTATCGGTGGCTTTGTCGATAGCTTTTACGGTCAGGGTAGCCGTTATGGGCTTCGGATCACTAGGACCAGAGCCGCCACTATATTTTGGCTGATATTTAGCTGTAAATACCATATTGCCGGTCAAGACATATGTCGAGACATTGCTATTGGTACTTACACCATCATTCCAGCCGCTGAAATCATATCCACCTTTTGTGGGATTATCAGGGATGTCGCCGGTTCCGTCTTCGATCTTTGTTCCATGTGCTATATCTGTGACTTCACCTAAAATACTGCCATCCTCGTCCTTAAATATCGCCTTGTATTTATCCGCTATCCACTGGGCGGTGTAGGTAATATTGCTTCCCGCTCCACCGAAAGTGCCGATTGGCGGTGTTTCAGGTAGCCACTTACTAAGAGAATAGCCTGCTTTGATGGGATTAGGGATATCATATTTAATTCCTGCTATACCCCTCACGGAGCCAGAACCTTCTCCGCCTACTGTTCCACCGTTGTAATCAAAGAAAACTACAGCATCGGCAGGTTTTTCGATGTATTTAGCTGTGAAAGTCACATCGTCTGTCACGATGTAGGCTGAGACATCAATACGGG
>WRHF01000181.1 GCA_009783415.1 Clostridiales bacterium
AGGCTGACCCGTCAATTATTTATCGTTATGGTTTTATTAGTGGTGTTTTCATCTGCCGTCTTCGCAGCTCCGCTCAAAGATGTACCCGTTACGGTAAATCAACCCGATGGTGATATCCTGAACTGTTTGGCCAGCGGCGACGAGTTTTTTAACTATCTGCATGATGCGAGAGGAAATATTATTATCCAGGATCCGGATACCGGCTACTATACATATGCCCGGCTGGACGATGGGGGCAGGGTTATAGCCTCCCGGCAGATCGCCGTGAACAGCGGTTATTATTATGATGGGGATGCCGTGATTTATGCCCCGGCTTTGGCAATGACCGATGGCTTGAAATTAAGCGGGATAGATTTTTCCCTTGATCCGGATTTGATCAATGAATTTTATGACCCGGAAGACTTAAAAAGCCCTTCCCAATCACAAGATTTGATGCCAACCCCTTCTCCCGATGTCGGTATTACCGGCAAAACCCTCAAAGGCGAGATGGAAAATATTATTATCCTGATTTGCTTTGCCGATGAAAATCCGGCAATTCCCACTCTGATCAAAGATAAAATCGAAGCTGTTTTCAATGGCTCCAGCCAGTCTTTGAACCACTACCTGAAAGCCGTATCGGAAAATGTCTTTGAGCTTCATTCGACCCTGGTGGGGATGGACGGAGATACGGTATTGATGTATCAGGACAGCCATCCCCGCAGGTATTACCAGGCATACAATGCTGTCACTAATCCTGACGGATATACGGGGGGCGATAATGGCGCCCAGCGTACCAGCCGCGAGCACTCCTTGCTGCGCAGTGCAGTCACTGCCATTAACGGCAGTTCTATTTTGGCCGGGAAAAACCTGGATATTACCGGTAATGGCCGCATAGACAGTATTGCCTTTTTTATCAATGGCAATACCGACGGCTGGAACAGTCTGCTCTGGCCCCATAAATGGAGCTTATATTCCTATACTGTAAACCTTAATGGCAAACGGGTTTATGATTATAGTTTTCAATTACTTAATTATACCTTTCCGGCTTCCGGCAGTTCAAATTTGAGTGTGATCTGCCATGAATCTCTGCATACTTTTGGCTTGCCGGATTTATACAGGTATACCAGCAATGGTACTCCTGTGGGGGCCTGGGATGTTATGGCAAGCAATACCGCAAATCCTCAGTTTCCTGATTCCCACTTGCGCTTGAGATATACCGGCTGGGGAGAAAAATTGGTAGAAATTACCAAAAATGGCCGCTATGTCTTATCCCCGGTAGGCAGCACAAAAGGGATAACCGCTTATGCCATAAAAACCTCAAATTCCAGCCAATTCATTTTGCTGGAATACCGAAGCAATGGCAACCCTTCGGGATATGATACATATTTCGGCACAGGCGCCTCTTATAGCAAGGGTTTGACAATAGCCAGGATCAATACAGCCTATTCGGGCAATGCCAATAGCAGCGGCACAACCAATGATGAAGTATATATTTACCGCTCCGGGGAAACAGCTTCAAACAAAGGAAACGGAAGCTATACCAATGCTTCATTATCATCTGACAAAGGGCGGACCTCATTTGGCAATGATACTGTAGCCAGCGGTTATGATGGCACAATCTATTTATATAATGGTACTAATACCAAATTTCTGATCTCTAATGTTTCTTTGGCAGGGGAAACCATTTCTTTTGAGGTAAAAATCGACAACTCTGTTCCCGGCGGCCATGCTATTACTTATCTTGCCGGCAATAACGGAACCTTAAGCGCCAGGAAAGGAGCTTTGGCGCTCAGTTCCGGAGATAGCGTAGCAAACGGTGATAGTGTCACATTTACCGCTGCCCCCAATCCAAACTATATTGTTGATAACTGGTTTGTAAACGGGGTCAAAGATGAAGCCGCGGCAGGGGAAAGTATTTACGAGTTAAGCAATATTAATATTTCAACAACAGTTATTTGCACCTTCAGGACAAAACCGGATCTCAGCGGCATTATTAAAAGCTATGACCCCCTTAAACCTGTAACCATTGAACTTATCCGGGACGGAAACACTGTTGATACCGCAACGATCACTGCAAAAAGCGGCTCCGGATTGGTGGAGCAGGAGTTTGTCTTTAAGGGAGTTGAGCCCGGCAGATATGAGCTGGTCATTACCAAGGCGGCCCATACCAAATATACCGTAAAAAACCTGGTTGTCAAAAATGAGGATCTTAATTTGAGCCAAGATAGCCGTCCCGAGGCTCAGATAATAGCTCTGCGCTGCGGCGATATCAACAGCGACGGCCTGATCAACGATGCCGACCTGACCATTTTATGGCGGGCAGGCAATTATAACAAAAAGGCCGGCGAAGCGGATAACAGCTTATGCGATTTAAACGGCGACGGCTTGATTAATGATGCCGATTTGACTATACTCTGGCTGGTGTATAACTACAATAGGGGATCAATTGTTGTTGACTACTAAAGCGATCTTCGGCCGTAAGTACTCGTGATTCAGTATTCAGAAAAAGGAAATATCCGGATTATTATGCAAGGCAGAAGGTTCTGAATGGTTTTTTCTGGAACCCTCTGCTTTTTTTGAGTTCGTAATAGTTGAGATATGAATAAAACTTTGCTTGACACTAACAAAATATGGTATTATAATAAGATTAGCTTTCTATATATTTAAAATGTAGAATGAAATACTAGTTGTATTATATCCGATTCGGGTATAGCAAAACGGAAAGAATGAAGGAGGAAACAATACTTATGAAAAGACTGATATCTCTATTTTTAATCGTGGCCCTATTAGTGGGCGTGTTGCCAATGACTAATTTAGCAGCCCCTGTTCCGGTTCTTGCCCCAAATTTAAAATTCGATCTTGATGTTATCGCTAAGGAAAACTCGCAAAAGTTGGCGGGAGTTATTGCTTTTGCGGAAGGGCATTCTGCGGGTTATGGCAGTAACGGCAAATTCCCGGGGCCGGTTGGAGCACCGGAACCTGATGCTATTCCTATCTACACTGCTGAGGATCTGGACAATGTGCGGGAGAACCTAAGCGGCAGTTATATGCTGATGAACGACATTGACTTGGCGGATTACAACAGCGGTCAGTGGGAGCCTATCGGCAACAGCAGCAGTAACTCTTTTAATGGGGTTTTTGATGGTCAGGGATATGTGATCAAGAATCTGACTATAACCAGCAGTTTGTGTCAATATGCCGGTTTGTTTGGCTGTACCGGTAATGCCGAAATCAAAAATGTGGGTTTGGAAGGAACTGACATAAATGTTTCTTATTCTTCCCCCGGTTATTCATATGCAGGGGGTATTTGCGGTCAAAGAAGTTCCGGCAATGCTACTATCTCCAATTGCTATAACACAGGGTCTATCCATTCTTCCAATGCCAGTACTTCTACTTATGCCGGTGGTATCATTGGCGGCGGCAGTATGGTTTCTGTCAATACCGATATTTTAAATTGTTATAATACCGGAGATATTCTTGCTTTCGGTTCTTCTGACAACTATCTTGATAGCTATTGTGCCGGGGGCATCTTGGGTGGCCACAACTATCCATCATTCTATGCTACCTTTTCTAATTGTTTCAATAAAGGTGCTGTTTCTTCCTCCTCTGCTTCTGCTTCTTCTTATGCAGGGGGTATCTGCAGTTATGTTCATAACTCTATTTCCGATTGTTTCAATACGGGTTATATTTCTTCAAGCACTTCTTCTGATAATTCCGGTCCTTCCGGAGCAGGGGGGATTTGTGTCACTAGTTATGATTCTATCTCAGATTGCTATAATGTTGGCGATGTTTCTTCTTCATCTGCTTCTTCTGAGTTTGGCGCTAATGCCGGAGGGATCTGTTCCTGGATTATAGGCATTCTATCACAAAGTTATAATACAGGGGTTGTCTCTGCTTCCGGCTCTTATCCTCATGCAGGAGGGATATGCTCCCATAGCCAGAATCTTAGTTCTATCCTTGATAGCTTTAATACCGGTTATGTTTCTGCTAAAAGTTTTTCTGACAGATCTAATGACAGATCATATGCAGGGGGTATCTGCGGTGTTAATTATAGTCTGATCGCCAAATGCTATAATACCGGTGATGCTTCTGCTGCCGGTTCTTCATCTATTGAGTCTTATGCAGGGGGAATTGCCGGATTTAATGGAATTACTACAGGTTCTGTCTCCAATTGCCTTACTCTCTCAAAGCAAATATACGCAGACGCCTCAGATCCTTCTTATGCCTATAGCTATCTGATCAGTTATGGCGGGAAAAAAAGCAATAACCTGGCCCTGGAATATATTGAAGGTAATGCAATTGATGATGCTGATGACCGAATAACCCAAGCCCAGGCGGAGGATCAGGGTACTTATGAAAATTTGGATTGGGATTTTGAAAATATTTGGTATTTTGTTACGGGGTTTAAGTATCCTCAATTGCGGGGATTGCCGCCTGCCGGACCGCAAAGAGACGGTTATTCTTTTGCTGTGCAAGGAGAAATCAGGAGTTATAACCCTGATAATCTCATAACTGTTCAGCTTCTGCAAGACGAAATACCTGTTTATACCACAATAATCAATGCCACGACCTGGGATCAAGTGGGATCAGACAGCACGTTAAGGCAATTTTTTACCTTTGAAGACGTGATTCCGGGTAAATATGATTTGGTTATTTCAAAAAATGTCCACACTAAATTCAGTCTCCTGAATCTGGTTGTCAGCGACGCGGATCTGGACTTAACCGAGGAGGACGACCGTCCTGAGATCCAGTTGATGAGGCTGCGGTGCGGTGATATCAGTAACGATGGACTGATCAACGATGCCGATTTGACCATTCTCTGGCGGGCAGGCAATTATAACAAAAAGACCGCTGAAGCAGAAAATGCCTGGTGTGATTTGAACGGCGACGGCTTGATCAATGACGCCGATTTGACCATTCTCTGGCTGGCTTATAACTACAATAGGGGATCAATTGTTATTGATTATTCTAATCCAATCACTAATCCCTAATCCGGACAAGCCGGAAAAGCACCGTCATTGCGGACTTGATCCGCAATCCCCCGGTAATACGCAGGGGATCCCGGGTCAAGCCCGGGATGACGTGTATGATAATT
>WRHF01000182.1 GCA_009783415.1 Clostridiales bacterium
AAATCCGTGCTAATCCGTCTTTAATCTGCGTAAATCCGTGTCTAATTTGTTTTTAAATGCTTTTCCAGTATATCTGGGGTAGGAGTTAGGAGTTGAGGGCTAAAAATGGAAAAAATTTCCAATATCGATTCGCGGGAACTGTTTCCTAATGCTTCTCCCGGTCAGCCGGAAGTTTTTGTTTGCTTGCTTTGTCAGGATACCGGCTGGATTATTCAGGGGGATAGCGCTGCGCCTTGCTCTTGCCGCCATCAGCGCCGCCTTTCGGATTTGCGCCGGCGTTCCGGTCTGAGCCCGGCTTTGTCGCGGCATAGGCTGGAAAAATTTGAGCTGCGTTATTATCCGGAATACTTGCGGGTGGTAGAAAACGGCAAAACCCATCGTCAGCTGGCTCAGCAGGCTTTGGCTGCCGCCAAGAATTTTGCGGCGGGAATCCGGCAAGGCTTGCCTGTGCGCAGCCTGCTTTTTGAGGGCGAAGTAGGACGGGGCAAAACCTATTTGGCTGCCGCTATCGCCAATGCCCTCCTGGATGCCGGAATTGATGTGCTTTTTCTGGTAGTGCCGGAATTTCTGGATGAGATGCGTTATAGCTATCAGGAAGATAACCAGGATTATAGTGAGGCGGATCTGATGCCGCGGGCTCAAAAAGCCCCGGTCTTGATCCTGGATGATTTTGGGGCTCATAATTTTAGTGAATGGACCAAAAATAAGATATTCACCCTGATCAATTACCGGCTTAATCATCAATTGCCTATAATAATTACGACCAACAAAAGCATAGATAGTCTGGCCGAAACCATAGGCAGCCGCACTGTTTCCCGGATCGTGGAGATGTGTGATTTTTTCCTCTTGTGCAGCAAAGACGACCTGAGGAGAATCATAAAATAATGGCGATAAAAGCTGTCATTTTTGATTTTGATGATACCTTGGTGGCAACCAATCAGCTTTTCGATGCGGTCAAAGCCGCCTTTGCCAAAAAAATGGCAGCTCTTGACCTGGCCGATGAGCAAATTTTACCAATTCTCAACGATTTCGACCTGGCCAATGTCCGGCAAAGGGGCGGCCTGGCCAAAGACTGTTTTCCTCTGGCCCTGGGCCAAACCTATCAACATTATTGCCATCTGAGAGCAAAGCCCTGCGATCCGGCCTTGGTCAGGGAATTTGAAAATATGGGCTGGCAAGTTTTTGAAGAGCCGGTCACTCTGCTTCCCGGGGCCAAGGAGCTGCTGACAGCTCTTTTGCCCCATTATCGATTGCTACTGTGGACCCAAGGGGATCCGGCCACCCAGGAAAAGCGCTTCCAGGCAAGCGGTTTAGCCCCCTATTTCTCCCATTTCGAAACAGTCCCCGCCAAAACCGCCGCAAACCTGTCAGACCTGATAGAACGTCTTAAAATAGAAAAAAGCCTTTCCTGGGCCATAGGCAACAGCCTCCGCTGCGACATCAACCCGGCCCTGGCCATAGGTCTAAAAGCAATTCACCTGGAAATATCCAGCTGGGAGTATGAGCATGAAGAGGCGATTGGTTTCTTTTATAGAGCTGGGTGCTTGGACGAGTGCTTGGAAATTATTAAGAATAATTTCCAATTGACGATTGACAATTGACAATTGACAATTATTGAAAAAACACTTCGTGTTTTCTTTTATTTCATTAAGGGCTTTGTTTTCGTTCAATACGAGGTATGTATTTAATTTTAATTGTCAATTGTCCATTGTCAATTGTCAATTGCAAAGGGGTGGTTGCGAGTGAAAGCTGCGGTTATTCAGTTTGATGTGCGTCCCGGGGAAGTGGCGGCTAATCGGGACAAAGCTCTTGGCTATCTGGAAGAGGCGGCGGCTCAGGGCGCTCAGGTAGCTCTTTTGCCGGAGTTATGGAATTGCGGTTATGATTTGCCAAATTTATCCAGTTTAGCTGAAAACCTCCGGGGCGAGAGCATAAACCTGGTGCAAAAGCTGGCCGTCCGGCATAAAATCTATGTTTTTGCCGGGACTATTGCCGAGCGAAAAGACGGCCATTATTATAATACCCAAGCGGTCATCAATAATAAAGGGGAGATTATTGCCAAATACCGCAAGGTACATCTTTTTAATCCCCGTTTGGGTGAAGGGAAGTATTTTCACTCAGGGGATAAGTGGGCTTTGGCTCATACTCCCTGGGGTCCGGTGGGTCTGGCAACTTGCTACGATTTGCGTTTCCCGGAATTCAGCCGCAATTTGGCCCTGCGCGGTGCGGAAATGCTGGTGTTTCCGGCCCAATGGCCGGGTATCCGTCTGGATGAATGGCGTATTTTATGCCAGGCCCGGGCGGTGGAAAATCAGTGTTTCGTTTTGGCTGCCAACCGTACAGGCACAGATATGCTGGAAGGCGGCGAATTCGTCTATGAGGGAGGCAGCTTGATAGTGGCCCCCAACGGGCATATTTTGGCAGATGCCGGCGACCGGGAAGGTGTTTTCCCGGCCGAACTGGATTGGGGTTTGCTCCAAGCCATCCGCCAAAGAAACAACGTATTCGCCGACCGCCGGCCGATATTGGATGAGATTGATGACAGTCAGGTGTAGATAGAGAGAACACAGGGGGATAATAATATGACAATGATTGAGGGTTTCAGGATACGTAATTATAAGGCTTTGCGGGATATTACCCTTGGGCGCCTCTGGAATGAGAATAGTACGGAAAAATTGACCCCTTTGACTGTGGTAATTGGGAAAAACGGCACAGGCAAAAGTACCCTGTTTGATGCATTTGGTTTTCTCTTGGATTGCTTGAAATTTGGTGTAGAAGCAGCATGTGAGGAAAAAGGACGTGGCGGTTTTGAGCGGATAATGTCGAAGGGTGTTCAAAATCCCATCATGTTTGAGGTGTGCTATCAAGAAGAAAATAATGTACGCCCAATCACTTATGAAGTTTCATTTGCTCTTGATAAGCATAACCGTCCCTATGTCCGAAGCGAGCGTTTGCGTCAGCGCAGAAAGGGGCAGGATGCAAACGAAAGGCCATTTTCTTTTTTGATTCTGGAAAATGGCCGGGGAGTAGTTTGGAAAGGTGAATATGAAGGCATCCAGGAATCATCGGATCAACTTGTTTTGGCAGAAATTGATAGGTTGATGAGCGAGGAGTCCGGCAAAAGTGAAACCGTAGAACTAGATGATTACCGTAAGCTGGGCATAGCAACCCTGGGTGCTTTAAAGCAGCATCCGAGGATTTCTGCTTTCAGGCAGTTTATTGAAGGTTGGTATTTATCATATTTTACCCCGGATGCGGCTAGAAATCTGCCTTTAGCCGGCCCGCAAAAGCATTTAAGCGTACATGGCGATAATATAGGCAATGTTGTCCAGTTTATGGAGCGTGAGTACCCAGAGCAATTTGCAAAGATTCTTGATGACATAGCCGGAAAAATACCGGGAATCAATAAAATTTCTTCAGAACGCATGCCGGATGGCCGTTTATTGCTGAAGTTTAACGATAAAGGTTTCGAGGATGCGTTTTCCGCTCAACAAATGTCAGACGGCACTCTGAAAGTATTCGCCTACTTATTATTATTGTCAGACCCGAATCCCCATCCATTTCTATGCATTGAGGAACCGGAAAACGGATTATATCACAAGCTGATGGAAGTGCTTATGCAGCAATTTCGGGCTCATGCAACAGATGGAAAGGGCAAGTCACAAATATTCATTACTACGCATCAACCATATCTTGTTGACGCTTTAGAACCAGATGAGGTCTGGATTCTGGAAAAGGGCAGTGAGGGTTTTTCAAAAATCCGTCGGGCGAGTGATGATCCCTTGGTTCAAAGCCTGGTAAATGAGGGGCTTCCTTTAGGTAGCCTATGGTACAGTGATTACCTGGAGGAGGTGTGATCCGTGCATTTTGAATTTCTTGTTGAAGATCAATCCAGCGGAAAAGCAATGAAAAACCTCATCCCTAAACTGCTTGGGGATGAGGTTACATTTAGAATTCATACCTACAAAGGTATTGGACGGACTCCAAAAGACTTGCGCCCAAAAAGTGATGCAAATAAACGATTATTGCTGGACCAGCTACCAAGAATATTAAGGGGATACGGTAAGGTTCCAAATAGCGGCTATATAATCATAATCTGCGATTTAGACGATAAAAACAAGCATCAGTTCTTATCTGAATTAAGCGAAATATTAAGTGCCTGCAACCCAAAGCCGGAAGCTCGTTTTTGCCTTGCGATTGAGGAGTTTGAAGCTTGGTATCTTGGGGATCGGGAAGCAATAAAAAAAGCGTACCCGGCAGCTAAAGACAATATTATGAATAGTTATATCAATGATTCGATTTGCGGTACATGGGAAGTTCTTGCTGATGCGGTTTATGTAGGCGGACATAAAGCCCTATTACAAAGGGGATGGCAGACACTTGGAGCGCAAAAATCCGTATGGGCAGAAAAAATTAGCCCCCATATGGATATCAACAACAATGCTTCCCCAAGTTTTAATTTTCTTTGTCTTCAATTGCATGGCATAACCGCTCAGGCAACATAAAAAGCAAGGCATGAGATATTTTATAAGAATTTCCTAAAATATATAAAATAACTATCAGGCTGTTTTGAATAAGGTAAAATTTATTTTCTAAATTTAGTGAAGAGGGGTCTGCAACAATGCAGGATAAGCAAGTAATCAAAAGACTAGAAAAAGTATTGAGTTTTAGGCTTGTTAAAGGTTCAGCTGAAAAGAGACAGCGCAGAGAAAATTGTTATGTCACAGATGGCTATAGTGTGGTTGAGGTGCGTCTTTCTAGTTCTAGAGTTGCAATTAATTTTGAGAAAGTTATAGCAGTATTAAGAGACTTGAACCAGCTAACCAGTCTTGTTATATACTGTTGTCATATCAGCGATATTACACCACTGGTGGAGTTAAGGAAATTAACTAGACTTTGTTTAGTAGCTTAAGGACACACTACACCAAAAAATAACAAGAAAATCAAGCAGTAAGATTGAATAAATCATTAAGTTTAGCACCAAGAGACTGATTGAGAGCGGTAGT
>WRHF01000183.1 GCA_009783415.1 Clostridiales bacterium
GCGGCGCGGGAAAACCTTGAAAGGCAACAAGCATTCCTGCGGTTTTCCCGCACCACCTGACGACAAAAATCCTCGGCGGATTAATAGAAAATGTTTTCGTTCTCGGGTATAAAACTAAAAATCCACAAATATATGTTGCCCTGATTACTGATTGGCAGTATAATAAAAACGAAGAGAATTGATATAGGCAGGAGGATATGAAATGAAAGAAATAAATAGAAGGGAAATCAGCGACGAGTGGGCACATGCCGGAATTGTTGAAGCAGGTGATTATGCTTTTATCAGCTATTGCATGGAAAATGAAGGGCAATCAATTGAAAATCAAATCAACGGCGCATTTGATATTTTGCAGAACAGACTGGAATCAATTGGTTTAACATTGGCATCAGTTGTAAAAATAGATTGTCTGTTTAAGGATATAAGGGATTTATCTTATTTGGCAAAAATAATTCAAGAAAGGTTCGACGAGGACTATCCTGCAAGAAAAGCATTTGAAACAAAATTTATCAGAGACGGGATCCGTTTTCAGATTGATGCAATAGCTTTCAAGGGGTAAACAATACAAAATAAGATGTGCACAGGATACAGTTTTTCAAATTGTGAATTGTGAATTGCCCCAAGACTCCCCTATGGTTACCGCCATAATCCTTGATACATTGAACGATCCGGAATCCACTGTCGGACAAAAGCCTGCTTACTGCCTCTTTTTGCTCCGCGCCGGTTTCCAGCAACAAATAACCCCCCGGCAGCAGGGCCGGTGGGGCTGTTTTGATCAGGCGGCGGTAAAAAGCCAGGCCGTCCGGGCCGCCATCTAAGGCCAGGCGCGGCTCGTAGTGCAGCTCCGGAGCCAATCCGGCCAGATCAGCACTGGGTATATAGGGGGGATTACTGACAATCAGGTGGCAACGTAGATTCGCTCCCAATAACGGTTCCAGCAAATCCCCTTCTAAAAAAGCGATACGTTCGGCCAGATTATGGCGAATGGCGTTTTTTTGGGCTATTGCCAAGGCCTTTGAAGATATATCTGTGGCGACCAGGCTAGCCCGAGGCAGATAATGGGCCAAGCTAATGGCAATGCAGCCGCTGCCGCAGCCAATATCGGCAAGCAGGGGCTGTTCCAATGGCTGCATCAGCTCAATAGCCAGCTCTACCAAGCGCTCCGTATCACCGCGGGGAATAAGGACTGCCGGATTCACCTCAAAAGTCAAGGACATAAACTCGGTTTCTTCCAGAATATATTGCAGGGGGTAGCGCTTAGTTCTAATTTCCATTATTTTCCAAATACGCTCTTGAGCAGCTTCATCAAGTTCTCTTTCTCCATAAAAAAACAGCTCTGCTGGGGAACAGTTATGCAAAGCGGAGAGTATAAGCTTAGCCTCACGGGCGGCCTCAGCCGGTTCTACGCCCAGCAGCGACAGATCTTGGCTTAGTCGAGCTAGAGATTGTTTAGTATCCATTTATTTATCCTCAAAATTAGCAATGAAACTTGACAATTAGTTATAATTGCTATATAATAAAAGCAAGAGAACGGCTCCTTGGAAGTGGAAGGTCGCTTCTCCTAAATTTATTGGCAGCTACAGCTGCACAAGTTAAATTCGATGAGATGCCCTTCCTCTAGCTAGGAGGGGTTATTTCTTTTCCTTGACAGCGACAACAATCAGGAAAATAATGACTAAACCAAATATCACTAGTTCCATAGTTGTCACCTCCCTCAAAGGAAAAGCGACCCCTGCTGTTCTCTTGCTATACATAATTCTAACACAATTCGACAAGGTTGGCAACCCATAGGATTAATTTATCCTTCTTTTAATCTCTGCGCTTGATCACTGGTAATCAAAGAATCAATGATCTCATCCAAATCACCCTGCAAAATCCACTCCAGCCGGTGCAAGGTCAGGCCGATCCGGTGATCTGTTACCCTGCCTTGGGGGAAATTATAGGTGCGGATCCGCTCGGAACGGTCGCCGGAGCCTACCATGCTTTTGCGGCTGGAGGCTTCTTCGTCCATGGCTTCTTCCTGCATCTTTTCTAACAGGCGAGCCCGCAAAACCCGCAGGGCTTTATCTTTGTTTTTGTGCTGGCTCTTTTCATCCTGGCAGGAAACCACCAGGCCTGTGGGGATATGGATGATCCGGACCGCCGACTGGGTAGTGTTGACGGACTGCCCCCCCGGTCCGGAGGAACAAAAGACGTCGATACGAAGGTCATTAGGATTGATATCTACCTCCACCTCCTCGGCCTCCGGCAGCACGGCCACGGTAGCGGCGGAGGTATGGATGCGTCCGCTGGATTCTGTTTCCGGGACCCGCTGCACCCGGTGTACACCGCTTTCAAATTTCAGCCTGCTGTAGGCGCCCCGGCCTTCCAGGAGGACTATTATCTCCTTGACGCCGCCCAAATCGCTGTAATTGGCCTCCATGATCTCAATATGCCAATTCTGCCGTTCGGCATAACGGCAATACATTTTAAATAGATCAGCCGCAAAAAGACCGGCCTCATCACCACCGGTACCGGCCCGTACTTCTATGATCACATTTTTTTCATCATTGGGATCTTTAGGCAGGAGCAAAACATGAAGTTTCTGTTCCAGCTGCAGCAACTGCCCCTTCAACTGTTCCAGCTCCAATTCTGCCATTTCTGCCAGTTCCCGGTCGATTTTTTCGGCTATGATCTGTTCTGCCTCCCGGATTTCCTGAAGGCATTTTTGATATTCACGATAGGCTTCCACTACTTCTTCCAGCTCGGCCCGGGCCTTGACATGTTTTTGCCAGGTGGGCTGATCGGCAATGATGGCCGGATCGGAAACCAGCTCTGTCAGCTGATCAAATTTTTCCGCCAATGCGGCTAATTTTTCCAGCATATACTAGATGTCACCTCAGTTTTTTTGTTCGAATTTGAGAGCTTAGTTCCTAATCCCTTGCGGCGAAGTTGCTTCAGACAATTTCTTCCTGCTGGATCGTGCTTGCTCCATTTTTTTCCTCGGAGGAACCATCCTCGTTCAGATCATCTGTCTTGGGCGAATCGGTTGCTTCCGGCTCATTCTCCTCCGGGAGTACAGTAGGAGTCAAACCGATCCCCGGAACATTGGTCATAGCGGCGATCGCCACCTCCAGTTGTTCATCATCCGGTTCGGCAGTGGTCAAACGCTGCATCCACAGGCCCGGAGCGATCAAAATCCGCACGATCAGGCTCTTGGGAAAATAAAGCGGCAGCCGGTAAAGCTCAAAGCCCAGACCGGCCACCACCGGCATCATAGCCAATTTGATCAGCATCCGGTACCAGGCGCTGGTTTGCCCTACAAAAGTAAAAATCACTATCATCAGGATCATAGTCATCAGCAAAAAGCTGGTGCCGCAGCGCATGTGGATTTTGCTGTATTTTCTGGCATTAGCCGGAGTCAATTCATCACCTGCCTCCAGGCAGGCAATTGATTTGTGTTCTGCTCCATGATAGGCAAAAAGCCTGGTAATATCTGGCAGACGACGGATTGCTAAAATATAGCCCAGGAAAATACTCACACGTAACAAGCCTTCCAGCAGGCTGCGAAGAAAACCGGCAGTTTCCGGAGAGGCGACGGTCAGCATATAGTTATAAAAAAGGGTACATAACCACACCGGGAAAATTACAAACAACCCTACTGTCGCTACCAGAGCAATAATAACGGCAATAGCAATTTCTTTAGGGCCCAGGCTTTCTTCTTCGCTTTCTCCGGCCTGGGAGGCAGACCAGGTAAGGTCCTGCATCCCGTTGACCAGGGATTCGCCAAAGGAAACACAGCCCCGCAGCACAGGTAATTTCAGCCAGGGGTAGCGTTGGCGCAAATTGGGCTTTGAGGTGATTTTAAGGACAATTTTTCCATCAGCCCGCCGGCAGGCGATCGCTTTACCCTGAGGTCCTTGCATCATAACCCCTTCCATAACGGCTTGCCCGCCATAGCTGGGTTTTTTCTCTTTTTTTTCTTTTTTCATCCGGTTTATCCTCTATAGTAATACAGCATTTTCAGTGATATAATCAATGACCTTTTGTGAAAGAACAGACCACTTCAAATAAGGCAAGCCATATTGCTCTTCATATTCAGAATAATCACCTGACTCGGAGAATTGGGAAAAATAATCAACCAAATCTTCTTCACCTACAGAAATTTTCATATCTTCCGCCACTGCCTGGAGTACCAGAAAATAGGTTGCACTGCTCACATTACCCTCACGATTAGCCTCCACAAGCTCGTCCACGCTGGAATGCCCCTCATAGGTGCTGATAAACTCCTCCAGCTCCATGCCGTAATACCCTGCGTATTCCTGATAGTAATTCAGCATTGATTTTTTCTGATATTCAACCAATTTTTCGGGAACAGATTTGACGGTTACCTCGGTGGTAAAATAGTTGCTGATATAATCCTGGATGGCTTTATTTCGCAGCTCCAAGCGGATCCCTGCTTTTGTCTCTTCAACGGTTTTCCAGTCAAACCTGTCGGACAGATTTTCCCTGACAAATTCATCTGTCAGCTCCGCCTCGACTCCTTCGACGATAAAATTGATATTTGTAACAAAAAGGGCGTCCTTGCCTTGGAGACTCTCCTCATGATAATCATCAGGAAAAGTGACCCTGATATCCACAGTTTCGCCGGGGGTATGGTCGATCAGCTGCTCCAAAAAATCGTCAATATAGCTTGTAACCCCAATGGTGACCTCCGTACCCATGCCATCAGTAGAGCCGCCTTCGAATTCGACACCGTCTACACTTCCGACATAATCAATATTAACAGTGTCGCCATCCATTACCACACGTTCCGTAACCTGATTGCTGGTAGAGTAGGAGGCCAGCATGGCTTCGATTTCACCTTGAAGGACATCGTCTGAAATATAATGTACATTATTGGGGATTTCTATCGCTCGGTAATTAAACATCTCAACATAATCAAGGGCTTTGATCCCTTCCCAAAAGCCGCTTTCACTGATACCGTCACTGTTTGAGAACACAGTGCTATCATTGCCTGCCGGTTCGTC
>WRHF01000184.1 GCA_009783415.1 Clostridiales bacterium
AGGCAACCTCTAAAAACACAGCGCTGCCAGATTCGCTAGCAATTTTTTCGACTGGCAAGGCGAAGGAGCCGAAGCGTAGCCGAGCTACGTGAGGTGACGACAACGCAGTCCAGGCGGAAAAAGGGCAGCGAAGATGGCGGCGAGGGGTTTTTAGAGGTTGCCTTTAGATAAAAAGGAGTAATATATGGGTAATTGTGAAAAGACATTAGATTTACAACCCTTGGAACAGGTTTTGGCCTGCTATAGCCATCCTGAGGAAAATTTGATTGCCCTCCTTCAGGATATTCAGGAGGCTTATGGCTATTTGCCTCAGCCGGTGCTTGTGACTCTTAGGGAAAAAACCGGGATACCCGCAGCTCAGCTGATGGGGGTAGCTAGCTTCTATGCCCAATTCCGCGCCTTTGCCCCTGGCCGTTATCAAATTTCGCTTTGCCAGGGTACAGCCTGCCATGTCAATGGCTCCGCTAAAATAGCCCTGGCCTTGGCAGACGCCACCGGGGTAGCGGAAGGTCATACCGGAAAGGACGGCCTTTTTAGCTGGGAAAATGTAGCCTGCCTGGGCTGCTGCAGCCTGGCCCCGGTGATGTTGGAGGGCGGTCAAGCTTACGGCAAGCTGACCCCGGAGAAGACCAGGAAAATAATTGAAGGCTTGCGCTCTGATGCTGTAAAAAGAGCGGGATTATAATTATAATAACCGTCCACACAGTATTTTCAAGGGAGGCATCTAAATGCGAATTCTATTAAGCTATGGCAGCTGCGGCATTGCGGCTGGAGCAGCTCAGGTGGAGGCTGTGCTGAAAACGATATTGCCTGCGCAGCAGATAGAGCTGGTGGGCTGCAACGGCATGTGCTTTGCCGAGCCTTTATTGCAATTGGTGGATGAGCAAGGACTTATTCATTATTATGGCAATTTGGATGAGAAAAAAACCCGAAACTGGGCGGCAGAATTAGAGGCGGGGGTCATACCTCAGCAATACTTGCTGGAAGAGGACAAGATGGCCTTTTTGCGGCGGCAGACCAGGATAGCCTTGCGTAATTGCGGTTTGATAGATCCGGAAAGCCTGGAAGCCGCTTTGGCTGCCGGGGCTTATCAGGGCTTGCGCCGGGCAATTGAGCTGGGTCCCCAAGGGGTTATCGATGAGATAAAAAATTCCGGTTTGCGGGGCCGCGGCGGTGCGGGCTTCCCAACCTGGCGTAAATGGCAGGCAGCCAAAGATAATGCCGGGGAGGTCAAATATGTTATTTGCAATGCCGATGAGGGTGACCCTGGAGCTTTTATGGATAGAAGTTTGCTGGAAGGCGACCCTCATAATCTGCTGGAAGGTATGATGATAGCGGGTTTGGCTATCGGGGCCGGCGAAGGCATAATTTATGTCCGGGCGGAATATCCTCTGGCGGTACGCCGCCTGCAAATTGCCCTTGGCCAAGCCGAGGAAGCAGGCTTTTTAGGTGACAATATCCTGGGCAGCGGATTTGGCTTTAAGATGCGCCTGGCCAAGGGTGCGGGGGCTTTTGTCTGCGGCGAAGAAACCGCCCTTATTGCCTCCCTGGAAGGGGAGCGGGGAATGCCCAGCCTGAAACCGCCTTATCCTGCTGAAAGCGGTTACAAAAACCGGCCCAGCAATATCAATAATGTAGAAACTTATGCTAATGTACCTTGGATCATAGCCCAAGGCAGCGCTAAATTTGCTGCTATGGGCACCGGGGATAGCAAAGGTACCAAGGTTTTTGCCCTGGCCGGAAAGATTAAATTCGGCGGCCTGATTGAAATACCCATGGGCATAACCCTGCGGGAAATCATCTATGAGATTGCCGGCGGCATCGAAGGCGGGCGCCCCTTTAAAGCGGTGCAAATCGGCGGGCCTTCCGGGGGCTGCCTGCCTGCCTCGCTGCTGAATACACCAATTGATTATAAAAGCATTGGCGAAACTGGAGCAATTATGGGTTCCGGGGGCATGGTGGTGATGGATGGCAGCGCCTGCATGGTCGATATGGCCCGCTTTTTTATGGATTTTACCGCGGCGGAAAGCTGCGGTAAATGTACCCACTGCCGCATCGGTACTCAGCGGATGAGAGAGCTTCTGACAGCCATTACAGAAGGCAAAGGCGAAAATAGCATGCTAAAACAATTACGAAGCTTGGGGGTGGGGATAATAGCCGGAGCTTTATGCGGCCTGGGTAATTCGGCGCCCAACCCGGTGATGACTACCTTGCGCTATTTTCCCGAAGAATATCAGGAACACATAGAAGAGAAAAAATGCCGGGCTTTGAAATGCTCTGCCTTGCTCCGCTACAGCATAGATCCGGCGGCATGTAACGGCTGCGGTCTTTGTGCTTTGAAATGTCCGGTCAAGGCTATTACGGGGGAAAAAAAGCAAGCTCATAAAATAGATCCGGAAAAATGCCTTGCTTGCGGTGATTGTTTTGACCGCTGCCGTTTCCAGGCGGTGCTGGTTGATTCCGGGGAGGTGAAAGCTCATGCTTAAAGAAGGCCATAAATTCGGGATACTGGTCGATGGCCGGGAAGTGACAGCCACTGAGGATTATCTGCTTTTGGATGTACTGGAAGATGCAGGTATTGAGATCCCTCATTTATGCCATGATGTCAGTCTGGAACCTTATGGTGGCTGCGGGCTTTGCCTGGTGGAAATTGCCGGTCAGACACGTCCGGCCCGGGCCTGCGCTACCAAGGTCTGGCCGGGAATGGAAGTTGTTACGGAAAATGAGGCTATCCATTCGGCCCGGGCTTTGTCCCTGCAATTGTTGCTTTCCGACCACTTGGGCGACTGCCGTCCGCCCTGCTATAATGTTTGCCCAGGCAATAATGACTGCCAAGGCTATATTGGCCTGATCGCAAATGGCCAACCCTTGGCTGCTTTAAAGCTGATCAAAGAGAATAACCCTATGCCTGCCAGTATTGGCCGGGTTTGCCCTCATCCCTGCCAGGACGATTGCCGCCGCGGCTTGCTGGAAGGGCCGCTTTCTATTGCCCGGCTCAAACAATATGCCGCCGATTATGATCTGGCTCAGATGCAGCCTTATCTGCCCCAGGCGGCCCCGCCCAGCGGCAAAAAAGTAGCTATTATTGGAGCCGGACCGGGCGGTCTTAGCGCAGCCTGGTTTTTAGCCCTGTCCGGGCACAAGGCGGAAATTTTTGAAGCCCAGAACAAGCCCGGAGGTATGTTGCGCTATGGCATACCCGATTATCGTCTGCCCCAAAATATTATCGACAGGGAAGTGGCATTGATCCAAAGCCTGGGTGTAAAAATCAACTATAACCAAAAATTGGGCCGGGATCTTGATTTAGCCGGATTGCGGCAGGAATATGACGCAGTGTTTTTAGCCTTGGGAGCCTGGCAAAGCAGCGCCCTGGGCTGTGAAGGTGAAGAACTGCGGGGAGTTTTTGGCGGCATCGATTTCCTCTATGAAGTGGCCCAAGGCCGAAATCCTGACATTGGCCAAAAGGTAGCGGTAGTAGGCGGCGGTAATACCGCTATGGATGCGGCCCGTACCGCTTTGCGTTTGGGCGCTCGGGAAGTTTCCATTATCTATCGCCGCACAAAGCAAGAAATGCCTGCTGCTTCCTGGGAAATTGAGGAGGCGGAAGAAGAAGGTGTGATTATGCGCTATTTGCTGGCTCCGCTGAAAGTTGTGCCGGGAGCCGATGGTAAAGTCCGGGCTATGCTTTGTCAGCAAATGCGCTTGGGCGAGCCTGATGCCAGCGGCCGCCGCCGTCCTGAACCCGTACCCGAAGCTGAGGAATTGATCGAACTGGACAGTGTAATTGCCGCTATCGGCCAAAAAGTCATTACCTGCGGCTTGGAAGACCTGGAGCTGACCCGTTGGAAAACCATCATTACCGATCCGGAGAGCATGGCCACTAATTTGCCGGGAGTTTTTGCCGGGGGCGATGCGGTCAACGATGGGCCGGGTATTGCCATAACTGCGGTTGGACACGCTAAAAAGGCCGCTATGGCTATTGACGCCTATTTTAGGGGCAACCCCCTGGCTCCCTTCAAACCTTTTTATCTTGAAGGCCAAGATTTGACAAAAGAAGATTTCCCGGATATAGCGGAATTGCCGCCCTTGCATCCTCAGGTAGAAGCGCCGGAAATCCGCAGGCAGGACTTTCGGGAATTTGTCCATGGCTTTACCGGGGAAGAAGCGGAAAAAGAAGCAGCCCGCTGCCTGGAATGCGGCTGCCAAGCGGTGCATGACTGCCATCTACTGCCTCTTTTGCAAAAATATAACCCGGATGGGGAAGTTTTTGCCGGACGGATTCATCACTACGAGGTTGACAAAGATCATCCCTTTATCTCAAGAGAGCCGGAAAAATGCATTTTATGCGGCCTTTGCCTGCGGGTTTGCCGCGAACATCAAGGTGTTTATGCCCTGGGCTGGCTGGGGCGGGGCTTTGATACCATAGTCAGCCCGGCTTTTGCCAGGCCTTTGGCTGACAGCGACTGCATTTCCTGCGGGGCCTGCGCGGCTATTTGCCCCACCGGCGCCCTGCGCCAACGCAATCCCCAGGGCAAAACTCCGCCTTTGCCTACCAAAGCCAAGCTGATAACCTGCCCCCACTGTTCCCGTAAATGCTACTTGATGCTCCATCACTATCAGGGCCTGGCTGTAAAGGCGGAGCCCCTAAACAGCAGGGAATCCTGCGGGATCGGCCGTTTTGCTTTAGTTTGGGCAGCAGGCGCCGCACCGCAAGATCTGCAATGTCTTTCCCCGGGGGAAAAAGAGAAGATCTTACAGGCAATTACCGGCGATTTGCGTTATTTTGCGGGAGATAAAGAGCAGTTCAGCAGCCTGGAGAGAACTTTGGATCTGCTAAAGAAGAATTAGAGGCGTCCTTTGCTCATGATATGTACCTATACCCTACCCCAGATAAACTGGAAAAGAATTTAAAAAATTAGACGCGGATTTACACAGATTAAAAACGGATTAGCACGGATTTTTTTATTATAAAAAGTATTGAATTAATTTTTGTTTTTTCCTC
>WRHF01000185.1 GCA_009783415.1 Clostridiales bacterium
AATCCTTAAAATCCGTGTCTAATTATTTCATGCATCATTTTAAGTCTACATCCTTGCAGGTAAAACCAAAGATAAAGTGTATTTTGTGACTTTTTTTGTTCGAATTTGAGAGCTTAGTTCCTAAACACTTGCGGCTGAAAGCTGCCTTATATATAGTTTACCGGTATGATATTGTCCAATTCCGTTAAGGGAATAACGCTGTCGTTCAGGCAAACCACCGCTCCTTCGCCGCGTTCGTAAACACTGGTGCTTTCCGCAAATCGGAAGGTCTTGATATCCCTTATAGAGGGATTACTGCTTTTTTTGACCTCTATCGGATGC
Source organism: Clostridiales bacterium (assembly GCA_009783415.1). Taxonomy (GTDB): domain Bacteria; phylum Bacillota; class Dehalobacteriia; order UBA4068; family UBA4068; genus WRHF01. The sequence goes on from WRHF01000185.1 coordinate 322, forward strand.
AATTTGCCGCCATAGTTGATTATGAAATCAATCTCATTGCTGTCTTTATCCCTGTAAAAATACAGATAATTCCTGGGGTCGATACCTGAGTTATAAAAGCTTTTAAGTATCTCGCAGAAGACAAAAGTTTCGAGGAATGCTCCGGACATAGCACCGGTTTCGATTTGCTCCGCCGTATGCCATTTCGTCAAATAGGCCATCAGGCCGGTGTCCAGAAAATAAATCTTTGGTGTCTTGATAGCCCGCTTCGTCACATTTGTATGATAAGGTGGTAAAAGATAGATAAGATTGGAAGCACGTAAAACGGACAACCACTTCTCACAGGTCGGATGGTTGACTCCAATCTCCTTGGCAATATTATCTACATTAAACAGATTACCAGAATTGGCGGCGACAACCTGCATAAATTGATAAAACTTGACCTCGTCACCGACATTCTCGATCTGTCTCACATCACGCTCAATGTAGGTGTTAATATAACTGTTGTAAAAGGCCTCCCAATTTAGCTCCGGCGTTGCATAGAGCTCCGGAAAGGCGCCTTTATGAATCAGGCGCCAGATTTCACCATAGTCAAACTTCGGTTTGCCCCGTTCACTAAGGTAATCATTGGTAGGGACAAATGGTTTACTAAAGCTTTCCTTGTGAATCTCGCGCAGAGAAAGCCCTAGTAATTCGAATATTCCGACTCTTCCTGCCAAGCTCTCACTCAAATCCCTCATCATATTATACCTCTGCGAGCCTGAGAGAAAGAACAGACCTTTTTCTTTCAACTTATCAATGTGAGCTTTCATATAGGGAAATAATTCCGGTGCATACTGTGCCTCATCAATGAACAAGGGAGTTTTGTTTTTAGCAAGAAATATTTTGGGATTTGTCTTTGCCAAGGTGCGGATTTCCAGTTCATCCAAAGTAACAGTGTTAAGACCAAGGCCTGCGAAAACGTAAGCAACAAGCGTACTTTTCCCTGTCTGTCTGGCGCCTGTGACAACCATAGCGCCACGCAAAAACTCGGGTGAATTTAACACTTGTTCCAGATGGCGTTTGATATACATGTTTTCTCTCCTTTTCGGCTAATTTTAAGTTATTTTAATTATAGCCGAATTTTTGAAAAAAGTCAAGAAAAAAGAGGGTTAGTAGCTTCCTAATTTAGCCAAAAAATACCTGCAAAGAATAATGAAAAATGATATATGGTAAGTGATAAATAAGGAATAAGAAACCTTATATCAACAAAAACTCCAACAACTGCCTCTTGGCTTGGCTGAAAAGAACGCTCAGTTCGAAATCATCCGGCCGGGGGCGTTTTTGTTTTATGGGCAGGCAGAATACTATTTTTCCGGGACTGCCCGCCATTACATAAACCCGGTCGGAAAGCAAAACTGCTTCATTGACATCATGGGTGATCAGGAGGCTGGGCAGATCCAGTTCTGCCATAAGATGCAAATACCAGCTATGCATCTGCCGCCGGGTCAAGGGATCCAGGGCGGAAAAAGGCTCGTCCAAAAGGGCAGCCTGACCGCCGAAAAGCCAGGTGCGTAACAGAGCCGCCCGCTGGCGCATCCCGCCGGAAAGCTGACTGGGATAATGATCCTGGGTACCGGCCAGGCCAAAACGGGGAAAATGCTCCCTAGCTCTAGCCAGAGCTTCCCGGCGGGGCAAGCCTGCCAGCAAATAGGGTATAGCTACATTTTCCAATACGGTTTTATAGGGCAAGAGCAAGTCTTTTTGCTGCATATAGCTGATCTTCCCCGCCTTGGCTGTGATATCTTCATCATTCAGCCAGACCCGGCCGTCATCCGGCCGGGAAATTCCGGCTATCAGATTAAAGAGGGTACTCTTCCCTACCCCGCTTTGGCCTATCAGGGCCACGATTTCCCCTTGGCCCACTTCCAAATCAATATTTTCAATCACCGGAACACCCTGGTAAAATTTGGTAATTTGCTCCGTTCGCAAAACAACCTGCCCCGTCATTGTCCTGCACCGGGTAAGTAGGCGTTACTATAACCTACTCCTAATTCCACTGACCCTTCCAGCAAATCATTTTCCAGCAGCCAATCATTAAATGAATCCCAGCGCGCAGGATCTATGAAACCCCAATAGGGGGCTTCGGCCTTGTATTGCCCGGCTAAATAATCCATGCTGGCATTAAGCAAATCCCCGGCTAATTCCGGCACTGCTTCGGAGAGGATACTGGCCCCTTCCTGGGGATCATCTATACAATACTCGTATCCCCCGGCTGTAGCAGTCAGGAATTTTTTGGCGGTTTCCGGGTATTTTGCCAAAAAATCATCATTGGCAGCCAGAACCGGGGTATAAAAATCAAAAACCGGATCAATAGCGGCAAAAGCAAAATAATTGGTATCCAAACCGGCCACCTCCGTGGCAACCCCATCCCAGCCATAATAAACCCAAACGCAGTCAATATCCGTTTGCAAGGCGGCAATCACATCGCTGACAGTATTGGGAATCAGCTGCAATTGGCTGAAATCCGCTTTTTCCCTGGTCATCACTTCTTTAATAATAGCCTGCTCAATAGGAAGGCCCCAAGTGGCATAACTCTTTCCCTCCAGATCCCGGGGACTTATTATATTTTTAGCTTTCAGGGAAATGATCCCAGAGGTATTGTGCTGCAAAATAGCAGCTACCGCTGTAACTGGCAGAGATTGGGCGGCGATGGCAGGAATCATAGATTCCTGGAAACTGATACCAAAATCCGCCCGGCCCGCCGCCAAAAGCGGCAAAGCTCCGTCTTCCGGCGGCTGAATGATTTCCACCTTTAAACCCAGCTCCTCATAATAGCCCAGAGCTTGAGCCACATAAAGGCCGGCATGATTGGTATTGGGCGTCCAATCAAGCACAACAGTGATTTCTCCCTCATTTTTATTTTGAGAACCGCAACCCGGCAAAGTAAGGAACATTGCGATAATAAATAGTACTAACAGTAGTTTTTTCATGATATATCTTTTTCCTCTCTAAGGCGGTCTTCGACCGCAAGTATTCAGGATTCAGTATTCAGAAATCAGAATGCGGGTAACTTTTCGCTTTGCGAAAACTATTGAACAAAATTCTTGTTTTTTATTTACGAAACGAGTTCGTAAGCTACTAATTCAATTTTTCTTCAGAGGCATACTGCCAGCGATTTACCCGCCGTTCCAGTAAATCCACTATTTTAATTAAAGTCAAACTCCAAAGAATTATCAGCACGATCACAGCAAACATTTTATCATAAGCATAGGCTTTGCGCACCCTGGTCATATAAACTCCCAAACCGGCCTGACCTCCCAGCCATTCGGCAATTACTCCACCCACAATAGCATAAGTAACAGAAACCCTTAATCCGGCGAAAAAACCGGGCATAGCTCCCGGCAGCTTTAAATGACGGAATATTTGCCTGCTATTGGCTCCCATAGCTTTGAAAAGCCCCAACGTATCCGGGTCGATGGAACGAAAACCGCTAAGCAGGCTCACTGCCAAGGGGAAAAAGCAAACCAATGCCACCAAAACGATTTTCGGTAAAATTCCATAACCCAGCCAAAGCACCAATAAAGGAGCCAAAGCAACCGTGGGCACAGTTTGGCTGACCACCAGGATCGGATATATGCCCTGATAAAGCAAAGGGGAACTATCCATCAGAACTGCAAGTAGAAAAGCCGTAAGCAATCCGAAAAACAAGCCAACCAGGGATTCCAGCAAAGTAACGCCGCTGTGGCTCAATAATTCCGGAAAGGCAAGCCAAAGAGCCTTGGCAACATTCAAAGGGGAAGGCAATAAAAAAGCCGGAACCAGGCTAATAGAACAAACCCCCTGCCATAAAAGCAGCAGTATCAGCAAGAGCCCGAAAGGATATAATTTCTCTTTTCCGATCCGGGCCGCACCGGCATGAGAAAGTTTTCGGGTATTATTGCCGCCTTGCGGTAACAAGCTCTTAACCATGATATTTGCCAATTTTTTCCTGCGTGGTCCAAACCCCGGCCGGATCATAGCTGATTTTAAGATAAGTCAATAAACCAGGACAACCAGCCTCAACAGCAATAATCTGGGCCTTTTTTACAACCTCCATCAAATGATCAAAATCCCCTTCAACAGTTGTTTCAAAAGGCCCCACAAAAACACTCAAGCCGGTACTATAAAGATAAGCAATTACCTTATCCACCACCTCTTTTACCTCTTCCCTACCGGATACCCCTTGAGGCAAAACCTGAATAGCCACCCCACAATTAGCAAGCAAATTTCCCATAAAAAACCAACTCCTAACCATATTTAATAAGAAAACGCAAAGCGTTTTTACCACAATTCCTAACTCCTAACTCCTAACTAAAAAAAGCTCCCCGGCAGGGAGCATTTCAGGCAACAAAGCAAGATCCCTCCGCCGGCATTATCCGGATCAGGTCCAGGGTCGGGATCACTCCCCTCTCAGCCGCCACCAGCAGCTCCCCTTCTGAATTATACCCGAGAAGGAAAACATTTTCTATTAATCCGCCGAGGATTTTTGTCGTCAGGTGGTGCGGGAAAGCCGCAGGCCTACCTTGACTTTACCTTCGGCAAAGTCTAAGGTATGCACGTAGGTAAAACTCAAAATCAAAGATTTTGGCTTTACCTCAGGAATGCTTGTTGCCTTTCAAGGTTTTCC
>WRHF01000186.1 GCA_009783415.1 Clostridiales bacterium
CCCCCCTCGATCAGCCTGATTTCCGGGCCGGGCTGCCCGGTTTGTGTTACCCCGGCCGGACTGATCGATGCCGCTATAGATTTAGCCAGGGATCCTAAGATCATCCTCTGCAGTTTTGGTGATATGTTGCGGGTACCCGGCCTCAATGGCAGCTTGCTGGAGGCTCAGGCAGAGGGGGCCTCCGTACGTTTGGTTGACTCTCCCCTAAAAGCTCTGGATCTGGCCAGAGAAAACCCGGAAAAAGAAATAGTTTTTTTCGCGGTAGGTTTCGAAACCACAGCCCCGACCACGGCGGCAGTGATAGAAATAGCTGCCGCGCAAGGAATGAAAAACTTCTTCATACTACCGGCCCACAAAACCATGCCCCAAGCCCTAAAAGCCCTTTTTACCGAGGAAACAAATATGGTATCAAACGAGCGTAAAATGGCAACAAATAACAAGAAAACTAATTTCAACTCAAAACTCAAAACTCAAAACTCAAAACCAGGGCTGCAAAGCAGCCCTGTAGATGCTTTGCTTTGCCCCGGTCATGTAGCGGCAATCAGCGGAGCCCAGGCTTTTGCCTTCGTCCCTGATCAACTGGGCAAACCCGCCGCGATAGCCGGCTTTGAGCCGGTTGATATAATGCTGGCTCTGCGCTTGCTGGTGGAACAGCTGGCAACAGGCAAGGCCGGACTTGTCAATGCCTATCCTCGCTTTGTCACATCCCAAGGCAATCTGGAAGCTCAATCCCTTGTAAAGCGGGTTTTTCAGGAAGAAGGGACTTGGTGGCGAGGTCTGGGCTTGATCGAAAACAGCGGCCTGGCTTTACGTTCGCAGTACCGGGACTTTGACGGAGCCCATCGTTTCGGACTGGATTTGACCGCCTATGCAGAGGAGGAACCCCCGGGCTGCCGCTGCGGAGAAGTACTGCGGGGCCGCTTGGCTCCGGGAGAATGCCCGCTGATGGGAGAAATTTGCAATCCGGAAAACCCGGTAGGACCCTGCATGGTATCCTCTGAAGGCAGCTGCGCAGCGTATTATAGATACCAGAACATTGTCAAATCCCCTACGAAAAATCTGTGACGCCAAAGTAACCGCAACCACTTATTTGTACCACCGCGCGCAGTGAAATGGAACTAATTGTGAATCGTGAATTGTGAATTGATCAGGAGGTAGTAGTGTTTTGAAAAAAAACTTTATTCATCCTTATATGCCAAACAGCGCCCCAAAGGCCAAAAATGAGATGCTGAAAGAACTTGGCGTAAATTCGATCGAGGATCTTTATCTGGACTTGATTCCTGATCAATTGCTATTTAAGCAAAAAATGGCGCTGCCGGAGCCCATTTTGAGTGAATATGCCCTGAAGAAGCATGTTGAGAAAATCCTTGCTAAAAATACTACTTGTGATGAATATATTAGTTTTCTCGGAGCGGGATGTTACAGGCATTTTGTCCCGGCGGTATGTACGGAGATCATGAACCGCGCCGAATTTTTGACCGCTTATTGCGGCGATACCTATTCGGATCACGGCAAAATGCAGGCGATTTTTGAATATACCAGCATGTTGGGGGAAATCCTGGATCTGGATGTTGTAAGCTATACCTGTTATGACGCGGGGCAGGCTGTTTCTTCGTCATTAAGAATGGCTTTGAGGATCAGCGCCGGCAAAGGCCAAAAACTGCTTTTGCCCGCGAGTATGAATCCGGAAATACTATCCCAGGCCAGGAGCTATTGTGAGGGCTATGGGGAAATCGTTCTGATTGACTATGATAAAGAAACCGGTCTTTTGGATATCGATCACTTAAAGTCAGAGCTTTCGCCGGAAACCGCTGCTGTATTTCTGGAAAACCCCGCTTATTTTGGCGGTATTGAGCAAAATGTGGAGGAGATCGCCCGGCTTACTCATGATTTGGGGGCGATTTTTATCGTCATGCCCGATCTTTCCTCATTGGGGGTAATGGAAAGCCCGGCCAATTATGGCGCGGATATCGTCTGCGGCGATATCCAGCCCTTTGGCATGAATATCCAGTACGGAGGAGGATGCGCCGGGTTCATCGCGGTTCGTCAGGAGGAAAAATATATTAATGAAATACCCACCTATCTGTATGGGATAGCCAAGACCCAAAATGAAGGTGAATACGGCTGGGGCAGGGCAATAAACGCCAGATGCTCTCATGGGAGCCGGGAAAAGGCCAAAGAATATTTCGGAACGGCAACCGGTCTCTGGGCCATTACAGCAGGGGTATACATGGCCTCATTGGGCCCTTGCGGCATAAGGGAATTGGGGGAAACCATTCTCCAAAAAACTGCCTATGCCATAAAAGAACTGGCAAAAATTCCCTTCATCACGGCCGGCAAATTTAAAGGTTTTAATTTCCGGGAATTTATCATCAATTTTGATAAGTGTAAAAAGACGGTAAAAGAGATCAATCAAAGCCTCTTAGAATACCATATTTTCGGCGGCAAGGATCTTTCAAAAGATTTCCCCGCCCTGGGCCAAAGCGCCCTCTATTGCCTAACCGAAATAACCTCCGCCGAAGACATCCATAAGCTAACCCAAGCCTTAACAGAGATAGTTAGCATAAAATAGCATTGTCTATCGTAGGGGCGGCCATTGGCCGTCCGCGGATACGTAACCGTCCACGGACGCGCAACCGCCCACGGACACGCAACCGTCCGCGGATGCGCAATCGTCCACGGACACGCAACCGTCCGCGGACGCGCAATGCGCGCCCCTACAGAAAAATATCTATGGTGCGTAAGGGCTGCTTTTGGATCCGTCTAATTGTGAATCGTGAATTGTGAATTGTGAATTGTGAATTGAATTGGGGTGTTGGAAAATGAAAAAAAGAAACTACCACCAGGCCCGTTGGGATGAGCCCTTGATCATGGAGCTGGGAAGCGAAGGCGAAAGAGGAGTTTTTCTCCCGGAAACAGAGGAGATAATCAAGGATTTGGATCCGGCTGATCTTTTGCCGGAGGGACTAAAAAGAAAAAAGCCGCCAAAGCTTCCGGAAATTTCTCAAATGCAGCTCTTAAGGCATTATCTAAGGCTATCTCAGGAAACGATCGGCGCCGATCTGAATATTGATATCGGGCTGGGGACCTGCACTATGAAGTACAGCCCCAAGGTTCATGAGGAAATAGTCAGAAGCTCCAAAATGCAGCAGATCCATCCTTATCAAGACGAAAGTACGGTGCAGGGGATCCTGGAAATCCTCTATCAAACAGGCGAGTATTTAAAAGAAATATCCGGCATGGATGCCTTTTGCCTGCATCCGGCAGGGGGTTCGCAGGCAATATTTTCCAATATCTTGATAATGAAAGCATTCCACAAATATAAAGATAAAAAGGAAGTAAAAGACGAAGTAATAACCACCATTCTATCCCATCCCGGAAATCCGGGCGCGGCGGCGACCGCCGGCTACAAAGTACTTACACTGGGCCCTGATCAGGACGGCTATCCTGATCTTGCGCAATTGAAAAGAATTGTCTCCAAAAGAACGGCTGGACTTTTAATTACCAACCCTGAGGATACCGGTATCTATAATCCTAAAATAAAGGAAATTGTTGATATTATCCATTCGGTCGGGGGTCTCTGCATCTATGACCAGGCTAATCTAAACGGGCTTTTTGGCATAGCTAGGGCCCGGGAAGCCGGTTTTGACATGTGTCATTATAATTTACACAAATCTTTTTCCTCCCCCCATGGCAGTCAGGGTCCGGCCTGCGGCGCTCAGGGAGTTAGCGGCGAATTGGCAAAATTCCTCCCCATACCGGTCATTTCCTCTGACGGGGAAAAATATTATTTTGATTATGACCGGCCCCATAGTATCGGCAAAATCAGAAAATTCTACGGCAACCCGGCCGTAGCGGTCCGGACCTATGCCTATATCAGAAGCCTGGGGGCATCTGGGCTGAAACAGGTAGCGGAGCTTTCGATTTTAAACAATAATTATCTGCTCCACAAGCTAAAAAAGGTAAAAGGTTTGTCCTTGCCTATCGCCCCTCAAACCAAAAGAATCGAACAATCCAGATTAAGCTGGGAAGGGCTGCACAAGGATACGGGAGTTACAACTGATGATATTAACCGCAGAATCGTGGACTATGGCGTCCAAAGCTATTTTGCCAGCCATCACCCGCGGGTTTTTCCCGAACCCTTCACCCCCGAACCGGTGGAAACCTATTCCAAAGCGGATATTGATGAATATGTGCAAATAGTCAAAAGTATTTCCGAAGAAGCCTATAATGATCCGGAGTTTGTAAAAACGGCTCCCCACAATGCCGCCCTTGCTTCTCAGGTCGTTTTGGAGCATTTAACAGATATCAATTTGCTGGCGACAACATGGAGAGCATTTAGAAAACAGAAGTAAAGGAAGGGTTGTTAATATGGGACAACTGCTTGAAGCGATAATGATCATCAGTTTTGGTTTTTCCTGGCCGATCTCATTGCTTAAATCATGGCGTTCACGAACTGCCAAAGGCAAAAGCATGATGTTTACCATCCTGATTCTCTTTGGCTATCTTTGCGGCATATTGAGTAAATTCGCCGGTAAAAATATCACCTATGTCTTAGTATTTTATTGCCTGAATTTTATCTTTGTTTTTGGAGATCTGCTGCTTTATTTCCGCAACAAAAAACTGGACGAACAAGCCGCCCGCGCTGCCCTAAACTAAAGCGGTCTCATACCGCAGTGTTGAGGTATGAGTTATGAGTGTTGAGTTGTTGTAGCTTTGCTTATGCAAAGCGTGATTGAAGCAAAGAACTTGTTTTTTATTGACACTTTACGTCCCATAGGTACCAAGGTGGGCTGCGCCCACAACCCAATCGCTTTTAATTAAGCTTTCTCAGGCGCAGCCCAGTGGCTAGTATCTAGTGGCTAGTGGCTAGAACGGG
>WRHF01000187.1 GCA_009783415.1 Clostridiales bacterium
CCCGCAAACAGTGCCCGCCAAAGGGCAGATGCAGCCTTTTTGTAGGTCTTCTGACTTACGCGATTATGGATACTCTCCACCCGGATCATGCTCTGCCTTCCCGGTTTACCAGTGACTGACTTTCGTCAACGAGCCTAACCCTACGCGCTTACAGCGGCGGTTACCGTCCGGGATTTGCACCCGATTCCCTTGTTCAACCCGAAAGGACTTGGTATACGCCTCAGGGTCACAAGAAGCTTATAATTTCATGTACTTTTAAAGCATATAATAAACCTTAGAAAATTGCAAGTAAAAAATATAGCAAACTCAATAGTGTGAAAATTAGCTAATTGTAAGTTTAATTACCAATGAAGTACTGCAAATCATCAAGAAATCGAACAAAACTCTTTGGGCAACAAGCCTTGATGGTATCTATATTGCAATCCCTACCCCTTAATCCCTTGGCGGTGCAGCCGCTTTAGTTTTTCAGATAATCTCTTCTTGTTTTGACCACCGCTATCATAATAAATGCCGTAATAAGGGCAATGATATACAGGCCATTGGATAAGCATGAAGAGATGCCCATTCCTTTTTCCAGTGATTCCGCCAGCGAGAGAAATGCCTTCTGGGGCAGCACTTTTATGACCGTTTCCAAAACCTTATTGCCCTTGTCAAATGAATAAAAGCTGCCTGCCAGTACCGAGGTCAAAACAACGATAGCGGAACCTGCCATGTTGGCAAGATCGCCGCTTTTGATCATTGCAGTCAAAAACAAGCCAAAGCCGGCTGAAAGGAAACAGATAAGGGATGAGAGGGCAAGATACATGGGCAGGCCAAAACCAATCTCTACTCCCGGCAGGAGCTGCGCGATAGCCAGAATGACCATGACCGGGATAAGAAGGAGGGCAAAAACAAAGATACCGTGGGCGCATAAGTAGCCCGTGAAAGGAACCGGTGAGGAGGCGATGCGCCGGAGCTGCTTTTTTTCTTTGTCCTCCGCAAATAGGAATGCCAAAGACACACCCTGCATCATAATGAACATCATCATAAACCCAAGGATATTCGTCCCCGACCCGCGGGCGCCCTTTACTGCAGCGGTTATCTGTGAAGGATCGGCCAGGACCAAATCAAGCTTTTGCTGAAAATCCTCGCTTTTTATCGTTCGGATCTCATAACCGCCCTCATCGTCAAAAATCACTGCGGCATCATATTTGCCCGCTACCAGTTCGGAGAGAAGCGGCGCCTCGTCAAGCCGGGAAATCCTGAAATGCTCAGACGGCAGCATGATCTCGGATCGGGAAACCACGGCGATATGCCCTACAAGCTCTGCCCTGGTATTGATAAAGATAGCGGCAGCAAGCGCCCCGGCGGATAGAATTATGAACAGAAAAAACCTCGGCTTATGCTCAAATAAACGCCGGAGATTATTCAGCAAAATAACGGCAAAGGCCCTCATATATAATCCTCCCCTCTAAAAAACCTGGCGCCCAGCAAGACAGATAGCGCCGACAGCAGGGCAAGCCCGCCGATCAGCGGGGCCAAAAGAGTAAAATCACCATCATAAATGATCCTGAAACAAGCTGCCAACATCCATTTTGCAGGAGAGAGCCAGCTGATGGCAGAGATGGCCTTGCCCAGCCCGTCTATCGGGAAAAAGAGGCCTCCCAAAATAGCAAAAAGGGCAAAAAGGGTACTTAAGATATTATTCGTAATACCCTCATTTTTCAAAAGGCAGCAGACCGTCACCCCCAGCGAGGCAAAAAAGAAATTGCCCGCCAGCATGATAGCCAAGGCTGCCCACCAATCGGCTCCGCCGTAGTTTATCCCAACGGTAATATGCAAGAGCACGGCAACAAGGGAATATGCCGCTGTGCAGAACACAAAGGAAGCCAGGACCTTGGAAAAATGGATATAAAAAGGGCGGACAGGAGAATAGACGATCCGCATATTCGGGCTCTTGATCCGCTCCTCCATAATACTGTTGGCGGAAAAGGTCGCCGCGTTGAAGATGCCGAAAATCATCAAGGCAACGCCGTAGTAGTCGTACGATGTTACCGTATGACCATAGCTGCCGCTCATGAGAAAACCCAGGACCAATATCAAGGCCAGCGGGAAGCCGATAGCATAGAATACCCACATCGGGTTAGTCAGCAGGTTCATCAAGTCTAATCTGAAGATTTGTTTGAATTTATACATACTGTCACCTAATTCCGCAAAGATTTGCCTGTCAGCTGCAAAAATACTGTTTCCAGGCTCACAGTTTCGGCGCTCGCGTCATTGCTTTCAGCCCCGGCTTTTAGGGATTCGTTTGTGCCTTCGGCAATGATATTTCCCAGGTCCATGATGATGATGCGGGTGGATATTTCCTCGACTTCTTCCATATAATGGGTGGTATAGAGGATGGTCATACCCTGCTTGCGGAGCTGTTTCACCCCTTCCAGGATATGTTTGCGGGATTGGGGGTCGATGCCCACGGTCGGTTCATCCATAATCAGCAGCTCCGGCTTATGGGCTATAGCACAGGCAATATTCAAACGCCGCTTCATGCCGCCGGAAAAGGTATTGACCTTATCCTTGGCCTTGTCGGAAAGCCCCGTAAACTCCAGGGCAAAGCGGCAGCCTTCTTTGAGCGCCTCTCCTTTCAACCCGTACAGCGAGGCAAAAAACAGGACATTCCTTTCGGCCGTCAAGTCCTCATACAGCGCCAAATCCTGCGGAACAATACCCAGGCGCGACTTATAGCCAAGCAGGTCGCTATAAATACTCTCGCCTTTATAACTGATACTCCCGCCATCAAAACGCAGAGCTCCGGTGATAATATTGATCGTTGTACTTTTCCCCGCCCCGTTCGGGCCGAGAAAGCAGAGGATTTCTCCTTCATTTACGGTAAAGCCGATGCCATGGATGACTTCTTTGTCTTTATAACTCTTTTTTAAGCCATTGACCTCAATGATTGTTTGCATATCGCTCTCCTTTTCTCTTGGGATGGGCTGCAGCTTCCCCGGCACAAACCGCAGGTCAGAACCTTCATTATCTATGTAGCTTCTCTTTTTCTCTGCTCAAATTATACTACGGTTGTATCAGTTGCGTCAATAAATTTTACCTTTCAATTCCGCAACTGCCGGTTGCAAAGCTAATATATTTATAAAGGGCGCCTCCAAATAAAAAAACCGTCTAAGCCCAATATTTACACGGTCTTTTTGTTTTTTTCATTCTGAACTCTGACTTCTGACTTCTTATGGGCAATGCCCGCTTTATGCTATTGCTTCATTTCCAAATAGCCGCTGTGATAGGCTATCACTGCGTTGATTGGATATGCTCTTACTTTTTCCGCTGACCGCAAGGCTGATCCCAGATCATAAGTATGCTGCGGATCGGGCCCGGTCAGCTCACCATCTTTGATATTCAAGGCATCACCAGCCACCCAAATACCGCTTTCCTGTAAAAACAGGCAGATATGTCCGGGAGTATGTCCGGGAGTATGGATCACTTCGATCCCGCCGCAAATAGGCAATACATCCTTATCAAGAAGGGCTTGGCTGACTGTGATCTTGCGCGTGGCATACCCTTCCTTGAAATTATCGCACCAATCCTTGACCTCGTCAGAGAGAGTGTCGTATTGCTCAAGCATAGCCGCCAGCTTGATAGGAGTTTTATCCCCGGCAAGATACGGGGCCTCATCTTGATGAGCCAAAACTAAAGCTGCCGGCGAGAGCTTAAGAAAATCCAGTACACAGCCAATATGGTCCATGTCTTGGTGGGTGATTATAATATGGGTGATACGCTCCGGGGAAAAACCTACGGCAGAAATCGCCCGTACTATGGTATCCGTCTGGCCGGGGAAACCGGAATCAATCAGCACAAGATGTTCATCATCCCAGGTCAGCACAGGATAGATGGCGCCTTCAATGCCATTTATTTCCAGCATTTCAGCATTATAAGCGATCCTCATAGTCAACCCACCTCTCGCACTATACTATACTGCATAATTTGGGCAAAGTCAATAAAAACATATCCTTGAATTGGGTGAATCACAAAATTTGGGGTTGACATGGTATGATAGGCATGATGATTGGATGTGCAGCTCTTACGTATCATGGACATTTACCTGTAGGGGCGCGCATTGCGCGTCCGCGGACGGCCAATGGCCGCCCCTACAATGAGCAATGCGTTTTTTGTCAGCCCCAGAAAATGTGATGCACCCCCTTGAATTTTCCTGAACTTTTCTGTTTATATTTTATATTTTCATTGAATCAGGGAGTTTTTTGTGGTATGCTTTTTATAAATTAACCGGAATACTATTGAGTTGATGATTAAAAGAAAGCAGGACTGAACTATGCCAAAACCCCGCAAAATGCTGGGGAGCGCCGACTCTCCCTATATCGTTTCGCTAATGCGCCTGATTGAAACCCAAAGCAAGATTACGCTCACAAATTGGGCTCTGGATTATGCCGAGGCGCATATGCTGCCCATTTATGAGAAATATTGCCCCGGTGATAACCGCCCTCATCATGCTCTCACCGCTGCCCGGGATTGGCTGGCGGGAAAGGTCAAGCTGCCCTATGTTAAAAATATCATCTTAAACGAATGCCATGCCGCTGCACGGGAGCTTGATAATGACCCGGCCGCCCAGGCCGCGGCCAGAGCCTGCGGTCAGGCTGCAGCATGTATCCATACCCCTACCCATGCCCTGGGGCTCGCTTTTTACGGCGCTGCAGCTATTGCTTATGACCGGGTAGGCGTTGCCGAAACTCCGGAAGTTTATGACCAAATAGCAGCCAGTGAATGTGCCAAGATCGAAGCAGCGCTTCGGGCAGTGGCAGGAGAAAATGAG
>WRHF01000188.1 GCA_009783415.1 Clostridiales bacterium
TGCAGAGATAAGCAAGATGCTCAGGTTTACGTACGCCCTGTAGGGGCGGCCATTGGCCGTCCGCGGACGCGCAATGCGCGCCCCTACAGGGGACATTTGAATATCCAACCGCACAGCTTGAAATAATTCAATACTTTTTATAATAAAAATAATCCGTGCTAATCCGTTTTTAATCCGCGTAAATCCGTGTCTAATTTGTTTTTGAATGCTTTTCCAGTTTATCTGGGGTAGGGATTAGAACGGATAACTTTCCTCTCCGCGAAAACTACTGCTATTCTATCTTCTATCTTCTACCTTCTAGACAAATACGCTGCTATAGCTGCTTGATACACTGCTTTTAACGGGACATCTGCTGCTTTGGCCGCCTGGCGGCAACTTTCATATTCCGGGGCTATGGTGGCATCGGCGCCCTGGCCGTTGATTTTGACACTGACAGGGCCATAAGCCGTAACTACTTTCCGGCTGCAGCGGGATAAGGTCAAACGCCGGGCCGGGATGATCCGCAGACCGCTGGCAGTGGTGGCGGCAAAAATCAGCTGAGCAAAACGGCCGCTTTCTCCGGCAGGCACAAGCACCGTCAGCTCCGCTCCCAAACGGCCCTTTTTCATCAGCAGCGGACTTAAGGCCACATCCAAAGCCCCCGCTTCCAATGCCTTGGGACTAAAATCCGCCAACAATTCCGGGCTGGCATCATCGATCCAAGTTTGTAATAGCTCTACCTGAGCCTCCTCCTGCCCTTCTTCCCCAATCAGGACGCGCAATAGATTGGGAACAGGCAAATCACGCTTTCCGGCGCCAAAACCGCAATTTTTTAAAGTAAAATGCCCCGGCTGGCAGCCCTTGTTTTTGCCCAGAGCCCGGCCCAAAATAGCCGCTCCGGTGGGTGTAACCAGCTCGCCGCTGACTCCGGGGGGATCGGGACGGACAGGCATATCCTCCAACAGGCGCAAAACAGCCGGCGCCGGCGCCGGCAAACAACCATGAGCACAATTAACAAAACCGCTGCCCAAAGGCAAGGGTGAGGCATAAACCTGCTCAATAGCCAACAAGTGCAAGGCAGCGGCGGCGGCAGTTATATCCAAAATAGCATCCATAGCCCCCACCTCATGAAAGTGGATATCATCAACCGGACAACCATGGACAGCAGCTTCGGCCCGGGCCAAATCTTCAAAAGCATTCACAGCAAATTCTTCTACCGGCAGGGGTAACCCGGCTGCCAAAATCAATTTGCGGATATCGCCGAGATGGCGATGGTCATTTTCCTCAGGACAGATAAAATCCACCTTCATAGCAGCCAAACCCTGCTTATCCACCCGGCTTATCTGCATCTGCCAGCCGGCCAAAGGCAATTGACGTAATATATATTCCAATTCTTCCCGGCAGGCCCCCGCATCCAAAAGGGCAGCCACCGTCATATCCCCGCTGATACCGGTAGGACAATCAAAATAAGCTATTTTCATTTTAATTATACCCCCCGGCTCTTTGAAACGGCTCGTTAATTTTATCATAGGGAAAAATCGGCGTACTCACATCCATCCCCTCCGGTAAATACTGCTCTATTTCTCCTTCAATCAAAATCTGCACCGCATTTATACCGGTCAAATCTGTCAGGGAATAAACCAGGGATTTGACAAAAAGCTGCTCAAAAGCCGCACCGCCGCCATAATCCAAAGCTTCTGCAGATAAGTTGACATAGGCAACACTTTCTTTTATTTCCAAGCTCAACAGTTGAGCGCCGGGATAGAATGTGGCGAAAAGACCGCTGTCCTCATCCGGCCCCAGGAGCAACAGTTCAATAGTTTCCCGGGCCAAAAAAAGCTCCGGATCCTCTGCTGCCATCAGCAGATCTCTGGGCATAGCTATACTTACCGGAACCAGGTACATGGCATATTCATCACAGAAATAGGCGGTGACCAGGCAAATATCCTTGCCCTTTGGGGCCTCTTGCGGATTAAGTATGTTGAACGGAGTATCATCAAGAGGCAGGCTGATATCCGTCCCGGCCAGTTCCGGACAAACCTGGCCTTCCACCATAATTTGCAGCAAATAGCGGCTGGTAACAGGAAGAACGGTTTGAACTATGCAGTCCACAGCTGCTTGAGCTTCCTCCTCGCCAACTTCCAGAAAATCCTTAGTCAGATCCACAAAAATCGTATCACCAACCATATAAACATCCCGCAGCTTGGTTCCTTCCGGGATCACACTGGAGCTGAATTCATCGGGAGGTCCGGCCAGTAACTTTTCCAAAGCAATTTTAGCCACTTCCCTAGTATTGTTGATAGGTATAGTCAAAGGCAGTAAATAACGTTTGTCGCCGGTGGTATAATAAACTGTGGTAAAGCTTTGCTCATCGGTGGATAAATAGGGCTGGCGATAAGAGGCGGGATCGGGGTCTGCAGTTTGCTGCAACCAATGAGGGAGCAAAACCAATCCGCCCCACAAGGCCAGCACCACAACAGCCAAAGAAATCCCCAGCCACAACCAGGTTTGTTTCATGGAGGTAAACTCCTTTCCAAAAACAGATAATTATCCAATCTAAATTAATTCTGCTTGCCTGGCAAAAAATCCTCTTATATTAAGGAATTTCTTGCTTGCCCCCCTTTCATCCCGGTCTAAAGTATTAAGCAATAGCTTTTTATTTGCAACTAATATGACTATTTTGTAAAAATTATGTGAAAAAATATGATTTAGGTAAATTAATGTTGTATTTTCCTCTTTTTAGCGATATAATTGATATATAGATCAACTTTGAGGTAAAAATATGGCAAAAGGTATTCTAAAATATCTCAAGCAAACAAAACGCCATCTGAAAAGAGGTTGGAGTATTTTTTTCTTTGCCCTGCCGGCTGTGGTTATCACTACTCTTCTGGTCAATTGGTTATGGCCCAAAGGCGCTTTTACCGAAGCAATCTTCCCGGTTTATGAATATGGTGTCACGGAAACGATCATCAATGATAGCGGCAACCTCCATGTTTATTTGACTTATCCCAGTCTGGGAATTGATGATATCGATAAAAATATTGCCGCCTGGGCCCAGGGGATTTATGACCAGGCCCGGCAGGAGTTCCTGGTTTTGGAAAAGAAGGATCCTTTGGCAGAGCTGGAAGTAAATAGTAACTATAACTCGTATTTCCTTCATGAGCGCTTTGTCAGTGTGGAAAATCATATTTTTTATAACATCCCCAGTCAGTCCAGTATTCAAGAGGATGCCAAAGTCTTTAATGTTGACTTAGAGAATAAAAAATTCCTCAAGCTGGAGGATATACTGGACAAAAATCAGGAAGGCCAGGTTTTGCTGCTGCTTAAGCAAAAGATTCTGGATCAGTATCCTTTATTGGAAAATCATATCAGCCGGATGGATTTTCGCTGGCTGGATAATCTGGTTTTGACCCATGAAGGGGCAGCCTTTATCTTGCCCAAAGGGCAGTTTCTCCCGGCCTATGTGGGCAGCAACAGTTTTATCTTGTCCTACCAGGAACTGGGTAATGCTTTTATCCTTTTAGATGAACCTTTGCCCCTGCCGGAGCCAATGGAGCCGGAGCAAACGGAGCCGGATCTAATGGAACCGGAACCAACGGAGCCGGAACAAACGGAGCCGGAACCAACGGAGCCGGAGCAACAAGTCAAGCCCCAGCTTCCTCCAAGCGCTGATATTGACCCTCAAAAACCCATGATCGCCCTGACCTTTGACGATGGGCCCAGCAAGCACACCAGGACTATTTTAACTATATTAGCCGAAAACGAAGCCAGGGCCACTTTCTTTGTCCTGGGCGACAGAGCAAAAAGAGACAGCGAGATCATCCGCCGGGCAGTAGAACAGGGCTCGGAAGTGGCCGGTCACTCCTGGTCCCATAAAAACCTGACCAAGCTGAGCAAAGCCGAAATCAAACAGGATCTGGAGAAAACCAATCAGGAGATTTATGATATCAGCGGTATTGAGCCTATGCTATACCGCCCGCCCTATGGCGCGGTGAGTGATAGCCTCAAGACTATTTCCCAAGACCTGCAGCTTTCTTTGATTATGTGGTCGCTGGATACGAGAGATTGGAAAAAGAGAGATGCCGGTGCGGTTTATAAATCTATTATGGACAATGTTCAGGACGGCAGCATAATTCTCTGCCACGATCTCTACGAATCAACAGCCGATGCCATGAAACAAGTGATTCCTGCCCTTATTGAGAAAGGTTATCAATTGGTCACAGTTTCCGAATTGCTGGAATTTTTAGAGCCGGGCATAGTCTATACCAACAAGCCCAAGCCTAAAGAAACCGGAGAAACCCCAAAAAGTCAGGAAGATTCTCAAGAAGAATTACCGCAAAAGCTAACAGAATAGCTGCTTTAGCTTGATTATTTTTAGGTTTCCTAAAAATTTCCTAAAAAATTTAGGAAAGTATTGAATTTTATGGTTGACATTTGCCTTTGCTTTTGTTATTATATTTCTTGTTGCGGTTCTGGTGGATGTGGCGAAGCGGTTAACGCACCGGATTGTGGCTCCGGCACTCGAGGGTTCAAGTCCCTTCATCCACCCCAAATATATCTCTATGGGGTGTAGCCAAGCGGTAAGGCACCGGTCTTTGGAATCGGCATTTCGTTGGTTCGAATCCAGCCACCCCAGCCAGTATGAGCCATTAGCTCAGTCGGTAGAGCACCTGACTTTTAATCAGGGTGTCCGGCGTTCGAGTCGCCGATGGCTCACCAAATCTTAAAAAGATGGACAAGCATTCCAGCTACGGATGGTTTGTCCATCTTTATTTTTTGC
>WRHF01000189.1 GCA_009783415.1 Clostridiales bacterium
ATAAAAAACAAGAATTTTGTTCAATAGTTTTCGCGAAGCGAAAAGTTACCCGCATTCTGATTTCTGAATACTGAATCCTGAATACTTGCGGTCGAAGACCGCCTTAGTACCTATGGGATGCAAAGTGTCAATAAAAAACAAGAATTTTGTTCAATACTTTTCGTGGAGCGAAAAGCTACCCGCATTCTGATTTCTGAATACTTGCGGATGAAATCCGCTTTAGAGCAATTATTCCTGTGATCTTGAATGCCGGTTTTGCTGATCATGTTTCATTGGCGCTAAAAAAACTTCTGGCGATGGCTACGCCTTCCATTGCGTCTTTTGCATAGTATTCGGCGCCTACGAATTGGGCATAGCGCTCGCTCATTACAGCCCCTCCTACAAAGAAGGCGCAGTCTATCCCTGCTGCCCGTACGGCAGCAATGGTGTTTTTCATGGAGGTAATGGTGGTCGTCATCAGGGCGCTTAGGCCCGCCAGCCGGATATCACGCTCCCGAATGGCGTTTATGATCACTTGGGGCGGTACATCTTTGCCCAGATCTATGATTTCATAGCCATAATTTTCTAATAACAAACGCACGATATTTTTGCCTATATCATGAATATCACCGTGTACGGTGGCCAGCAGTATCTTGCCTTTTATGCTCTGAGGCTGTTTGCTGTCAATCATGTGGCTGCGGATAAAGGAAAATCCGCTTTGTGCTGCCTGGGCCGCCTGCATGAGCTGGGGCAGGAAGATTGTTCCCTTCTCAAAGAGCTCACCCACCTTGGAAAGGGCAGGGATGATATGCCCATCGATCACTTCAATTCCGGACATTTTATCCAGCAGGATCCGAACCATCGCGGCTGTCTCTTCCCGCCGTCCTTGGCGGATGAGATCAACAATATAAGCCTCGGGGATAGCAGCTACAGGCAGATCAGCCGCTTGTCCGGCATAAGCTGCCGTATAGTGGGCGGCGCTTTTATCTTCACCTGTTATCACCCGGAAAGCATCGACCGTCTCCCGGTATTGGGGGGCCAGCGGGTTAATGATCGCCGCGCTAAGTCCCGCACCCAAAGCCGCCGCCAGAAAGGTTGCATTGAGGGTTTCCCGCCGGGGCAGGCCGAAAGAAACATTGCTTACTCCCAATACTGTGTGCATACCCAGCTCGCGGCTGGCCATCTCCACCGCCTTCAAGGTTTCACTCACCTGCTCCTGCTGGGCGGAGACGGTCAGGGTCAAGCAATCAATGATCAGATCGCGGGGCTCTATCCCATATTTTGCCGCCTCATCCCGGATCTTTTTGGCGATGGTTATACGGGCCTCTGCTGTTCTTGGGATTCCGTTCTCATCAAGGGTCAGGCAAACTATCAGGGCCCCGTATTTTTTGGCAATGGGAAAGATTTGATCCATTACCGACTGCTTGCCGTTGACCGAATTGATGACCGGTTTGCCATTATAGACCCGGGCAGCCGCCTCGATCGCCAGAGGATCGGCGCTGTCCAGTTGTAAAGGCAGGGGGCAGATGGATTGGATTTCTTTGACCACCTCTGCCAGTACCGCCGGCTCGTCCAATTCGGGCAGTCCGACATTAAGGTCGAGAATATCGCTGCCTGCCTCCGCCTGGGCAATAGCCTCACCCGCCAGATAATTCAGATCTCCCGAGCGCAGCGCTTCCTGGAGCCGGACTTTACCGGTGGGGTTGAGTCTTTCCCCTATCACTGTTGTCCGCTTATCAAAAAATACCGTTCCTGTACCGCTGGTGCAGGCAGTATAAACAGGTTTGGGATGAGATGAAATGGTAAAATTTTCCAGTTGCCTTTTTAGGGCGGCAATAAAATCGGGATTTGTGCCGCAGCAACCTCCTACTACCGCAACGCCCGTCCTAACCATCTCTGTTATCTCGGCGGCAAATTTTTCCGGGGTAGTATCATATCTTGCTTCTTCATTGATAAATTCGGGCAGTCCGGCATTTGGTTGAAGGATCACCGGCACAGGGCTATATTTAAGCAAATCAGCTATCACCGGAATCAGCCCGGCAGGGCCCAGCGAGCAGTTGGCGCCAAGGGCATCAACACCGAGACCTCCCAAGGTTATGGCAGCGGTCGCCGCATCACAGCCCACAAAAGTACGTCCGTCCTCCTCGAATGTCATAGTACAAAAAACCGGCAGGAAACAGTTTTCTTTTGCTGCCAGCACAGCTGCCTTCGCCTCATAAAGATCGGACATGGTCTCTATAATGATCAAATCGGCTCCCGCTTGAACACCTGCGATCACCTGCTCCCGAAAAAGCTCATAAGCTTCCTCGAAGCGGATAGTTCCCATGGGCTCCAGGAGTTGGCCCAAAGGTCCTATATCCAGGGCGACAAAGCTTGCGCCGCTTTGTTGGGCACAGGCAACAGCCGCTGCAATCACTTCGTCCGGCGAATGACCCGCGGGATACAGTTTGAGGGCGCTTGCCCCGAAAGTATTAGTGCTTACTACTTGCGCCCCCGCCGTCACATAGCGCCTATGAATTTCAGTAACAGCTCCGGGGTCGGTCAAATTCATAAGCTCCGGCAAAGAACCGGGCTTCAGGCCAAACTGCTGGAGCATAGTACCCATAGCCCCGTCAAATATCAGGATTTCCTTGCCAAGCAGATCCAGAATATCCATTTATATTCCTCCTACTCCCTTAACAGCAAAGCAGCTCTTTTGCATTGGGCAATGATCACAGCCGCGCTCCGGTCCGGGAGCTTGGCCTTGGTAGATGCCAATTAGGGCTGTCACCGATTTACCTGGTGTCAGCAGATATTTATCAGTGCAATTCAGACCTATCCGTCTTGGGGCATCCAGGAGCGAAAGCAGCGGTGTTTGCAGGCCAAGAGGCAAATCATCATAACCCGGACTGAAGCGGCTGCCTATGCATAGCCCTTCTGCCGCCGCCTGAGTACGCAAAGAAGTTTCGGCGGCATCACAAACTTCTTCAATCAGCTGGCTGGCTGCGGCATCAAGCATGAGGGCATAAGCCAGGTCGCTATATTGGGCCCGGCGGATACGGCTTTCGATCTCTGTTCCCAGCGTGGCAGCTAACAGGGCTACTTCCTTTGCCTTTGCCAAATTGCGTGTAATTGCCCTGCCGCTGAGAGTAAGTTCGGTTCCTGTCAAGTATATTCCTTTTGCATCTTCTCTAAGGGAAAAGCGCCGCAAGACATGGCGGGCTCTGGTCACAGCGCGGCACTCGGCAATGGCGCCGTCTATTTGAGCCGAAAGCCCGGGGCTGATTTCCTGGCCGCGATAGCCGAGATAGCGTAATACCTCATTTTTAGTATTTGTTTTCATACTTTTCCTAACGCCTTGGCGCAAGCCTCGGCTATTTCCGGCCGGTTCATGGTATAGATATGGACGCCGTCAGCGCCAAGCCCGGCCAGTTCACTCGCCTGGGCGGCAGCATATTCAATACCTGCCGCCCGCAAATCAGCGGGGTCGTGTTCATATTTGTGTAAAATTTTTATAATCCGGGAGGGCAGCGAGGCGCCGCATAAAAAGATCATCCGCTGGATCTGGCTGCGGCTGAGAATAGGCATTACCCCCGCCGAGACGGGAAGGGTGATCCCGGCTGCCCGGACCCGCTCCAGGAAGCTATAAAAAATTTCATTTTCAAAAAAGAGCTGCGAAATCAAAAAATCCGCCCCGGCCTCCTCTTTCCGGCGCAGGTGTTCTATATCGATGTCAATTTCACTGCAGTCGATATGCCCTTCCGGATAACAAGCCGCACCGATACACAAATCCTTTTTCCTTTTGCGGAGGTCGCGGATGAGCTCCCCGGCATAACGGTAGCCGGGGGATGCAGGCAGCTGCCCGCCGGGAGGAATATCGCCCCGCAAGGCCAGCACATTCCCGACATTGCAAGCGCTCATTTCCCCAACTGCAGCTTCAAGATCACTATGTGTAGCAGTAATGCAGGTCAAATGAGCCAAAGCCGGGACAGTGAGCCGGCTTTGAATATAATCAGCAATGCCAATAGTATTATTCTTACCGCCAATACCGCCCGCCCCGCAGGTCACACTAATAAAATCAGGCGAAAGCCCGGCAATCTGCCCAAGCGTCCCATATAAAGCCCCGATATCACTATCACTTTCCTTTTTAGGCGGAAACACCTCTAGGGAAAACAAAGGCTGCTTCTGGCGGTACAAGTCTTTTATGGTCATATAATATTGCCTCCATTAATGTGTTAACGGGTGCTATGCCTGTGATTAGTGTGGAGTGTGGAGTGTGGAGTGTGGAGTTCTGGTGGGAAAAAGCAGAGCTTTTTCCTTTTTATTAAATTAAAAGCTTTTTAAATAATAAAACGCAGAGCGTTTTTACAACAACTCCTAACTCCTACACCAGATAAACTGGAAAAGTATTAAAAAGAATTAGACACGGATTACGCGGATAAAAAACGGATTAGCGCGGTTTTTTTTATTATAAAAAGCATTGAAGTATTTTTTATCTTTTCTTCAAAGCAAAAGCACCTAAGTTTCTCATATCCTAAAGACAACAGCGAGTTCCGTTAAAATCTGCGAAAATCAGTGTCTAATTATTTCATGCATCATTTTGAATCCACATCCTTGCAGGTCAATCTAGAGATGACATATATTTTATGACTTTTTTTGTTCGAATTTGAGAGCTTAGTTCCTAACTCCTAACCCGGACAAGCCGGAGCTTTGAGCTTTGAGTCTTGAGTTTTGAGTGGGAATACGAAGGTACAAAAATTTTGCCATTTTGCGCAGAATTTCGGGAGTA
>WRHF01000190.1 GCA_009783415.1 Clostridiales bacterium
AGAAGACAGAAGACAGAAGACAGAAGACAGAAGACAGAAGACAGAAGACAGAAGACAGAAGACAGAAGACAGAAGACAGAAGACAGAAGACAGAAGACAGAAGACAGAAGACAGAAGACAGAAGACAGAACTTGTAGCTTTGCTTTGGCAAAGCATTATTAAAGTAAAACCTCAAATTTACTATTGATTTGAAAAGGGACAGATTGATATGAATAGGGAAGAGATCCAAAAAATAATCCCCCACAGGGGGGGGATGTTGTTGGTGGATGAGGTTTGCCGGGAGGGGGATATTTGCCGGGGCAGTTATCGGGTGCGGGGTGATGAGTGGTTTTTGGATGGGCATTTTCCCGGTAATCCGCTGGTGCCCGGGGTTATCCTCTGCGAAATAGTGGCCCAATGCGCTTGCCTGCTGGTGGTTGATGATCAAGAAGCGGTACAGCCCTTTTATGCCGGCATGGATAAGGTACGCTTCAGGCGGCCGGTGCGACCGGGGGATGTTTTAATGGTAGAAACCCGCCTGAAACGGCGGATCGGCTCCATAATCATGGCAAGCGGCCGGGGTAAAGTTGGCGATGAGGTTGCCGTAGAGCTTGATTTTTCTGTTGCTTTATCTTGGGAAAATAGTTCCTAAAATCAGTATTGACAAAAAGGAAAATCTATTATATTATATTAATGAGGGCAGAACCGAAACGGTTCGCCAGAATCAAACGTTATTTTAATTAAAAATAGCCGCTACCTTAGCACGGGAGAGCGGTTATTTTCTTTTGTCTATGTATTTAAGAAGTGTAACAACAAACCCTGCAAAAGCGATAGTAAGCGTCAACACCTCATATACTGACATAGGCCTCACCCCCTTTCGGGGTTTGGCGAACCGTCCCGCTGCCCTCAAAGGTATTCTACCCTATCCGGCAATACTTGTCAAATAAAAAATCGCAAAGGCTTATCAAAAGGCCTGCTACCTTTTTTATCTGGGAAAAATTGGATCTCCGTTAAGGCTGATATTTTTTTTATGCTCAGACTGTAAGTCTTTGATGCCGTAAATGGCCAGGCGCGAGAAGATTGTTGCTGCTTCTGCCCGGGTGATGGCTTGAAGAGGGCGGAAAGTGCCGTCCGGGAAGCCGGTGAGGATCTCGTTTTCATAAAGTTTGATCACCGAATTATAAGACCATTGATGCCTCTCCTGCTCAAAATCCCTAAAAACATTGTTATTAAAATCAATGGTGGTAGCCAATTCAAAAACCCGGTCCGCCAAAACCGCAAATTCCTCCCGGCTGATGGGCCGGTTGGGAGCAAAATTGCCATTGCTTTGACCTTGGGCCAGGCCATAAAAGCGGGCAGCGCTAATTTCCTTCTCGGCCCAATGGCCTACTGTATCCGGGAAAATAATACCATTATCTTCCAGCGGAAAATCGGCTGCCCGGGAGAATATGGTTACTGCCTCTGCCCGGGTAAGGCTGCGTTCCGGTGCGAATTGGCTTGCGCTTATACCCTTCATCCAGCCCAGCTGATAAACATCTGCTATAGCGGCTTCTGCCCAATGGCCAGCCGTGTCGCTAAAGGCGGGCAGAGCAGGT
This sequence comes from Clostridiales bacterium, assembly GCA_009783415.1. Taxonomy (GTDB): domain Bacteria; phylum Bacillota; class Dehalobacteriia; order UBA4068; family UBA4068; genus WRHF01. The sequence continues at coordinate 1,575 of WRHF01000190.1, forward strand.
TCGGGGGACTCCGGTCCGATCTCCGGCTCCGGTTCACTATCCGGCTCTGGTTCATTATCAGGCTCCGGTTCAGGTTCCGGCAGTTGGGGCAAGTGAGGAAATTCCGGCTCCGGTAGGGTCAGGCCCGGCAGATTGGAGGCATAGGTCTGCCAAATTTCCGGGATCTCCTGGCCCAAAGCCCAGCTGCCTGTGCCTTTCAGCCCATAATCCCGGGCCAGGCGGATCTTGCTGGCGAGGGTTTGGGGGGTTTCGTACCATATTTGATAAATACCGTCGGTCAAGGTGGTCCCTCCCCATAAAGTAGGCTGAGGATCATCAGGGCCGATGGTAACTGTGGCCTGAGCAGATTGGATCCCGTATTCATCAAAATAGCTATATTCATAGGGATAATTTTCCAACAAATGAGCAATATCCATAGTGGTGATGCCATAGCCGCCCTTATCCGACTGCCAATAGCGGCCATAAAAAGGCACGCCCAGCACCAGCTTTTCCGGCGGGGCAAATTGCAGGGCATACTGAATAGATTTTTCCGCAAAATCAAAACTTGCCACCGGGCCGCTGGGTCCGCCGAAATAGCTTTCGTCATAGGCCATGATCAGGAGATAATCACTGATTTCGGCCAGGGCGGCATAATCATAACTGCCATGCCAGCCGGTTTGCCAGCCCCGGGGGTTAGCGGCAACAGCCACCGCAATTATTTTATCCGGCAGCTTGTCCCTGAGCCGGCGGACAAAATGAGTAAAGGCTTCCCGATGGATATCCGTTACATTCTCTATATCCACATTGACCCCATCCAGATCATAATCCCGCACCGCCCGGGCCAGTTGATCTGTAAGGGCTTCGGTATTTTCCAGGGCTTTGATACCCAAAGGGCGATCCCAGTGATTACTGATAAATGGGACCACCCGGATACCCTGTTCTTTCATCTGCCTAATAAAATCCCGGCTGATCTTGGGCATATAGAGATTGCCCTGACTATCGATCTCAAAATAATCAGGAGAAACCTCATCCAGGATCTGGCCGGTCCGCTCGACATAATTAAGGTAGGTAGCAGTTGTGCCGCCATAAAGATAAGTCATAACAAAATCTTTAGCCAGGGCAGCTTGAGGAAGCAGGATCGTGATGATCAATGTAATTATAGAAATGAGTTTTTTCATAATTAAATATTATGCGTGTCATTGACGCAAAACATGACTGGAAATTTATGGAAAAAAATTAAGAGATATAGTTTTGTCTTTTTATACAAAATATCCCTGTAAATCAAGGAGGAAACCCCTTTGAGCCAATGTTGAGAAATAATACTGTTAGCTGCAGTTTCGTTTATTCTTCATTATATATATAAGCCGGACAAATTTTTTTTACAAAATATGTTGATTTTATTGTCAATCAATGGTATAATAATTGTGTTTGCGATGTGAGCTGGGCAAATACATAAAAAAATGGCCTTTTCCGGCTTGCAAGAAAACGAGACAAAGTCGGTATTTCTTTGTGAAAGATGCTTTTACAGCAATGACGCCAAAGAAGCTTTTTACTCAGACAGCGCTTGTAAGGAACAAAACGACGTTCTGCTTGTTTGAAAAAGAAGTTGAAAACTGGTGAAAAATTTCTGCAAGAAAACAGCCGACGATATGTATTTCTTTACGAAAGCAAGAGTGTCCGAAAAACTTTTTGCTTTTGCGATGCAAGGAAGAGACATTGAAGTGGATAGCTGAATTTTTAAAGAAGCCAAAAACCGGGAGAAAATTTCTGCAAGAAAGCAGACGGCAAGATGTATTTATTTACGGAAGCGGATGTACCTAAAAATCTCTTTTACCAGGTGATGTTTGCAAATAACAAGGCCATGAACAGCCGGTTTTTATTGAAGGTCAATGATTGGTCAAAAGTTCTTGCAAGAAAACAATCACCGATTTGTATTTCTTAACGAAAGGAGTTTTCACCTGCTGATTTGGGGCCAATAGCCTAACCCCTAACAATCTGCCGAAAGCTCCGGAATCAAGTACCCAACCAAGTTATCAAAGTTTCTAAAGGAGGCTAGCCTTTAGAGAGTTTTAAAAAAACAATATTTTAAATTATTTTAAAGGAGGAAGAAAACAATGAAAAAATTACTAGTAGTAATGCTCGCAGTCGTAATGGTGTTCGGATTAGCCACAATGGCTTACGCTGATGATCTCTATACCGACATTGACGAGCAACCCACCGCAGCCAGAGACGCCATCCATAAGATTTCTGCACTGGGCGTTGTTGAAGGCTATCCCGACAAAACTTTTAAACCCGAAGGTAGTATCACCCGTGCTGAGTTTGCCAAAATTGCCTGCGTTATGGGTGGCATATCCAATGCTGATTTTATGAAATCCAGTCCCACCCCTTTTAAAGATGTTGCAACAGATATCTGGTATACAGGTTGGATCAATGTTGCTGCCAGCTCCGGCTATGTTATCGGCTATCCCGATGGTACATTCAAGCCCAATGCCACCATCACCCAAGCCGAAGTTATCACAGTTTTAGTTCGCATCGCCGGTTTTGACGATAATCTGGGCGGCACCTGGCCCACCAATTATATTGTCAAGGCCAATCAACTGGAACTAAACAAAAACGTCAACGTATCCTCTAATGCTCCGGCCACCCGTGCTCAAGTTGCTATTATGGCCAACAACCTGCTAGGCGTTGAAATACATGTTTATAGCAAAGATATCTCTCAATTTGTGATTGTAAAAGCTGGATATGATGTCATGCTTGCAAACTTCAAGGCCAAAACCGCAGATATTACTTTTATTGATCATCCGCTAAAAGATGATGCTGTGGATGCTTGGCAATATGATGACGGCACGTTCAAAGTGGAATATATTTCCAGTATTGATTCCACTACTGGAGCTATATCGACAGATTATTTTGAAGTTGCCGAGAATTGCTATTTTGCTAAAAACGTAAGCCTGGCTACTATTGCTGGTCAGAAGGCAAAGCTGATCTTAAACAAAGATGACGAAATTGTTTATCTTGATCCTACTTCTACTT
>WRHF01000191.1 GCA_009783415.1 Clostridiales bacterium
CCAATGGCTAAACGCAGAAGCAGAACACGCTGGAGTTAATTTTTCCCAAATCCTCCAAAACGGATTAAAGGCTTACTTGGGTTTGCAAAATAGATAAATTAGTTTTTGAGGGCAGGCAAAACAGGGAGCTGGATAAATTTATCCAGCTCTCTGTTGCGCCTGCTATTTTGCCCTATCTGCTGGGATGTATGGTATCAGCCCTTTTTGAAAAGCTTCTTCCTGAAGATCTCTAGGCATTTTGCGTATGTCTAATATGAAATCATTCAGGTTCAGCAACCAAAGCATGGAATTGTTGTCGATAATGTCTTGCAGCAAAAATTCCGTATTGGTATATGACAAATTCAAATATTTATTGACCTCCGCAGCTTTAGTCGCCGCCGTGCTTTTTGCTAATCCGAACCATTCCGCTATCTCCGCTGCAGGCATATATAAAGGCTGCGATCTGTCAAAGATGAAATTATTGGCACCGATAGCATAGACTATTCCGCTGGCCCAGGTATAGAGTCTGCCGGATTGAAGCGGCGAGGGACGCTTGCGGCATAACTTTTGGAGCGCTCTTAAGCAGATATCTTTGTATTCTTCGTTTAACTTCTCATCGCAGAAATCCTCAATTATTTCCGCGACCTCCATATAGCGGGCGGACATAGCCTTGGGGACATTTGCCCCTTTGGTGTCAACGGCTATAGGGGCAGGCATTTGAGTTTTTGCTTTCTTAACAGGTGGTTTTGCCGGTAGGGGTGGTACTCCCAAGCATTCAATTATGCCGGTTTTTTCTTTTGCTTCATTATAGGATACCCTCACGGATTCTCTTATGTTTTTACCAAACGAAACGTTGAATGTAAAAAACAAACCGTCATAGATAATTTTACCCCTAAAAGGCAGCAACACAGTTTCGACTATAAAAGGAATATTATCAGGAAGTGTTTCTTTGATAGGGTCGCTGATACCGCAAACCCCATATAGTTTTTTTGTATCATCATAAGGCATAAAAACAGAATATTTTGCCTAAATTTGTCATAAAACCCTTTAATGCCTCTAAATGGTAATATATACCTGCATTTGGGCTTGAAAATTCTGCAGTTAAGCCAAAAATCGCCACAAAGTTACTTATAAATGCTACAGTATATTTAGGATAATACTTACAAAAAAATCAACAAGAAATTAGCGTCAAATTCCCTCCTGACGAAAGGCAGTAGAGAGTTTTAGGGGTCTCTCTACTGCCTTTTCTTAGATAAATGAAATCAAGTTGCTTTTGGCAAAAATTCCCTCTCTTTTTGATATAGAGATCCTCCGGGCTGCGGGGATCTCTTTTATCTGTTTTTCTTGATAATAGCCAAAGGATATGATAAAATAAACTAAATTGAATTTAAGGAGAAAAAATGTGAACAAAGAAATCAAGGCTAATATTATAATCGAAGTATTGATTACCGCTGTGTTATGTTTTTTTATCAATGGCATGCTTAGCGCACTTTTGCACCATAAAGCGGATAGCGTGTTGGTGAGCAATCTTTTTATTGCTTTTGACATATCATCCGTATCTATGTTTATTGCTATTATTACGGCGCTATTTTCCCGGTCAAGTATCAGGAGATATAATGCAGTGGGCATCATTGTCCCCGGCAGCCGGATAATGCGGCAGCTGAGCCGCTTATTCCGGCGTCCTTTTTTCTTCGGGCTGTTATTGGGCATAGCTGTCACGATCATCATATTTATCCTGGCCAAATTATTCCTCACCCTACTGGGAATTCAAGAACTTAGCTTCGCTGTTTATATGATCTTAAAAACTGTATTCTGTGCCTTACTGGGCGCCGCGGTCAGCTTTATCTGCCTATACGCAGGTATGAGCGACGGAGGACAGAGGACGGAGGACACTTAATTGTGAATTGTGAATTGAACAGTCAGGGGGGATCACTTATGGCTAATCAGACTATGCCCGGCTATATGGATCGGATCGAAAGATTGAAACAGCAAGTCCTGAGCCGGCGGCCCCAAATGGATCTGGAGAATGCGGTTTTGCTTACCCGGGGTTTTCAGGAATCCGAGGGGGAACCCCTGGTGGTGCAGAAGGCCTTTGCTTTTCGTAAGCAATGCCTGGAAAAAACCGTGCCTATCTGGGATGATGAATTGATTGTGGGCAACTCCGGCAGCAAACAGCGGGGCGGGTTGCTTTGTGCGGATACCTGCTGGTCGGTGCTTGATGATGAGCTGGATAGCATCAGTGAAAGAGCATACGACCCCTTTTATCTGCCGGATGAAGAGCGCCGGCTTTTTGTGGAGGAGATCAGACCCTATTGGAAAGGGCGCTCTACTTATGAAAAATGGCTCTGCCAAATTCCGGAAGAAACTAAGATTTTGCGGGATTGCGGAGCTATTTACATTAACCGCAAAGCAGTACGGGGCTGGGGAGAGACTACTGCCGGCTATCAACTGATCATCACTGAAGGGCTGGAAGGGCTTGAAAAACGGATCGCCGGGGTCAAGGCCCACTTGGATCTGACTATACCCGGCGACTATGAAAAACTGGTTTACCTGCGGGCTCTTTCCTTATGCATAGACGGCATCCGTCAACTGGCCTTGCGCTATTCTCAGGAAGCCCGGCGCCAAGCAGAAATGGAAAATAATGAAAGAAGAAAGCAGGAATTGTTGGAAATAGCTGAAAATTGTGAGCGGGTCCCCAATAAGCCGGCGCGTACCTTTTATGAGGCTATCCAGTCCTTTTATATTTATCATATCTGTATCTTTATGGAACAAAACGCCGCCAGCTATAATCCCGGACGCATGGATCAATATCTCTATCCTTTTTATCGGGAAGACATAAAAGCAGGCCGGATCACAAAGGAAAAAGCCCAGGAATTGCTGGACTGCCTTTGGGTCAAATTCAGCGAACCTTGCCTCTTTCAGGATGAAGTCACAGCCAGGTACTCCGCCGGTTATCCCATGTTTCAGAATGTCTGTGTGGGCGGGGTGGATGAGCGGGGGATGGATGCGGTCAATGAGCTATCATATCTGATCTTACAGGCAACTATGGATGTTCAACTATATCAGCCCTCTTTATCGGTGCGCTATAATATCTCGCGCAATCCCAATATATTCCTGAGAAAGGTTACGGAGCTGATCCAACTGGGAACCGGCTTCCCGGCTTTTCACTGTGATGAGGTCGGGATCCAAATGCTGCAGAACAAAGGGGTTTCTCTGAAGGAAGCCCTTGACTGGAATCCTTGCGGCTGTGTGGAAACCAATCTTTCCGGCAGAATGCATTGTTATACCTCCTATGCCGATTATAATTTGGGTTCCGTCATTGAATTTGCCCTAAATGACGGCAAAAGCTTAAAATACGGTCGCTATGCCTCCGCCCGTACCGGGGATCCGCGGGAATTTAAAACTTTTACCGAATTCCTGGAGGCGGTAAAAGAACAGATCCGCTATGTTCTGCGGGCTGTGGTTGCCGGCAATCATGTCAATGATCTGATTTGCCTCGACCGGGTTTGCCCTGCTTTGTCGCTGACTTTTCCCGAATGTATTGCCAATGCTCAGGACTATGCCAGAGGCGGCGCTAAGTATAATATAGGTAACGGGCTGGATGCCATTGGAGTAGCGGATTTGGTCAATAGTGTTTATACCGTCAAAGAGCTGGTATATGACAAAAAGCTGATTACCATGGAGCGGCTCTTATCCGCTTTGGCTAACGATTTTAACGGTTATGAGGATGTTTGGCAGCTTTGTTTAGAAATGCCTAAATATGGAAATGATCATGAGCAAGTCAATGCATTGACCGCGGATCTTTTGACTTTTATTGTTGATTATATCGAATCCTTTACCTCAGCCCATGGCCGGATGACAGCCGGTATCCTCCCTGTTTCCGGCAATACGCCCTTCGGCTTGGAAGTAGGCGCCCTTCCTTCCGGGCGCAAAGCCCATAAACCCCTGGCCGACGGCATCAGCCCCAATGCGGGCACGGATAAAAACGGCATGGGAGCTGTTCTAAAATCCGCTTCCTATATCCCTCATGGCCGTTTTACTCAGGGCACATTGCTGAATTTGAAACTGGATCCCGCTTTCAGCAGCGGGGAGAATGCCGCCTTTAATCTGATGTCATTTTTGAAGAGTATGTGTTCTTTAGGTGTTTTTCATGTCCAATTCAATATTATAGACCGGGAGACCTTGATCAAAGCCCAGAAAAACCCGCAAGATTATCAGGGTCTCTTGATCCGGGTAGCGGGCTATACGGCTTATTTTACCGAATTGGGAAAAGAGGTCCAGGATGACATCATCTCCCGCAGCACACATGTTTTGGGAGTGAGGAGTTAGGAGTTAGGAGTGAGGAGTTAGGAACAAAGCTCTCAAATTCGAACAAAAAAAGTCACAATATACATGTCATTTTCAGGAACCTACAGGGGATCCCGGGTCAAGCCCGGGATGACGGGCGAATCGGACCTGTAAGGATACTTTTCCAGTGGGTGCATCACAAAATTTGGGGTTGACATGGTAATAATAGACATGACAAAGGGATGTGCAGCTCTAATGTATCATGGATATTTGCCTGTAGGGGCGCGCATTGCGCGTCCGCGGAC
>WRHF01000192.1 GCA_009783415.1 Clostridiales bacterium
ATAAAAAACTCTTAAATTTTTTGCAATGTAGTGAATAAAGGAAGGGCATATATTTTAACTATCTGATATTGCGAAATATTTATAAGAAAAGAAATCTCTAAATTTCTTGACCTGGGCATAATTTGTTCATAATATTGCTCCAAAAGTATTTTAAACCCTATAAATGTTTTAGGATAATATTTAGCAATGGCGGCCACGGATATTTTAAGTTTAATAGGCAATACTCCTCTAGTATCGGTTAACGGTTTTAACCCTAATTTTCCCGAAGTTGAGATCTTTGCTAAGCTGGAATGTTTTAATCCCGGAGGCTCGGTTAAAGACAGAACAGCTCTAGCTATGATTGAAGATGCGGAAGGCTCTGGATTTCTTACCAGAGATAAAATAATCCTTGAGGCTACCAGCGGAAATACTGGTATCGGACTGGCATTTGTGGCAGCAAAAAAGGGCTACAAGATCAAGCTTGCCATGAGTGAATCTGCGAGCCTTGAGCGCAGAAAGATTCTTTTTGCCCTGGGAGCAGAAATAATCCTTACCCCTGCTGAACTAGGCACCGACGGAGCTGTTGACCATGCTCAGTATCTGATAAAAAAAGAACCTGATAAATACTGGCTTGCTGATCAATATGGCAATAAAGCAAATTGGCAGGTTCATTATGAACATACGGCAATGGAGATCTGGAGACAAACGGAAGGAGAGGTGGATATGATTATTTCCACTTTAGGCACAACAGGAACATGTATGGGGATTGCCAGACGTTTCCGGGAAATAGCCCCTCATGTGAAAGTAGTGGCCGTGGAACCAGGCCTTAAGCATAAAATTCAGGGGCTTAAAAATATGGAGGAGTCATATGTTCCTGAGATTTTTGATAGATCTCTCCCTCATGTGATAGTAAATATCAAGGATGAAGCGGCTTTTGATGCGGCCAGAAAACTTGCTCTAAAAGAAGGGGTATTCGTGGGCATGAGTTCTGGCGCAGCTATGGCTGCTGCGCTGGAGCTTGCACCTGTTTTGAAAAAAGGGAAAATTGTTGCCATTTTCCCCGACGGTGGAGAGAGATACCTGAGTACAAACCTTTTTGAACCGGCATCCCGCCAAAGCATATGATTGCAAATTGGTATTATACCAGGCCGGTCAGATTGTAAATGATTATAACAGCGGCAGCAGCCAAGGTTTTTATAACGGTTATGGCCAAAATATCTTTGTAGGCCTGCCGATGGGTGAGCCCTGTTACCGCCAGCAGGGTTATAATGACTCCATTGTGAGGCAGAGAGTCCATCCCGCCGCTGGCCATGGCAACCACACGGTGAAGAACTTCCATAGGAATGCCGTTATTTTGGGCAGCAAGAATAAAACTGTCGGACATGGCTGCCAAAGCAATGCTCATACCGCCGGAAGCGGAACCGGTGATGCCGGAAAGAGAGGTGACTGTCACTGCTGCATTTAATAAAGGATCCGTTATTCCTTTGAGAGCGTCGGCAACCACCAAAAAGCCTGGTAATGAAGCTATGACCGCGCCGAACCCATACTGAGAGGCAGTGTTTACGGCTGCCAGTATGGCGCCTTCCGCCGCAGTTTTACTGGTGCTGGCCAAACGGCCGGAAATATCCTTTAAACCTATGATTAATACAAAAACGATGCCCATTAACATCGCTCCCTCAACAGCCCACACTGCAGTTAATTTATCAATTTCGACCTGAAGAGGAGAAAGGAGGCCCGGAAGGTTGATGGAATAAAATCTGCAATACAACAATGGTATTATGTATGTTAACAGGAAATTAGTTATGCCAACTAACACCAAAGGAGTAAGGGCAAGCCAGGGAGAAGGCAGGACATTGGAGGAAAAGGACTCCGGCTCATTAAGGAGGTTTAGCCCGTACCCCTCTTTTTTGGAGGCGGCTTTACGGCGGGCCCACTCCAGATATGCCATGCCTGCAAAAAAAATTGTAATACTTCCTACAATACCCAGACAGGGGGCTGCCCAGGTTGTTGTATTAAAAAAGGGGGTAGGGATAATGTTTTGAATCTGAGGTGTACCAGGAAGGGCGTCCATGGTAAAAGATATGGCGCCGAGGGCAATGGCTCCCGGAATAAGTCTTTTTGGTATATTACTCTGCCGAAACATTTCAGCAGCAAACGGATAAACGGCAAAAACTACCACAAACAGGGAGACCCCGCCGTATGTGAGGATAGCGCAGACAAGCACTATAGCTGGGATAGCTTTTTCAGGGCCTATCAGTTTTATTATGGCGGTAACGATTGATTTGGAAAAACCGGAAAGCTCAATTAATTTTCCGAAAATAGCGCCCAGCAGAAAGACAGGAAAATAAAGTTTCAGGAACCCCGCCATCTTCTCCATAAAAATTTCATTGAATGCTGGGGCTACGGCGGCTGGATCAACCAACAGTACTGCTCCCATGGCAGCTATTGGAGAGAATAGAATAACACTATAGCCGCGGTAGGCCATTACCATTAAAAAAACCAAGGCACCCAAAACAATGAGAATATCCATGAATAAGGATGACTCCTGCGGTAAGTACTATTTGAGGGAGGTCTGTTTGAAAACAGAATCCTCCTGACACCCCATCATTTTATTTGTATTTATTTATACAAATAGTAATTTTTTCAGCAGACAGCGCAAAAAATTGTGGATTCAGTTATATTGGTATGGCGTTGTAAAGTAAAGATTTCTTATATGCGGAGAGAAAATATTTCAAAAGGGAGAAATTGGTAATGAAAAACCGGTATTATTTCATGAGAATAATACCGGTTTTAGCTTTTATTTTGACTGTCAGCAGGTTTTAACCGCCAAATAGTGCCAGAAATGCTCCGGCTGCAACGGCTGAACCAATAACGCCGGCTACGTTAGGCCCCATAGCCGCCATGAGTGGATTCACACGGCCTTTCGTATCTTTTGATACAACAGCTTGAACAACTCTGGCCGCCATAGGAACAGCAGAAACCCCGGCAGCTCCTATGCATGGATTAACCTTTTTGCCTTCTGGCAGAAAAAGATTGATAAGTTTTGCAAATAAAACACCGCCAGCAGTTGAGAAAGAAAATGCTACGGCACCCATTATGAGGATGCTGATGGTTTGCCATGTGAGGAAATTATTGGCGCTCATTGTTGCACCGACAGAGAGACCAAGGAATATGGTAACGATATCAATAAGAGCGCTTCCGGCGGTCTTCTTGAGTCTGTCAGTAACGCCGCACTCACGCAGCAGATTTCCGAACATGAGCATACCCATCAAAGGAGCAGCGGAAGGAACAACCAGAGACGCAACAACACCTGATATGATTGGAAACAGAATAACAGCCGTCTGGGAAACCTCTTTAGCCTGAGGCATGTCTATCTCGCGTTCTTTTTGGGTGGTCAGCAACCTTATAATTGGAGGCTGAATTACAGGCACAAGAGCCATATAACTATATGCTGCCACAGCAATAGGCCCAAGCAAATGATCAGCCAGCTTACTTGTTAAATATATTGCCGTGGGGCCGTCGGCTCCGCCTATAATTCCGATGGATGCTGCTTCTTGGGCAGTAAAGCCGAAGATAAAGAACGCGCCCAGGGCCGCTGTGAAAATACCGAGCTGGGCTGCAGCGCCCAAAATAAATGTAAGGGGGCGGGCAAGAAGGGGCCTGAAGTCCGTCAAAACGCCTACCCCCATAAAGATAATGGGAGGCATGAGACCGGATTTAATGCCGCCGGTATAAATCAGTTTCATTATACCCTCCACCATGCCTTCCGGCACACTGGAATACATTCCGCCTTGAGGAAGATTTGCAAGAATAGCTCCGAAGCCAATAGGGATAAGCAAAAGCGGTTCGAAGTTTTTCGCAATGGCAAGATATATCAAGATACCTGCAACAATATACATGAACAAATTGCCCCAGGTAAACATCATAAATCCTGAATCAGCGTAAAGTTTAGAAATAACATCCATAATGCGTACCTTTTATTATTTTCTTATGGTTAATAAAGGAGTGGAAGAATCAACTTCCTGGCCAATTTTAACATGAACTTTAACTACAACGCCGCTGCTCTGGCAGATGATATCATGGGTGGCTTTCATGGCCTCAACCTGAGCGATAGCTTGGCCTTCGGAAACGGTATCGCCTTCCTTTACTAAAATATCAACCAATTCTACAGCACCTGCGAATGTGGAAAATATAGCTTCCTCAACGCCGCCGGCAGGGGCCGCAACAACGGTGACGGTAAAGGTAATGGTTGCTTCTTCGCCTGGCTGCAAATTGGGCAGTTCTACGGTAATGGTGTTGTTATCCACGGTGTAGGTGTAGCCGCCGGGGCCTCTGGTTACTACCAGGCTGCCTTCAACAAACTCCACGTACTGGCTTAGTTCGTCCACCATTTCCGCAAGGGTTACGGGGTAGTTGGATGGATTGATAACGGTAATGACGTAGTCAATTTCGCCGCCAACGCGCACGCTGTCTTGTTGGGCGGTTTTGGTGATGGGGTCTTCGTCAACTTCTACTTCTTCGCTGTCGTAG
>WRHF01000193.1 GCA_009783415.1 Clostridiales bacterium
GGTCGGATTACCCATTAATATGAATGGCCCCGTGGGTCCTTCCCCAGCCCGCTGCCAGGCCTTCGGCAAGCTTATCCGGGAGGCAAAAGGTTTGCCTGTGACCTATCAGGACGAGAGGCTATCTACCGTAGCAGCCCAAAGGGTTCTTCTGGAAGGCAATCTTTCCCGGGCCAAGCGCAAAAAGGTCATTGATAAATTGGCTGCTGTCTATATTTTGCAAGGATATTTGGATTCGATAGCGAAATGATGTTAGTATCTAGTATCTAGTATCTAGAACGGGTGACTTTCGCTTCGCGAAAGGATTAAATTAAATTCTTGTTTTTTATTGACACTTTGTGTCTCATAGGTACTAAAATAAAAAAAATATGGAGGCTTTTAACATGGAAGATATTAACAAAATGAACGATTTGGACACTTTTGAAGAAGAAAGTACTATTATCTTGATTGATGAGGAAGGCCAGGAGCATGAATTTGAGGTTTTGGATATCCTGGAGCTGGACGGGGATAAATATGCGGTTTTGCTGCCCTTGAATCAGGATGACAGCGAGGAAGAGGAAGCTGTACTGATGAAATTTGCGATAGACGATGACGGGGAAGAAGTACTGTTGGACATCGAAGACGATGCTGAATGGGAAAAAGTAGCTGCCGCCTATGAGAGGACGGAAATAGATTAAAGCGGCTTCGCCTCAGAAGGAAGCGACTAATAGGAATGGAAGTGTTTTATGGATATCAGTGTTTTTGGCCAAACCGAACTTTCCCGCCTGGGTTTTGGCTGTATGCGCCTGCCGGAGAAAAACGGCAAAATAGACCGTCCAAAAGCCCGGGAAATGGTGGAATACGCCTTGGCTAACGGGATAAACTATATAGATACAGCCTATATTTATCATAATGGGGAATCAGAGGAATTTTTGGGTCAAGCCCTGCAAAATTTTGATCGCTCTTCCTATATATTAAGCGATAAGCTGCCGTTGTGGCTTTGCCATGAACCGGAAGATGCTCCCGGGATTTTTGCCGAGCAGCTGAGGAGGCTGAAAACAGATTATATCGATTTTTATCTCTTGCATAGTTTTGAAGGCAAGAGGCGATATGATGATGTTTGCCGTCTAAAACTGGTGGATTTTTGCCATAAATTGAAGTCGGAAGGGAAAATCCGCCATTTGGGTTTCTCCTATCATGGAACTCCGGAGGATTTGGAACGTAATTTTGATCTTTATGATTTTGAATTTGTCTTACTCCAAACCAACTATTTGGACTGGAGGGTACAAAGAGCTGCCCAAACAGCTTCCGGGCTAGCCCAAAAGAAGGTTGCGCTTTTTGTTATGGAGCCTTTGCGGGGGGGAGGTTTGCTGTATTTGCCGGAAGCTGCTGCGGCTATACTCCGGGCAGCAAACCCGGAGCGCTCCTGGACCGGTTGGGCTTTTAAGTGGCTGGCCGGCTTGGATCCTCAGCCTGTTACGGTTTTAAGCGGTATGTCCAGTTTAGCTCAATTACAGGAAAATATTGGAATTTTTGCCGATTTTGATCCCTTAACGGAAAAGGAACAGCAGGCAGTAAAAAAAGCCGTGGATCAGCTCATGGCTACGCCATTGCTGCCCTGCACCGCTTGCCGTTATTGCGAGCCTTGCCCATCCGGAGTGCGGATCGCTCTGAATTTTGATACCTATAATGATTATATCCGCCTGCCGGATCTAAAGCGTTTGCGCTCCAACTATTCAATGCTGGGGGAACAATATCAGGCAAAAAACTGCACAGCCTGCGGTCAATGCCTGGAAAAATGCCCCCAAAACATTAAAATCAACCAGGAATTAGCTGTACTAGAAAATTTAGTACAGTCTGCAAGAGAGTAGAGAGTAGGAACTAAGCGCTCAAATTCGAACAAAAAAAGTCACAATATACTCTTTATATTTAGTTTTACCTGCAAGGATGTAGACTTAAAATGATGCATGAAATAATTAGACACGGATTTTAAGGATTTTAACGGATTTTCGCTGTTGACTGAGGATATGATGAGCTTAGGCGCTGTTGTTTGAGGAAAAAAAATAATTCAATGCTTTTTATAATAAAAAAATCCGTGCTAATCCGTTTTAATCTGCGTAAATCCGTGCCTAATTTGTTTTTAATACTTTTCCAGTTTATCTGGGGTAGGAGTGAGGAGTGAGGAGTGAGGAGTTATTGTTGTTTTTGCGCAGCAAAAACTATTATTTTAATAAAAGACTTCGCGGAGCGAAGTTACAACAACTCCACACTCCACACTCCACACTCCACACTCCTAACTAGCCATAAGGAGAACCAAGATGATAACAAAAACCCTCCAAGCAAGTTTAGGCAAAATACTAACAAAGCCTGCTGCATACAATGAGCCTATGAGCCGTCACACTACCTGGAAAATCGGCGGGCCGGCAGATATTTTAGCCGAGCCGGCCAATGAGGAGGAAGTGGCGGCTCTTTTGGTCTTGGCCGGGAAGGAGAATCTGCCTTTTTTTGTTCTGGGGAATGGCTCTAATTTGCTGGTTGGGGATTTGGGCATTCGGGGTTTGGTCATAAAAATCGGTGAAGCTATGTCTTCCTGCACTTGGGACGGGTATCAAGTACGGGCCGGGGCCGGGATTTTGCTGCCTGCTTTAAGCCGGGCTGCCGCTTTGCGCTCTGCCGCCGGTTTGGAATTTGCCTGCGGTATCCCCGGCAGCCTGGGCGGGGCTTTGGGTATGAATGCCGGCGCCTATGGCAAAGCAATAGGAAACTTGGTAACAAAAATAGGCTTAATTGAATATACTGGCACAAGGCAAGAGCCGGATGCCCTTCAGCTGAACTTTTCTTATCGTCATTCCAGCATAAGCGGGCAGCCGGCTGTGATTTGTTGGGCTCAGTTGCAATTGGAAGCGGGGAATAAAGAGCAAAGCTTAAAAGAGATGCAGGAGCTATTGCGTTTGAGAGCGAAAAATCAGCCCCTGGAATTTCCTTCTTGCGGCAGTGTTTTTCGCAACCCCAAAGATTGCCATGCCGGCTATCTGATAGAGCAGGCTGCTTTGCGCGGCTTACGCCGGGGCGGGGCTATGGTTTCGCTTAAACATGGCAATTTTATTGTCAACTTAGGCGGTGCGACAGCACAAGATGTGCGGGCTTTGATTGCCCAGGTCAAGCATCGGGTGCATGAGTATTGCGGTATTGAATTAGTTACCGAGGTGAAGGAAGCAGGAGAGTTTATCCCGGATTGAGCAACCGGGCTGCCCCTGCCCGGTAGACAGAAAGTGCAAAAGGCGGGGGTGGCAAAATTTGGAAAGGTTCTTGATCAATGGGGGAAGATCTCTGCATGGAGAAACAAGAGTAAATGGCGCTAAAAATGCGGTTTTGCCGATTTTAGCGGCTTGTCTTCTCAGTAATGAGGAAACAGTGCTGCACCGGGTACCGCGTTTGGCAGATGTATCTGCCATGTGTCAGGTGTTGGAGGCCTGCGGTGGTTCTGTCTGCTGGCAGGGAGATAGTTTGGTAATAAAGCCGGCTATCATGGCTGAACCGCATATACCTGAGGATCTGATCAAAAAAATGCGAGCTTCCAATTTAATATTAGGTCCGCTTCTTTGCCGTTTGGGGTCGATTTCTTTACCCTTTCCCGGCGGTTGTTGTATCGGTCCCCGGCCCATGAATTATCATATATCTGCCTTTAGGCAACTGGGGGCGGCGATCAGTGATGAGGGTTCTTATATCCGGGCTAACAGCAAAAATATGAAAGGCAAAGAGGTTTGCCTGGATTTTCCCAGCGTGGGCGCTACGGAAAATATTATGATGGCAGCTGCGGGTATTCCCGGGCGGACCCTGATCCGTAATGCGGCCCGGGAGCCGGAAATTGTTGATCTGGCGATTTTTTTACAAAAAATGGGTGCTAGGATCAGTGGCGCCGGCAGCGATATGATTTTTATTGAGGGCAGTAAAGATTTGCATGGGGCCGAGCATGAAATCATGGCGGATCGGATTGAAGCAGGCACCTTGCTGATAGCTGCTGCTATCACTTGCGGCGATGTCTTGCTGCAAAATTATGACGGTTGCTATTTGGCGGCGCTTATTGCCAAAATGAAAGAGGCCGGAGTGGAAATCAGCCAGGAATTGGGCGGCTTGCGGGCTAGAGGTCTTGGCCGCCCCCGGAGAGTACATATCCGCACCATGCCCTATCCCGGTTTTCCTACGGATATGCAGCCCCAATTTATGGCTCTGACTACTCTGGCAGAGGGTACCTCCATTATTGAAGAAAACATTTTTGAAAACCGCTTTCGCCATGTCGATGAAATGCGCCGCTTGGGGGCGGAAATTCAAGCTTTGGGCAGCGAAGCGGCAGTGGTTACAGGCCGTCCCAGCTTAAGCGGGGCGCCGGTAGAAGTCAGCGATTTACGGGCCGGGGCTGCCTTGGTGCTGATGGGTTTGGCAGCCCAGGGGCAAACCACTGTGGAGAAGATTTGCTATATTGACCGGGGCTATGAAAGAAT
>WRHF01000194.1 GCA_009783415.1 Clostridiales bacterium
TCCAGTTTATATATGAGCGGATCATTCTGATGCGGGAATTGCTTGCGGATACCGGGAGCATAATTCTCCATTGTGATTGGCATAAAGCCCATTATTTGCGCTGTATAATGGATGAAATCTTTGGCCCAAAATGCTTCAGAAATGAAATTGCCTGGTGTTATGGAGGTGGGGGGGCGCCCAAAACCGAATACCCTAAAAAACATGACCAGCTGCTTTGGTATACAAAAACCGGAAAGTGGACTTTTCACAAACAACACCGTCCCTATTCGGAGGGGACTTTCCAGCGCGGTTTGACCGCTGTAAAAGGCGATGGATATAAACTTGATGATCAAGGAGCAATGCTCAATGATTGGTGGGCTGAAAAAGAAGTGCAAAAAATACTCAGTCCTACTGCCTCTGAAAATCTCAAATATCCGACCCAAAAACCGGAAGGACTGCTGAAAAGGATTATATCGGGGCATTCCAACCCCGGTGATCTTGTTTTTGACTGTTTTATGGGCAGCGGCACGACCCAAGCAGTAGCTATGAAACTGGGCCGGCGTTTTATCGGGGCGGATTCAAACCCCGGAGCAATCCAAACTGCGGCAAAGCGCTTGATTTTACTGGCCGCTGAATTGGAGGAAGGGCAAAAAGTCGGATCAGAAACCGTCCCGCTGTTTACCGGTTTTGAGCTATATGATATTGATGCTCCCTGTGATAAAGCAGATCAACAATCAAAGCCCAGCTCTCAGGCTGATATTGTTATCGAGGACAGCCGGCTGATTATCCGCACCTTCTATCCGGAGAAACTGATGCAGAAACTCTCTCGAAAGAAGGAGTTTCCGGCGCCATGTGATTGCGAGATGCCGCTTGCAACTAAGAAAATTGACCCCAACTCAACACTCAACACTCAACACTCAACACTCGGGCTGCAAAGCAGCCCGACGGGGGATTGGCGGCAGTTGGTGGAGTCTATAATTATAGACTGGAATTATGACGGCGCTGTAATACAGCCGGCTGTAATTGATATTCCGGGCAAGAAAGAGATGGTAAAAGGTACTTATGAGATCCCGAAAACCGCGGGAATTATAAAGATCAAGATTACCGACCTGCTTTCTGAGTCACTAGAAACGGAGATGGCCTATGGCTGATTTTAAATGTGAGCGAACACTAATTAGCAAAATCGCATATGCTGAAAGCAGAAATAGATTAGAGAAAAGGGAAGGACTGGTTATAAAAATGGGCAAAGGCTATCTGACAATACGTTTAACAACCGCAAATGCTGCTTTGCCGGTTGCCGGAGCAAAAGTAACAATTGCCGATATGGAAGGGAACTTGCTCTACACATTGTATACTGACCAAAGTGGTATGACCGGCAGAATTGAACTATATGCTCCGCCAAAAAGAACCCAATTTGATCCGAATATAACTGTTAAGCCGTACAGCAGGTACATTGTCAATATCACAGCAGAGGGATTTAATGATGTTGTAATTAACGGGGTGCAGATATATGATCTGATGCCCTCGGAACTGCCGGTTGATCTGCAACCGCTAGAACCCGGGGCGCCCGGTCAGGTGAGTGAATATCCCATTGGTGATAATGCACTTGAGATGGATTCGCAGTCAGGAAGAGAAGCTCCCCCGCCAATAACTTCAAGAATCCATCGCGAGGTATTTATCCCGACACATATTACCGTCCATCTGGGCATTCCTGCGTCCAATGCCCGCAATGTCACAGTTCCGTTCGTCGATTATATCAAGAATGTTGCCTCATCCGAGATATTTCCCGACTGGCCTTATCATGCTCTCAGAGCCAATATTCATGCTCAGATATCTCTTGCCCTCAACCGTGTCTTCACCGAATGGTATCGCGGTAAAGGCTTTAACTTTGATATCACCAACAGTACGCAGTACGATCAGTATTTTGTGGAAAACCGCAATATTTTTCAAAGTGTCAGCATTATTGCTGACGAAATATTCAATACCTATATTGTCAGACCGCCGGGGATCGAGCCCTTTTTTGCGGAGTACTGCAGCGGTATCACCGTGACATGTCCTGGGATGAAACAATGGGGGACGGTGACCTTGGCGGAGCAGGGCAAAAACTATTTACAAATACTGCAGTATTACTATGGCTCAAATATATATATACAAACCACAAACAATATCCGGACCCCGTTTGAATCCTTTCCCGGCAATCTTGCTATTGGTTTTTCCGGTCAGGATGTGGCAATGGTCCAAGCCCAGCTTGCCAGGATTCGCCAAAACTATCCGAGAATACCGGCTGTAACGGTTGATGGGGTATACGGTTCCCAAACAGTTGCGGCAGTCAGGGAATTTCAAGCGATATTCGGCCTGGCTCAGACCGGGACAGTGGATCGCAGGACCTGGTATGCTATCAGCAATATTTATGCGGCAGTGATGAGGCTGGGGGAGCTGGGAAGCGAAGGGCATCGCCCGCCGGTAATAACGCAACCGCCGCCACCTCCACCTCCACCGCCGCCGCCCCCGCCGGTAAGGCCGACACTGCGTTTGGGCAGCAGAGGCGATTCTGTTCGCGAGCTGCAGACATTACTTGCTTCCCGCGGCTTTAATCCCGGACCGGTCGATGGGATCTTCGGCCCCCAAACCCAAAATGCGGTTATTCTGTTCCAGCGCGCCAATGGCTTGGCGGCAGACGGAATCGTCGGACCCATAACCTGGAATGCACTTTTGTCAGGAGGCAATACAGCGCCGGCAAGGCCGCCATTTCCCGGTACACTTCTTAGAGTGGGCTCCAGCGGCTCTTCGGTTACAGTATTGCAGCAAAACCTCAATAGAATAGCGGCAGTGAATCCTGCAATACCCAGGCTTGTTGCGGACGGGATCTTTGGCCCTCTTACTCAAGCCGCAGTTATAGCATTCCAGAGATACTATGGACTTACCCCGGATGGGATCGTCGGACCGCTAACATGGAACAGGCTGATGCAATTGGAGGTTGGGGTGCGCTTGGATCCGGATAGACGCTTGGATGTTCATCCCCAAGCTGATATAATATGTGTCTGCGCTCCTGCTCCCCAATCCCCTGAAAGACATCAACATTTATGGGATTTTGAGTCCTGCCCCAAATG
The DNA here is from genome assembly GCA_009783415.1 of Clostridiales bacterium. Lineage (GTDB taxonomy): Bacteria > Bacillota > Dehalobacteriia > UBA4068 > UBA4068 > WRHF01. The sequence continues at coordinate 3,090 of WRHF01000194.1, forward strand.
ATGAAGCGCTTTATTTCCGATAATTAATATGTCCCTGCCTGCCGGTTCTGCAGGCAGGGCATTTTTTTATGAGTAATATGCTATATTAAACGCTTCTTACATACTTCGTATTTTTCCCGCCACCAATAACCCGAACAGCATTTTTATCAAGCAGCCCTTTGATTACCCGTACAGCCATAGCTTGTGAAATAGAAAGCGTTTTTTCAATGTCTTTTCTAACGATTGAGGGTTTACTGTCAAATAGAGTCAAAACAGTTTGTTCGTTTTCGCTAAATCTGTCATTCGCCGATCCGTTTTTTATCTCTGCGTTTAGATTTGGCAGTGTGATTTTAAATGCGTTGTCTGTTACTTCAATTTTTGGTTGATGTGGGTAGTTTTCATAGCTTCGCATTATTTTCGGCATACCGACACCATAAGCTTCGATCAATTCCAAGCGGTAAAATACAGTCGCTAAGCGCTCATTACGGGCCACAGATACACCTAGCATAATATCATTTAGCGTTATTCCCTTGGTAAGACCCCCTATAGAGACAAATTCCATCCGGTCGTCAAAAACGCTGACCAGCGTGCTGCTGCTGAACGAATAATCCCGATGGATAAGCGCATTTAGAAGTGCTTCACGTACAGCTTCGACCGGATAGTCTCTTTTGTCAATACGGCGCAGTCCCTCGAATTCGGCGCGGGTATGGTTGCATAAATCAATAAATGTATAGGCATCATTCATTTGCTTAAACAGTGAGCCGGAAAACTCGCGCCGGTCTTTGAAAGTCTCTTTTGCCAGACCTTCAAAAATAGCCAGCTTGACCGTATGGACGCATTGATCGGAAAGTAAAAGACCAAGGTTTGTAAAAATCTCCCCGGCAGTCATAATCCCCAGGGTTTTTTGCTGGCTGATACCAAACTGTACATCTCTGAGGAAAAATTCCTTTTCAGCATCTAAAAAGGTCAGTTCTTGATTTAAAGAACGCACATCCTCATATTTTTCTCCATCTGTCTCTTTGATCATTCTCAAAATAGCAGTATCTGTGGCAGGCGCCGTAGATGCACCTTGCCGCACATAAACGCCTTCCGGGCGAATGCCTTTGCCGGCTAAATAATAAGGAGCTGCCGTACCCTTTTGCACAATTACTTTAAGCACGGGCGTCCGGTCAATCTCCTCATTTTCATAACTCACAAAAAGAGTGACATCCGGTTTAATGGAATCTCGAATAGAATTGGCTATTTTAAGCATTGTGCCGTCAAGGTCATCTAATCCGGTTGCCTTGCCATTATCGGTTACTCCAACATATATTACTCCACCGCTAGTATTTGCAAACGCGATGACGGTTTTTCTTATG
>WRHF01000195.1 GCA_009783415.1 Clostridiales bacterium
ATAAGTCGGCTTAAATCACTCTTCTGGAATCGTGTGCTAGCTCGTTTTATCTTGATTATTCCTCACTTATCCCCTGCACCTATGGCCATTCTTGAGGTGCGAAAGTCAAATAATAAAAACCAATCCCTCTAACTCCCTTTACCGGTGTAAAAGAATTGGTTTAATTATATCAACAGCAATACCCTCACCGAATCTGAAGCAGACACTGCTTCAGATTCGGTAAAAGTATGAGGCGGGATTTTAATCTCGCTGAGCGAAGGCCACCCGTTCCGAGCACTGACTACTGATAAATTGCAGCCAAAGCCCACTCTACTCCCTCAATTAACCTGCTTTGCCGGCTGGGCGGTTTCCCTGATACCATATTTGGCTTTCAGCTGGATCATTTTCTGACGGTATTCCGCGGCAAATTTTCTTCTTTTTTCCTCCGAACGGCCATCCAGGCCGCCTTCCCAGGGAATAGTCTCCGCTTCGCTTGCAAACTTGAGATAGTTCAGTAAAAGAGCTCTGCTCTCTTTATCAAAATTTGTCATAAAATTCAAACCCTTTCAATGACTTCCCCAGGATTTTTAAAATTTCTTCCTGACGCCAGATAACATCCATTTCTTTCGACGCCACTTTCCAAAGCATCTGCATTTCCGCTTTTCGCCAAGCCGCATAAACTTCATTTACAGATAACGGCCTGGTAAACTCAAAGGCATTTCTTCTGGTCCCAGCTACCAAATATTGTTTGCCTGTTTCATACCTGGCGGCAAAAACCAAGTCATCACGGCTAAAGGAATCACCTTGCCCCGCAAATTCCAGAGGGTGGTTATGAGCTATTATACTGCCGGATAAAAATTCTTCTCCAATTATCTTGGGGTTGATCCCTCTGGCTGCCCCATACAACAAATAAGCATTACCTTCAAGAGCAATAACCAGAGCATGCTCTTTGTCCGATACTGCAAACTCCCGGCAAAAGTTCTCTATTTCTCTGGCAACATCGTAAGTTGCAGCCGGATCGATTGGTTTGATGACTTTGATTTTAGTATGGCCGTTCATTCATTCTACTTTTTCTTATTTCTTCTCTTATAATTCTGCTTTTATTTATATATTCCTTTATTTTTTGACTTTTTTTTACAAAAAAAGAAGCCGGCCTCAAGCCGGCTCTAAATTTTGATCTTATAAACTTCTGGATTTTTAATAATTCACTATATCAGCAAAACTTTGCGGATCCAAGCTGGCGCCTCCTACCAAAGCCCCGTCAATATTGGGGCAAGCCATCAATCGGGCCATATTGTCCGGTTTGACACTGCCGCCATAAAGTATGCTGATTTCCTTTGCCAAACCCGGCCACAGGAGATCAATTACCTGACGGATATAAGCGCAAGCCTCCTCGGCGTCCTCCGGAGTAGCAGTTTTGCCGGTACCGATAGCCCAGAGCGGCTCATAGGCAATAATAAGCTCTCTGTTAGGTTCTATACCCTGCAAGCCGCCCCTTAATTGATTTTCTAAAATTTCCAGGGTCTGCCCGTCTTGCCGTTCTCCTTCGCTTTCCCCCACACACATAATCACCCGCAAGCCCCGGCTGATCGCCGCCATATTCTTCCGGCAGACCATCTCATCTGTCTCCCCAAAATATTGACGCCGTTCGGAATGGCCGGTCAGGCAATAGCTGCAGCCCGCATCCGCCACCATTGACGCAGATATCTCCCCGGTATAGGCGCCCTGATCTTCCCAGTAAATATTTTGGGCGCCGATTTTAATATCATAATAAGGAGCAATCATTTGCGCCATCGCCACGGCTATAGTCGGAGGGAAAATAACAATTTCCAGATCATCCTTTTCGACCATAACCTTAACTTCCCGTATAAAGTCAGCAGTCTCTTCGACATTTTTATGCATCTTCCAATTAGCGGCAATCACTATTTGCCTATTATTTCCCATAACTCCCAACTCCTAACTAAAAAAACGTCCCCTCCTGCATTTGGGCCTCTATATCCAATGAGGGATCCAAGGGAAAGGCAGCAACTTTATCAGTCAAAGCTTCTACCGCCCTTAAAGGTTTACCCTTCAAATAGGCCAGCATAGCTCCGCCGCCGGTGCAGATATGATTTATCTTGTCCGTCAGGCCATCCCTGCGCACAGCCGCAGCCAGATCTCCCCCGCCCAAAATGCTGAAAGCCCGGCTTTGGGCTACAGCCCGGCCTACCAAAGCGGTTCCTTTGGAAAACTCCGGTATTTCATAAACCCCCAAAGGCCCGTTCCAAAGTACGGTTCCGGCAGTCATCACAGCCTGACTGTAAATATCAATTGTTTTAGGACCAATATCCACCGTCCCCCAGCCGGGAGGAATATCTTCCAAATCTACTGTCTTATGACCGGCGCCTGCCCGAACCGCCTCTGCCGCTATCACATCTACCGGCAGAACGATTTTTGCTCCTTCCTGGCGGGCCATCAGTTCTCTGGCCAAATCCACCCTTTCCAGATCCACCAGGGAGTTCTTCATATCATAACCTTGAGCCAGCAAAAAAGTATTAGCCAAACCGCCGCCCAGCATGATTTTGTCGGCATGAGTCAGCAGATTTTCGATCAGCCTGATCTTATCACTGGCTTTTGCCCCGCTTAAAATGGCTACATAGGGTCTTTGGGGGTCGGCAGGCTCCCGGCTGAGGCAATTTATTTCCTCTTCCAGCAAAAACCCTGCTACAGACGGCAAATAATGTGTTATGCCCTCAGTGGAAGCATGCGCCCGGTGGGCAGTACCAAAAGCATCGTCCACATAAATATCGCCTAAGGCAGAGAGATTCCGGGCAAATTCCGGATCATTGGCTTCTTCCTGGGCATGAAAACGTAAATTCTCTAGAAGAAGGATATCACCATTTCTCATCAGCCCGACAGCTTTTTGGGCTTTGGGACCGATACAATCATCCGCAAAATCCACCGGATGATCAAGCAGTCTTGCCAATTCAGCCTGGACGGGGCGCAAGCTCATAGCAGGATTGACGCTGCCCTTGGGGCGGCCAAGATGAGAAAGCAATATTATTTTCGCATTTTTACTCAAAAGGTATTTCAGGGTAGGCAGACTGGCTGTGATCCGCCAATTGTCCCTCACCTGCCCCGTTTCATCCAAAGGCACATTATAATCCACCCGGACCAGCACCCTTTTTCCGGTAACATCAATATCTTGCACCGTCATTTTATTGGTAAATTTTTCCATTATTATCTCCCTTCATCACTGATATAAAGCAGTAAATCTGCTATCCGGCAGCTGTAGCCCCATTCATTGTCATACCAGGCGACTACTTTGACCAGATTATCACCGATTACCATAGTGGAAAGGGCATCCACAATTGAAGAATGGCTGTTACCGTTAAAATCGATAGAAACCAGAGGTAAATCGCTGTATTGAAGGATCCCCTTTAAAGGACCGGCGGCAGCTGCGGCTAGAGCTCCGTTAATATCATCAACTGTTACATTGCGCTCCAGCTCCGCAGTAAAGTCTACCACCGAAACATTGGCCGTAGGTACCCGCATCGCAAAACCGTGGATCTTACCTTTCAATTCCGGTAAAACCAGGGCTACGGCTTTGGCTGCGCCCGTGCTGGTTGGGATAATGGAAGCCCCGGCGCTGCGGGCGCGGCGTAAATCTTTGTGGAATTGATCGAGGATTTTCTGGTCGTTGGTATAGGCATGAATAGTGGTCATCAAGCCCTTTTTGATACCAAAATTATCCTGCAATACTTTGGCTACCGGGGCCAGGCAGTTGGTGGTGCAGGAAGCATTGGAGATAATATGATGCTGCTCCTTTTGATATATCTTTTCATTGACACCCATTACCAGGGTAACATCTTCATTTTTGCCCGGGGCGGTGAGTATGACTTTTTTTGCTCCCGCCTCCAAATGGGCTTTTGCTTTCAAGGCATCGTTGAATTTACCGGATGCTTCGACCACTACATCAATTTCCAGTTCATTCCAGGGCAAATTTACAGGATTCATCTCGCCGTAGGTATTGATCTTTTTCCCCTCAACAGAGATATAATCATCTCCGGCGCCGACATCTTTGTGCCAGATCCCGTGAGTGGAATCATAGCGTAAAAGATGGGCATTGGTGGCCGCATCGGCCAAATCATTGATAGCAACAACCACAACCTCAGGCTTTTCCCAAAGCGCCCGGAAAACCAGCCGGCCAATCCGGCCAAAACCATTGATAGCAACTCTTACCGTCATTAATCTGCCTCCTCCTCAAAATAATATATTTATATTTACAAATAATTATATGCTTTTCAAGCTTTTTTTATCAAAATTTATTCCTACTCCCTAGCCCAGATAAACTGGAAAAGCAATAAAAACAAATTGGACACGGATTTACACGGATTAAAAACGGATTAGCACGGATTTTTTTTATTATAAAAAGTATTGAATTATTTTTATCTTTTCTT
>WRHF01000196.1 GCA_009783415.1 Clostridiales bacterium
GATTTCTTCAATTTTTGTTGGGTTTTTCAAAAGTTCCCGTTTTTTTTGTGTCATTCTGTATAATAAGAGTAACAGAGTGAACAAAATGATACTCAAGTATCTACACGAGGAAATAGATTTTACGAATCGATATGGTAAGAGACTGTAATTTTTCTGGAAATTCGTAAATAAAAATAACATTATGGGTGACCGACTTTGATCCATATCAACAGTAATAACGAAGAGGAAAACCAATTCATTATTTCGACATCAATATTTTTTTTAAAGATGGATGTCAGAAAAACTGTCCCACTTGGGTGGAGTTAGCCTGTCACATGTTCACATTTGTTGTCTTGCTCATATTCGAATTAAACGTCGTCAAAATAAGTCTCATGTGTGTCAGAGTTTCAAAAAATGGGCACTGTGTTCAAGGCTACCAATGAAGAATAGGCAGGGCGAAGATACTGCGATGGAAAGAAAACAAGATACGGAATATGCGGACTTACTGTATAAATCATTCAAACCTGCTTATTTATTTTCAAAGGTGTTAGGTGTTATGCCCTTGTCTTATAAAATAAAAAGAACTTTTAACTACAGAGATGCATACAAGAGAAGCGCGCGTACGGCTGAATTTGTATGGTCTTGGCAAAGTGCAATATACTGCGGTTTCTGGATCGTTCTGCAAATCGCTCTCAGGTGCTGGGTTTTCCACAGTTGGCAACATCTTCCACCGGAAGCCAAAGCAAATAGTCATCACGGCAATTTATCTTCCGGAAACTTCAGTGAAGGAGGCACTTCACATTACCTGCCCCCGCCTCCCCGCGGGGCAGAAACGTGGCTTTTAATGAATGAAGGCCTTGGTTTTGCCTGCACAACTCTTGCGCTTGTAACTGGAATTTGGAGGTCACGAAAGATACCGGAAATATTTAGACAGCTTCAGCATCTGGATGATAGTGCGGATGAAGACGGTTACGTGTTCCTTGGTAGGAAAGGTTTTTTTCCACCCGGATTTGTAGTTTTTGCTCACTTACGCAAATCGTCTCGTTATGTTTCACTCCATGGAATTTTAATAGCTTACGGCAGAAGGCCGAAATTTGAAGACGAGTGGTGATGTATAGTACTTAAGGTTATCTGAAAATGGCAACCCAACATCCGTACCGTGGGTAAGTATTCGACAGTATCCATACACCCTCTGAATCTTACAACAGCAGCGAATTCTTGAGTAGGTCGTGCATTCGATGGAGTTGGAGGTAGAGTGCTACGCATTTTAAGTGCTGCATTCGATGAAGCCGAGTGGTCAGGTTCACACCCCGTCCGCTTTATCTGCGAGGTTGGAGCGTCCAGTGCCAGGTGAAGAGGAGACAGGGTGGGATATAGCCAGTCTCGACATCTTGGAGAATTACATATCCGTGAATCGACTCCTCGCTCGTTCAGAAGTACCCTAGTCAGTAAGATGCATATGATATTCCTGCTCGTAATAACACCAGTAGCAGCAACCACAGTAGACTTACTAGTATTAGTACCAGTACTAATAACAATAATATTAATATTACGTAAATTAAAAGCAAAATTCAAAAAGAAAACCCGTCTTTATTTAAAGTGCCAGAATATGTACTTGGTTTGCCGGGTAAAGCTTGGCGAATCCTGATAGGCCCAATGCCGCAGCCTGCTATCCATTGTATTGGCATTGACCAGTGGCTCGTTATTCCGGTCGATACCTGTAACTATCGTAAAATGATTCCAGACATTGTTACCGCCCCAGGAATAAGAAATCAGGTCGCCCGGCGCAAGCTCCCAGGCAGTAGCTACCTGATGCAAAAAAGGAATACCGGGAAGATACCAGCGCAAGCTATGAGCGACAGACCAGCTATAGCTCCACCTATCCCTTTTCATCCACCAGCCGTGTTCCGGATTCTCAGCGAATTTCATAGGCAAGCCCCCGGCATAAAGGCATTGGCTAATGAAATTGGTACAGTTATCTTCAAAACTCAAAAAATCAGGGTTGCGTTTATTCCACCAGAGCATAGCATATTCCACCGCAGCAAAATTATTAAAGGAGGGCTTGCTGCTTCCTTCAGATGCATTTTCCTGCCATGGCAGTAATATTTTCCCACCCCCGGAATCGACCGCTTGCCGTATATTTTTCCCCATATCAATAACATCCCTTCAGTAAATTAAGAAGCCGGCCCCAACACCGGGTTTGGGGATCAGCTTTTTATTTTATAATATATGAAGACTTAAACCGGGAGGTGTATAATATTTCCAGTTAAGGATAAGCTAGGCATTAAGAGAAGGAGTGTTTAGCTTTGTTTTGGTATTGCTTGGCCGGGTTTTTTTTAGGATTGCTCATTTATCCTTTTAGTTTTCAGCTGGAATACCGAATCCAAATTCCTGCTAAAGAAGAGGCCGGCCAGGAATTTGTTTTGGCTTGGCTCCCTTTGTATTTTTTGGCTTGCCCTTGGCGTGTTATTTTGCCGCTGCCCCGGAAAAAAAGCAAACCTGCAAAAGCAAAAAAGGCAGAGAAAAAGCAAAAATCTGCCCGCCGCCATAGCCCAGGCGACCTGCTGGAGCTGGCCGGCTATGGATTAGAGGCTTTGCGTCTGCCCCTTTTTCGCCTGGAAATAAAACTTAGTTTAGGCAAGCCGCATATGACGACTCTTGCTATTGGCGGGATTTGGATAATATTGGGAACTATTTATGGCTTGCTTTCGCAAAAACTAAAAAAAACCGACCGGCATCCTGCTATTAATATCAAAGCTGATTGGGAAAAGACATCTTTTTTTTGCCGGGGAAAATGCATATTATCCTTTACTTGCGGTGATATTATTATCAAGATGATAAAATGGTTATTAGAGAAAGCAAAGGGGAGACGATTATGGCGGGAGAACATGAGATCCAGGGCTTGATGAAAACAGCAATGGATAGCCTGCGCTGCATGATTGATGTCAATACGGTTGTCGGGGATATGGTAACGGCAGGCGAGGTTTCGATTATCCCCGTTTCCAAAGTCTCTTGCGGTTTTGTAGCGGGAGGCGGCGAATATGGCAAAAACCCCGGAGCCTTACCTTTTGCCGGAGGCAGCGGGGCCGGGGTCTCCGTACAACCGGTGGGTTTTTTAGTAGTTAACCGGGAAAATGTGCGTTTGGTCAGTGTGGACGGAAATAATCCCTTGGAAAAGCTTTTCGATTCTTTCCCAAATTTGGTGGAGCAGATCCAAAAAGTGTTTCATAAAAATAAACCGGATCTAAAATAAAGCAAATAAAAATAATCCTCGAAAAAAGAGGATTATTTTTATTCTCAAGCGAAGTTTTATTAATAAAAATAATTTTGGGATGGGATTGGCTTGAAAAAAAGGATAACTACATATATATTATGTATCTTTGTTTTTGGCATCATCTTTTTACTGCAGGGGCCGGCTTTGGCCTGGGCCGGAAGCGAGCCGGGAGCAGAAGAAAAATTCATTGACGCCAAGGCCGCCATTTTAATAGACGCCGGCAGCGGAAAAATACTTTATGAGGACAATGCCCGCGAAGCCTTGCCCCCTGCCAGCTTAACCAAGGTTTTAACAGCTTTGCTGGTTGTAGAGAACACCGATTTCAACCAAAGTTTTACCTTGCCGGTCAATTTTGACAACCCAGGCGAAACCACAATTTATCTGGCCGGGGGAGAAACCCATACCATACTTGATTTGTTTTATGCCATGATGATGACCTCGGCCAATGATGCTGCCGTAGCTTTGGCCATAGCGGTATCCGGTTCCCAAGAGGCTTTTGTGGAACTGATGAATAGAAAAACCAGGGAACTGGGCCTTAAGGATAGCACTTGGTATAATCCCCATGGTTTAAGCGAAGAAGGGCATTTGGCCTCGGCTTATGATCTAGCCATAATAGCCAGGGAAGCTTGCAAAGACCCTGTTTTTAACCAGGCTACCGCCACCGGCAAGCGGACAATGCCCCGGGTAGGCCATGATGACCGCCAGCTTAATAACCGCAATCAGCTTTTGGGCAGCTATGAGGGAGCAGACGGGATCAAAACCGGTTATACCCGGGCTTCCGGTTCCTGCCTGATGGCTTCTGCTACCAGGGATGGAATGCGTTTGATTGGGATTGTCCTTAATTGTAACGAAATGTATACCAGCATGGAAAAATTACTGGATTATGGCTTTGAGAATTTTTACCGCAAGGACGTAGCCCAGGCAGGGGATACTATGGGTAATATCAAGGTAAAATATGGGAAAATTAAGGAAATCCCCGTGGTACTGGATAGAAATATTTCCATGATCTTTGATAAACGCACCTACCTTGACCCCGAGGCAATAATTACCATGGTACCGGAAGTTGAAACCCCGGTTGCCAAAAACCAGCCCTTGGGCACTGTGACCTACACCGATGCGGATGGCACAACGATCAGCGCCGACCTGGTTGCCG
>WRHF01000197.1 GCA_009783415.1 Clostridiales bacterium
ATTTCTGAATACTGAATCCTGAATACTTGCGGTCGCAGACCGCATTAATTGAGATAGGAGGTGAACCCATGGCTAATATTAAATCTGCCAAAAAACGCGTACTCATTGCCGAAATGCGCCGTCAGCGCAATATGGCGGAAAAATCCCGGATGAAAACTCAGTTGAAAAAATTTACCGAAGCAGTGAGCAGCGGGGATAAAAGTAGCGCCCAAGGTCAGCTGGCGGCTTCCGTCCGTATTTTGGATAAAGTGGCCAGCAAAGGTATTATTCACAAAAATACCGCCGCCAGAAGAAAAGCCAACCTTTATAAAGTATTCAACCAAATGTCCGTTGCAGAATAAAAACATTTGCAAAAGGCCAAGAAAAAAAGATATTTCTGAAGAAATATCTTTTTTTCTTGGCCTTTTGCAGAGTAATGGGCTGAATTTTTTCTGTTCAGGGAACATTTTTTGAGCTTTTTTTTTCATTTGGGAATATATAATATTAGAGGTTAGAGGTTAGAGGTTAGAGGTTAGAGGTTAGAACGGGTAGGTTTTTGCTTTGCAAAAATTTGTGATAATTCGTAGCTTAAAATTTGTGGGTTTTTTCCACGCTAGGGGGTTTGTTTATGTTTTTTCGGAAGTGTAATTTGTTTAGGAGTTTGGCAATTTTTACTATTTTTTCCTTGCTCTTGCAGGGTTTTTCCCTGCCTGCCCTGGCTGCTTCGGGGGAGGGGAGCCGGGCTGTTAATATTCAGTTGGGGGAGGAAATTCGCCGGACGACGCTGCCGGTGATCGATGATGAGCCGCCTTTGCTTAGTTTACGGGCTTTGGCAAATGCTTGCGGTTTGAGTTTGAACTGGGATGCCAAAACCAATTTGGCTGTTATCAGTATTGGGGATCTGGCAATTGTTTATCATCCTTTGCTGAAAATCTTTTATTGTCTGGAGCGGACTTATCCCGTGATAGAAACAGAAACAGCCAGTCAAGGGCCCTGGCTGGGCATTCCTCTTAGCCGGAATTTATTGTTGGATGAAGACAGTGCTTGGCAGCAGGCTGCAGCTCCTCAACAAGCGGTATTAGGGGCGCCTGTTATCAGCTTCAGCAAAGTGGTATGGCCGGAGCCGCCTTTGCTGAAAAGCGGTGTGACCTATGTCAGCCTGCCCTTTTTGCCCTGGTTGGGGATGACGGCTTTTTGGGATGAGGATTTTCGCTGTTTGGATCTGCTTTTGGCTGCTGATCTGTACCAAAACCCGGTCAAAGCCCTGACTCTTGAGGAAGTATTGCCCTTGATCCGGGAGGATTTTGAGCTGGAACTGGCGGCAGCCAAAGCGGCCCAGCCGGAGCTTTTAGCTACATACAGCACCAAATTCAATCCGGGGGAAAAAAACCGGACCATCAATCTGAAATTGGCGGCGGCAGCCATCAATGATACCGAGATCAAACCGGGGTCGATTTTTTCTTTCAATACCGTGGTCGGACCTCGCTCTTCAGCCAACGGTTATCAAAAGGCCATTGTCTTTGTGGGCGGGGCAAAAGAATTGGATTATGGCGGCGGGGTCTGCCAGGTTTCCAGCACTTTGTATAATGCCGTTTTGGAGGCAAAGCTGCCGGTCATAGAGCGGCACCCCCATGGCCAGCCGGTAACTTATGTTCCTAAAGGCAAAGACGCCACAGTAGCTTTTGGCATATTGGATTTTCGCTTCCGCAATGATTTAAAAGAAACAGTGAAAATCACTGCTAAGACGGAAGAAAATTCTATAACAATAGAACTATGGAAAACCAAATAAGGCAAGGCTCACCGTTGGCTTACCTTGCCTTTTGCAAAGCTTAACCCGGACAAGCCAAAAAAGCACCGTCATTGCGGACTTGATCCGCAATCCCCCGGTGATACGCAGGGGATCCCGGGTCAAGCCCGGGATGACGTGTATGATGATTTTTATCAATAATTTTACCATTTTACGCAGAATTTCGGGAGTAAGCGCCTAAGTTATGCACATAGGAAAAAGTTAAAATCATAGATTTTGGCTTTACCTCTGACGTAAACTATTAAAAGTACCCAGTAAATTCAACTTACCATACCCCCACTGGGTATTGGGATATTGGATATGCGGCTCTCTTTCGCAGCCGCTGATCAAGAGGGTTTTGATCCGGGAGCTGTTCATGGTCGGCTCATTACCGTTCACGACACCCCATTGTAAAAGCAAGGCACAGGCTCCGGCAGTGATAGCTGCAGCCACGCTGGTGCCGGTCATGCTGCCATAGCCTTTGGGGAAGATCCCCCGGACATTGACCCCCGGCGCTACAAAATCCGGAGACATTTGGGGCAGACGGGTCGGTCCCCAGGAAGAGGAAACATAAAGGCTGCCATCAGAACCGTCATAAGCCCCACAGGAAATGGCGCGATAGGCAGTAGCCGGGCAAACAATGGTATAATTCGGATTTGAACCGATAAATTCTACACCCAGGCCGCTGATTTCCGTCCGGGACAACCAGGCATGGTAGGCGCCATTAATAACCAGATCACCATGAAGGTCAATTTCCCAGATACCGCTGGTAGGATTGCCCAGCCTCACTATCGCCAGGCCGTTATAGTTTTCTTGATAATAATAAACAGCTATATCTGAATTTTCAAACACAAGTCTTTTGGTAGTTCTCCGCCCTAAAAGAATAGGTACTCTTTCTAAAACTTCCCCGCCGGGGGATTTGACAGAAATTGATATACGGTCCCATGCATTATAAGCAATAAGAACCGAAAACGAAGTTGCATCTTCTCCCACCTGTATTCCGATAGTTTTTACATCGCCGCTATATTCCAAAGATCCGCTGACATGGCGCCGTAAATTGCTTTCGTTACCGGCAGAGGCAACAATAACGCAGCTTTCCTGATTGGAAACAGCAGAGATATATTCTTCTATCATGGAGTGACCATCGCGGGGACTCCAATTGGTACCTATGCCCAGGCAAATCACCACCGGCCGCCTAAGCTCGGTAGCCCGCTCTATAATGTATTGGATCCCAAGTATTATGCCGGTGGATTCAAAAACATCACTAACATTCTGGGATAAACCTATTACATTAAATGAATAATTGTGGGCTCTTTGTAATTTTACAGCAATTATTTCCGCATCGGCAGCCACTCCCTGATAGACACCCTTTTCACGGCTGGCCGCTACCGAAGCCAAAAAGGTGCCATGACCAACCCTGTCAAGATGAGGCACAACGGCAGCGGGAACTTCCACAGCCAGAGCTTCATTGATTCTTTCCTGAGTAAAAACAGAACCAAAGTGCATCCCTGCCGGGGGATTGCCGCTGATCGTCTGATCCCAAATATATTTGATTTTACTTGAGCCGTCTTCATAGCGAAAAGCTTCTTTGGTATAGTCAATACCCGTATCCACAAAACCAAGTAAAACCCCTCTACCAGTCAGGTTCAAATGAGGCTGATTCAAAATAGGAGTAATCCCGGCAGCATAATTACTTTCTTGATCCGTAATAGTAAAAAGCTGCGGATAGACACTTGTAAAACCCATTTCCAAATCCCTATAAACTCTGTCTAAATAAAACCCGCTGGTATAGGCTATAACATAATTTACTATAGGGAGATAAGTGCCGATCCGGATATAGGGCTTATCCTTGATATATTCCCTAAAAGCCATATTAGCAACAGTGATAAAACCAACTGTATCCGGCTGCTTGATAAACTCTTCTAAGTCCATATCGCGATTACTGTTGCCGTTCATAGATCAAAACCCCTTTCTTTAAGTTAGGAGTTAGGAGTTAGGAGTTAGGAGTTGTTGTAAAAACGCTCCGCGTTTTATTTATTTAAAAAAGCTTTTTATTCCTCACTCCTCACTCCTAACTCCTAACTCCTCACCCCTCTTTTACCGTTGGCGTAAACTATTAAAGGTACCCAGTAGATTCAGCTTACCGTACCCCCAATGGGTATTAGGGTAGCGGACATTGGGGTTTCGTTCACAGCCGCTGATCAGGAGGGTTTTGATCCGGGTACTGTTCATTGCCGGCTCGTGGCCGTTGACAACACCCCATTGCAAAAGCAGGGCGCAGGCTCCGGCAGTTATAGCTGCGGCTACGCTGGTGCCGGTCATGCTGCCATGGCCATCCGGAAATACTCCCCCTACATTGACCCCCGGAGCCACAAAATCCGGGGACATTTGCGGCAAACGGGTCGGTCCCCAGGAAGAGGAAATATAAAGGCTGCCATCCCTGCTGTTATAGGCTCCGCAGGTAATAGAGCGATAAGCGGTAGCCGGACAAACTACAGTATAATTAGGTTTGGCGCTGATAAATCCTATTCCTGATCTGATGTTTCTGGCCAAAGGTAACCAGGAATGATAG
>WRHF01000198.1 GCA_009783415.1 Clostridiales bacterium
CTGCCGGCCAAATTAGTTACGGAAGCAGTGGCCGAGGGGATAGATGTTGGCCTTTTAGACAGATATGATTTAGCTGTTCCCATCGGCCTGGCCGACATCCCGGAGGAACAGCGGCAGAGCGAATTCATTCACGATTTCCTGGAGGATGGCAACCTGGCTGTTTTCGGCGCCTCCGGTTTCGGCAAATCTACCGTGCTGATGACAACGGCATTAACTCTGGCCTCGCGTAATTCACCCGGGCTGCTTAATTATTTTATTTTGGATTATGGCAACTCGGCTCTGGCCCAGCTGCGCATCCTGCCTCATACAGCGGATTATCTGGGTTTTGATGATGAGGAAAAACTAAGCAAATTAGTAAAATTACTGAGCTCAGAGCTTAAAGAACGCAAATCTCTCTTTGCCGCCGCTAATGCTCTTAATTTCAGGATGTATAATGAAGTGGCTGCTAAAAAATTACCTGCTATACTGGTATTTATTGACAATTATGATGTGATCCGGGAAATTAGCTTTGACCTTGAGGATTTTCTGATCAAATTAAGCCGTGACGGAACCGGCCTGGGCATCTATACAGTGATAACGGCTTCCCGGGTCAATGTCGTCCGCTATTCGGTATTGAATAATTTTAAAAATAAAATTGCCCAATTTATGTTTGATAATGCGGATATTACAGCGGTAGCTGGCCGCTGCCCTTATAAACTGGCCGAGATACGGGGAAGGGCCTTGGTCAAAATCAAGGATATTCATGTGGCCCAATGCTATCTGCCGCTGGCATATGAAGATGATATAACCTATGCCAAACTGATCGGCGAGGTCATAGCCGGTATTGCAGAACGGAACAGCGCGCCCGGGGCCAGGGGCATCAAAGTGCTGCCGGATACGATCTCCTACGGGGATTTGCTGCCTTTTCTAAAAATCAAGGAGAGGCAGGCTGTTGTTGGTTTTGATCCTGAAAGCACAGAGGCGGTCTATCTGGATCTGGCTATTGCCTGTCAGATGATCATAGGCGGGCCGGCCAGCGGCAAGACCAATATTCTTAAAATTCTTCTGACTCAGTTCAAAGGGACAAAATGTTTTATCGCTGATTCCCGTGCCGGGGATCTGCAGGACTTTGAAGATTGGCCGGGGGTCGTCTATCTGGGAAGCGAAAGTCAATTGGCAGGATTCGCCCAACAGCTTTTTGAGGAGGTTGAAAGGAGGCAAGAGGCTTATAAGGTATCCGGCTTGCGGTCCCGGGATTTTTGCGCATCCCAGCCGCCTGTATTGCTGATTATTGATGATGGAGATAATTTCACCGAGCTTTGCAGAGCAAAAACAAAAGAGATGGAGCAAGTTCTGCCAAAAGCTATGGAGCTGGGCATTTCCTTTATCATCACTACCATGCCCTCAAAAATGCGCGGCTATGACAATCTGACAAAAATACTAAAAGACAGCCAGGCAGGTATAGTTCTGGGCAATCCGGGTGAGCAGAACATACTCCCGATCAATTCGCCCCGCGGCTACAAAATTATCCCGGACAGAGGCTTCTGGTATAAGAGAGGAGATATTCGTCAAGTCAAACTGCCACTTATTTGATTCCAAAACCCCTAACTCCTAACGGGTTGCTAGGCAGCCCCTGGTCGTGAAAGGAATGATGTATTATGAAAAAGAGATGGATACCATTTACTGTACTTTGTTTGGTGCTGGGTTTTATCTGCGGTCTTCAAAGCGGTTCAGCAGCGGAAACCAATCAACAACAGATCAGGCAGAATATGCAGGCCAGAACCCAAACAAAAATTGCCGTGGTCAACGCGGACACGGGAGTAACAGTCGATGGTGAAAAGAAAAACTATTCCGCTGCCATAGTTGACACCCTGGGAGATGATTATGTGCTTGTCTCCTCCATGATGGCGGATACCGGTTATGTCAACGGATCATACGGCGCGGTAGTTACCTTTCCCTCGGATGTCTCGGCCAAGGTTTTGACCTTCAATTCCCAGCATCCGGAAAAGGTGCAGCTGGAATTTCAAGTCAATTCCAACTTATCGGAAAAGGATTACCTGAATACATATACCAAGATTTTGGATCTGCAGCTCTCGATCAACACCACCTTGGCCTACACCTATGTAAGTTCCATCTATATGCAATTTCATCAGGCCCAGGATCATGTGGACGAGATATTCAAAAACGATCTCTCCGACCTGGCTGCCCTGGATAGTGTCAAGCTGGAGGATTTTACAGCCAAACTGGCCCTGGATAAAGTTCCGGAAATTCCTTTGGAGCCAAAAGCGGCGGAAACCGCAGCTTATTTTCTTGATGTAACTGATTTTGCCCAAAATGTAGCTGATTTGTACCAGGACAGTTACAATGATGCTTCCGCCAATTACCGCGAGATGCGGAGAGGATTGTTTAAAATGACGGATGATTTTCCCAAGCAGGAAGATGATTGGCTGAATAAGATGTCGGACTGGGCTGATACTTCGGTGAAATATGGCGATAAAGTGGAACGTTACGCTTCTTCTGTTCAACTACATGAAGACAGATTGGTCGAGTGGTATTTGAAAAATGATTCATGGCATAAAGCCTTGTCGGTGTATCAAAGCGATCTTTTGTCCTGGCATAAGAGTTTAAACACTTGGTTTGGCGATGCCGGCAATTGGTATGAAAAATATCAGAAGTATTTAAATGCCTCAGCTGATTTTCTGGAAGAGGTGGACGCTTACCGCCACTCGCTGAATGATAATATTGAGCCGTTTTTAGGAGATTTGCAGGCTTGGAAGGATCTGATGGAGGAATATGCCGGCAGATTATCTGATTATTTTGAAGAAATGCTTTCTTCATCCGCCGAATATGATCTGCAGGCGGAAATGGCAAATTTCTACTTTGCTGCCCTGGAAAAATGGCGCAATGAATTGGAAGAATATAAAGAGGGCGCTATAAATACAGAAGAAGAATTAAAAGAGCGCCGGGCCGATCTGGCAGAGTGGCAGAGTGAATTGGAAAGTATTCAAGAAATGATCATCGATTTGCAGTCAGATATCGGCGATCTGCCCCCGATCCCGGATCTTGAGGATTATGCTGAAGATCCTGACGGTTATGTCACAGCAATGGCTCTTTGGCAAAACGAGTGGGAGGATATTTCCGGAGTTCTGCTGGGGTTTTCAGCTATGTCAATGGTTACAGACGGGGCAAACTGGCCCGATTTACCGGGTATGACAATTGACGTGCCGGAATTTGAAGAAACATATGAAGCCCCGGAACCTTTGGGCTTCCCCAGCTGGCCTGAAGAGATTTCCAGAACTGTGCCGCTTTATGAAGGGACCAAAATTCCGGATGAACTGGATCTGAAATTGCCGAATCCGGGCACTGAAATACCCAAAAAGCCGGCTTTGGGCGCCATAACAGAGTATGAGGGGCGAAGTACACCGGATCCTGTAGGAGAACACCGTTATTCGATCGCCGCCCAGCCGGAACCCCCCCCGTCCGACCCGCCGCCCCGCCCCGATGATTTTTGGGCTTCCCTGAATTCAATGCATTCTCAATTAGCCAGCTTTGAAGTGGATGCGTATTTAACGGATAGTGTTAAGCAACAGGTAGCCGTTATGCTGCAATCATATGAAAATTATCTGGGAACAGTCAGAGAAGATCTTTCCCGGCAGTTTGATGTGAATATAGGAAAAATGCATGATGTGCATGCAGGTTACAATAACTATCTGAGCAATATCCGCAATGATGCCCTAAAGGCGGAAGCTGCCGAAAAGGATAAATTACTGACTACATTGAGGGAATATGCCAGGGTAAAGGAACTTAATAGCGAGGATACCAAGAGGAGACTGGAAGAATTTTCCAATATGATGCGGGAAAGCAGAACCCCGGCCGGCCTGAACCGGGATCTGGTCAGCTATACCGTAGCCCCCTTTGAATTTATTTCTCCTGCCCTAAGGCCAATGATCGCCCTAACCAATTTCACCGGCCGCAACCTGGCGGAAGAATATCAAAGCTATTTGCTGATAGGAATTTCCTTAACACTCGGTGTATTGCTTCTGACATTACTAAGTTATGCGGTGAAGAGGGTTTCGCCAAAAAGAAGACATAAGCCTGAAAATAGAAGCCAAAGATAGTAAAGATTTAGGCTATAGCGTCAAATCTGGTTGCGATAATGGCCAATTCTGTCCGGGTGATGTTTTTCTGTGCCTATACCCAAGAACGAAAACATTTTCCATCACTGCGCCGGTCTTTTTGCCGCCAGGCGGCGCGGGAAAACCTTGAAAGGCAACAAGCATTCCTGCGGTTTTCCCGCACCACCT
>WRHF01000199.1 GCA_009783415.1 Clostridiales bacterium
CCCTGATTCAAAACACCAACTATGCCGCCTGTAACATCTGCAGTAATATCTCCGGTGTTGTAACAGTTTGCTATGCTTCCGTCAACGCTGTTAAAATTTCCTAAAATACCACCCGCTTGACTTATTTGTATGCCCTGCCAAAAACCGGCAGCACAGGTAATATTTCCGGTGTTGTAGCAACTTGTGATTTCAGCATTCGAATCAATTACTCCGATAATTCCGCCTACTACAAAAGCAGCCAAAATATTTCCTTCATTATAGCAATTTGATATTTTGCCTGAGCTAGAGCTGCCACAAATACCACCAGAAAAAGAATAAATATCAATTGTGAAAGGAAAAACTAAGAAGATATCTCCTGTATTATGGCAATTACTGATACTACCAATACTGTAGCCGCAAATCCCACCGGCATAATAAGAAGAGAAGGATGGGCTAGAAATATTTATATAAGTATATTCCAATCCAACATTTTTTACAGCAGTACCAATAGCTCGTCCAAAAAGACCAATATATTGATATGTGCCATTAGTAATTGTCAAATTTCTGATTATATACCCTTGACCGTCAAAATCACCTCTGAAAGGATTACTAAAATCCCCAATAGGCTCCCATTCTCCCCATGTTGCTAAATCAATATCGTTCATCAACACATAGGAGCCATTCAGATTGTAGCGCACATTGTTCAAATCACCCGCAGTGTAAATCTTGATATCTTCGGGGGCAGGTGCGAGAATTGGGGCTAGAAATTGGTTATGCTTGCCATAAGCATTAGTCTCCGCAGATAAGTTTATTGCCGGTAATATTGCCAGAATCATAACCAGGATCAAGAACCTGCTGAGAGTCTTAAAATAAGTGTTTTTTGCCATATCAATATTCAACCTCCTGAAATACTTCATATTGTCCTCTCAAAATCATACTGTTATTCTATCATATTCCAATTAATTTGTAAAATTATTTCGCTATTTATAAAATATTGACAGATAATGTCGATGTAATGTTAAATATACCCATAAATGTTTACAATAGGAAATATTTATGCTATTATAAAGCTAATTTAGTGTTGATAAATTTAAAACCATTAGAATGGGAGGGGTGCGTATGATTTTAGGTTGATTAGAACTGCGTCAAAAAAGAGTCAGATTATTAAGGAGGAATAATTTAATGCAATTTAGAAAGTACTTATTGCCGGCTAATGCGCTTCTTTTGCTTGTGCTTGTTCTGGGCTTTACAGCATTCGCCGGTGCCCTGGTTTTATCTGCAGCTCCTGCTTCGGATGATTACGGGCAAATATCTGAAGTATCAGATGAGTTAAATTTGGACAATCAAGCAGCCAATTCCGAAATTGACCAGCCTGAGGAAGTAGTCCCCACAGATGATTCTGGTGATCTGCCAACCTCAATGGAAGAAGAATCCAGCGTGTCGCTATTCGCTAAAGATACTCCGGCAGATAGTATTGAAAAGATACTGGGAGAATATCCTAATTTTCTTAACAATGGTGAAACCAACCCTATCTTTACATACAGTAATGTAAATGATTCAGAAACAAACACCTCGACCATTTTTGAAGAAGTCTGGGTTGAAATGCCCTGCGATACTGATGAAGATGGAAAAAGGGATTTGATCAGGCTTCAGATCGCCCGCCCGAAGGTGAGCGGCGAGATAATTGATCCGGAAACAGGAGAAACGAAGGTTTCACTGTCTGTATTGATGGAACACAGCCCATACCGAAATTCTCATAATAGCTCACTTTATACCCAAGTAGATTATTGGAACGTTGTACATGACAAACTGACCAACGACTCTACGGAAGCCTACCAATACTTAACGGATGTTAAGTCTAGAAAACCAAGGGCTAGCAAATGGTATTGGGGCTCTGATGCTACATATTGGGACTACGATAGTGAGTCGTGGACTAACGATGAAGACGGTGGTAACCCCTCTTGGTATATAACCCCCCGTGAAGGCGTAGATGATAGCGCTTGGTTCATACCAGAATCCCGTGGCGATAAAGATGTGGTATTTCAGGGTAACTGGCCGAGTACTGTGTTTCCCATAAGGGTGCAATCGGAAAACTTTCAATACTACTTCGCTAGGGGCTATGCAGTAGTTATCAGCGCCTCTTTGGGGAATAATTTTCAAGAATTAGCATCTGAAGGATTTAGCAACTGCGGCGACGTAGAAGAGACACTTGCTGCCATGACTGTCATTAAATGGCTGAATGGCGAAGTCAAGGGATATACTGACCGTACCGCAACTACAGAGGTCGTGGCAACTTGGTGTAATGGTAATGTAGCTATGACCGGGCGCTCTTATGATGGTACCCTCCCCAACGCTACCGCCTGTTCCGGTGTAGAAGGGCTAAAAGCTATTATGCCAACTGCTGCTATCAGCAGTTGGTATGATTATTACCGTGGCAACGGTGCAGTGGTATCACCCTATAACTATCAAGGCGAGGATGCCGATATGCTTGCTGACGGCAGCTTTGGCTTTGGTTCAACCCCGGCCTTCCAACCACACTATACCGCAGTGCCAAAAACTGGTCCAGCAGCATTATACGAAGAATTCCTTAATCAGATGCATATAAATCAAGATCGCGATACTGGCGACTATAATAGCTTTTGGGATGATCGTAACTACCTGACGACTATTGACGATGTACGCGATGATTGCGGTATCTTGATTATGCATGGTTTGAGAGACTGGAACGTCAAAACCAAACAGGCCGACCAATTCTACCGGGCTTTGAAAGATGCCGGCAAAACTGTTAAAGAAATATGGCATTTGGGCGCTCATGCTACAGACTGGGTTAAGAAAGATTCTAATTACTATGAATATTGGCATTTATGGATGGATCATTTTCTCTATGATTTAGATAATGGCGCCATCGACAAAATACCCGAAGTATCCATGCCAAGTAACAACAGCTTAAACTGGGAATCATACGATGAATGGCCTATCCCGGGTACTGAATATGCCAAATACTATTTTGGTGCACCCACTGCGTCTAAAGCAGGCAGTTTACTCGAAGAAACGCCGACAGCCACAACAATCGGATCCGTCAAGGATGATAAAGAAGCTAATGCCCACTTACTATCTGCAACTGTATCCAGAGGTATAATAAATGGTCAATTAAATGCCTGGGAAGACCGTCTCTTCAATCCAGAAAACATTGATAAACTCAGTTCCGAACGTTTGGTTTTTGCTACTGATCCCCTTGATGAACCGCTACGTATCAACGGTACTGTAAAAATCGGTTTGGAACTCTTATCTGACACGTCTTGGGGCACAATTTCAGCCGTACTGCTGGATGTCGGTACTAATTACCGTGCCTTCGGTAACTCCTCCACCATAGAAAACCTTGGAGGTTACAATGGCATCAGTAATATTAACCGCAATAATTACATCATCAGTAATACCCCTTCTGAGTATTTTATTGTCACACGTGCCTACGGAGATATACAGAACCCCAACCCTACTCGGGAAACCTACCTGAATGCTCCAAAGGAGCATGGTTATGTTCCTGCCTATTATTATCAAACCAAAGAAATAGAGCCGGGTGAGAAATACCAGTATTACTTTGAATTTGAGCCGATGGATTATACCTTTAAGGCAGGTACACGATTGGCACTTTATGTGTACTCCACCGACTACCGTACCACAATAGTACCTGTTAACCCACCTACCTTTACCCTCTACTCGGGCGAGAACACCTTTGTGGAACTGCCTATCGTACCCTCATATAGCATCTTCTATGATACCAATGGTGCTGATAGCCAATATGACGATCTTGGCGGTTATTCTGATAGCTACCCTGTAGCTGGGCAGAGTGAAAAAACTTGGAATAGCGGTTATCGTGTAGTCGAATCTGCTGTAGGTAACACCTCCGTAACCAAATTGACAATACCCGAAGGAGATTTTGTTGGCTGGAATACCGAGGCAGATGGCAGTGGTACAGTTTATAAGCCCGGCGACAGAATACCTGATGATAAGATGAGCGACTTGACTCTATATGCCATGTGGGGCTTTGAGCATGAAGTTGATTTTGATGCCGGCTTAGGTTTGGTAGTAGTCGACAGTGCTAGAACCTTTTTCCTTGATAAGGCATATGGCAAACTACCTACACCCACCCGCTCCGGCTATGGTTTCATAGGCTGGTTTACCGCAATGACCGGTGGCACTATGATAACGGCCGAAAGCATAGTTTCCAACGATGTAACTACTCTCTATGCCCGGTGGACGGAAGGCTATC
>WRHF01000200.1 GCA_009783415.1 Clostridiales bacterium
AATGGTGGCTTCATCCAGATCCCCGCCCTCATAGCCCAGGGGATGGATCAATACCTTGACAGGGGCGCCCGGCTTTACCACAATAGCGTCGATGGGGCTGGATTTGCCGTCGATAAAGCAATAGCCTGTGACCTTGCTCAGGAAGGATTCAACAACTGTTGTCCCCGGCCCGGCAGGGACCCCGTCCTTTAGGGTAAAGTGGAATGTGACCAATGGAGTTTCGGTTTCGGCTTTTAGAAGAACGCCGGCTCTGGCAAGATACATACCCAGTGATAATTTACCGTTCCCTACGTCATAGGAGAAATCGCCCTGCGAGGGGCTGTAGGCGAGCAGGCTTGGCCCAAAGGAATAGCCGGTATAATTCAGGTTTTTGGCATCGAAAGCAGCTTCGATCGTAAAGAGATTGGCGCCTTCATCAGCGACATTGGCGATAGAGACAACATAGTCGATCCTGTTGCCTTCTTTGATAAAGATTTGGGCCGGGGCGTAAATGGCGGCGGAAAAGCCGCTGATAATAACGGAGCCCAGCTTGGCTGCATTTGTTTCCGAAGCAGCGGTAAAGGTCAGGGTTTTGAATTCGGGATCGGTGGCGGGGATTTTGATATAAACCGGGATTTCGACGGTTTGATCGGGATCTACTGCATAGAGATCATTCAAAAGAGTGAATTCCAAACCGCAATCGACAGCGATCCGGACAATATCGGTGGCAGCGCCGGTGTTTTTGACGGAAAACCACTGGACAGCCACTCTGCCGGGATCAGCAGGCTCGAATTTGCCCTTGGTCACAACCAGCTCGCCGCCGACAGCTTGTCCGTCAAAATGGCGTACAGCCACTTGATAGGATAAGATATCACCGTCATAAGGTCCGGGAGAATAGATTTTATCCAGGATATAAAAATGCAATCTGTTGTATGTATCAACATATTCATTGACCGTATTATCGGCAATGGATTTGGGAATGGGCTTACCGCCGGCATCAAGAGCAATTGAATAGGTTGCATTGGTTTGACCTGTTCTGATTGTTTCGACCCCATAGTTATTGGGGGTAACGGATTTGCCGGCATGGAAAAGAGCGGCAGAAAGATGGTTATTGTCATTATTCCTGAATGGCTGCGGGATGCTGGGTTCGCCATTGGGCCCCACGGGAGTCCAAAAATCGATGGTATCCAAACCGCCGGCATGAGCATCTACAACCCAGCTATACGGTGCAGATTCGCTGAGGGTTTCTCTGTTTTTGCAAATCAAAACCCCGTGGTCGCTTTGGGGAGAATCATAACCGACCTGGTCTATAACTTCCATAGTATAGTTATCATAGCGGTTGCCCCCGGCATTGGTATCCGACTCCCAGTCCACCGAGGAGCGGATCTGCGGCTTTTGGTCGGTAAAGTTATAGAGCCTTAGGGCAAGACCGGCCCGGCCGGCTTTGACTTTATCATTGATCACCGCCAATTCCGGATAAATAGCCCCAAATTGATCTCCCACAGGGGTGGTACGGGAATAGATCTCGGTAACCGCCGGGGTACCGGTTCTCAAGGCGGCATAATTTACACTAAAAAATTGATTTGTATCAACAAAGCCCAGTTTACGCTTGGTACGGGCCAACATAGGGGCGGGGATCGCTCCCCCATTGAGGTTAGGGACTTGATAACGGGTATGGTTGCCGCCAAAGCCTGTCATTGAGCCGGCGCACATCAGATCCCAAAACCCGCTATAGGAACGCGTGTTAACATCAGAGCCGTAGTTGTCGGCAATGGTAACGATATGGCCGAACTCATGAGAGAATGTAGCGCAACCGTTGGTTTCCCCTTGCTGAGAAAGGCGGAAACTACCCTTGCCGGGGAGGTTGATACTGCTGGTGGAAGACCAAATAGCCGTATGAGCCCACCAGGAAGTCCAGGGTACATAGTTGGTATTAGCCCACCAACCCCGGCCGGGTTCACCTTTGGCCGGAAGAGGATGCGCCGCCAGCCAGGTGTCGGTAGCAGCCATACCGGCCCAAGTTAAGCCGGCTTTCTTCAATTGGTCGACTCTGTAGTGGGCGCTGTATTCGTAATCGATTGTGGTTTCATCAAAAAACATCATATAACCAGCTTCTTCCCAAATCTGGCTTTCCGCACAACCGGAATGGAGGATAAACGCAAAATCATACGGGCTCATGTCTACCCCATCGGCAATAGCTGCATTGATAGCCAGACTATTTGCCCCGCTCCGATTGGTAAAACCAGCCGGGAGATCATTGCCGCTCAAGCCATATTCAAATTCAAAGCCGGGTATGGTATAAACACCGACCGCGTCCAGTTCTACCTTCCAGCGGCCTTGAGTATTTTCCCGCCAAAACTCCTGGATGGTGATCCCATGGTTTAAGCCGTCATTGTAGTGGTCTTCGGGGTCATTGAGAAAGCTTTCCCAGAATTCCACCAGGTCTTCCTTGGGTACGCCATCAATTTGGGGGTTGCTCATTTGTTCGGAACCTTTGGGGCTGCTGACAATAAAAGGCCTGTCCGCAAAATCGCATAAGACCAAAAGTCCCTTTCTTATTGTGGTAGGCGCAATTTTATTGCCGTCTGCTTTCCAGTTAAAGGCTGTGTTATCATGCCACATATCCCAGGTCATGTCCCTGGGAAAGATCCAGCTTTGGGGGTCGATAGGCTCCGGCATCCCCTCCAAGCCCTTGGGTCCGGCCGCCCAGGCCACACTGAAAGAGATCAGAATCAACAGGGCAGCTAAAACAGTAATAAACAATACATGTCTTTTTGACATTATTCTTCCCTCCTTAAAATTTTTTCTATAATCGTCAATTGTCAATTGTCAATTGTCAATTGTCAATTGTCATCACCCCCCTCCTCTCCCGGCAAATTAAATTTATATAAATTAATAGATTTATTGCGATAGAGGAAGCAATTAAAAACTACTACTATACCCTTCATTCGTTAATTGCCGCAAAAAATCTACTAAGCCCTTCCAATTTTAACAATTATTAACTATATTGTCAATATATAGTATTACATGCGACAAATATACCTGGATATAGCTATATTTCGACAAGAAGAGCGCGGCCGAAACCACGCTCTTCTTGTTATTATGTTTGTTTGATCAAATTGTTTTCAGGGAATGAAAATCCGGCCGTTCCAGCCGGTAACCGGCAACCGCTGCAATATTATTTGCCGATTAAAGACCAAAGGGCAACAATATCGGCCAGATCGATCATATTATTGCCGTTCAGATCATATTTCTTGATCTCCTCCCAGTCGCCGGCAGCGCCGGTTTTGTAGAGGTGGTGGTAGATCAGCCAGGAGATGGTGGCCTCATCCAATTCTCCTCCTTCATAGCCCAGGGGATGGATCAGGATTTTGACAGGTGCGCCCGGCTTGGTTATGATAGCATCGACCGGGCTGGATTTGCCGTCAATAAAGCAGTAGCCTGTAACCTTGCTCAGCAAGTTATCAACGACTGTTTTACCGGGTCCGGCCTCGACATCATCTTTTAAGCTGAAATGGAAAGTGACCAGGGGAGTTTCGGATTCTGCCTTGAGCAGGGTCCCGGCTTTGGCCAGGTACATACCCAAGGACAATTTGCCGCTCGACACGTCATAGGAGAAAGAACCCTGGGCGGGGCCGTAGGTAAGCATGCTCGGGGCAAAAGTGTATCCTGTATAATTCAGATTTTTGCTATCAAAGTAGGCCTCGATTTGGAAGAGGTTTGCACCCTCATCAGCAACATTAACTACAGAGACAACATAGTCGATCCTGTTGCCGTCTTTGAGATAGATTTGGGCCGGGGCATAAATATTGGCGGAAAAGTCGGTAACGGAAGCGGTACCGGCTTTTGCCTTATTACTTTCCGAAGAAGCGGTGAAGGTCAAGGGTTTGAAAGCAGGATCATCTGCGGGGATCCTGATATAAACGGGAATTTCTATTGTTTGATCTGCATCAATAGCATATAGATCATTCAAGAGAGTGAAATCCAAACCGCAATCAACAGCGGCCCGGACGATATCGGTGGCGCTGCCGGTATTTTTGACTGTGAACCATTGGGTAGCCACTCTGCCGGGATCCGCAGGCTCAAATTTGCCCGCAGAGACAATCAAGTTACCGCCTACAGGTGTTCCGTCATCATGCAGCATTCCTACCTGATAGCTGAGGAATTCGCCGTATTTTGCCGGATTCTCATGTTTTGCCAATATGTAAAAGTGCAGCTTATTGTATT
>WRHF01000201.1 GCA_009783415.1 Clostridiales bacterium
GTCGTTAAAAAAGATGCTCATGCCAAACTCACTGTAACAGATGTGATTGTTGAGAATGAGGACTTGGATCTGACTAAGGATTACCGCCCCGAGATTCGATTGATGTTTTTGCGTTGCGGGGATATCAATGGTGACGGCTTGATCAACGATGCTGATTTGACTATTCTTTGGCGGGCAGGTAACTATAATAAGAAGACTGAGGAAGCGGATAATCCCTGGTGTGACTTAAACGGCGATGGCCTGATCAACGATGCCGATTTAACCATACTCTGGCTGGCTTACAACTACAATAGGGGGGCGATTGATATAGAATTCTAATAATTATTGAGTAGATATTGCAAAGGGGTTTTTCCCGCTTACGGCAAGGAAACCCCTTTAAATACAACATTATTCAAAAAGCCAAGAAACCCAAAAAGCTAGCTACAATTGCCGTCATGCTGCAAATACTTTGGGATCTTTCAGGGTTTCCTTACATCTGGTTGGAATCTCTTTTCAGCATAAAAACTGAAAATCTGTAAATACGAGGAGGATTTAATATGAAATGGAAAGCTATTCAAAGTCTCGGTTTATTACTTGCTGTAATGATAGTATTTAGTTTATTTCCCGGAGCTAGCTTATCGGCGAGGATAATTGAAGCCGATAGGGTAGCAATTGGTTTGGAGCAGATGAAAAATGCTGTGTCTACAGGCTATGGCAGCAATGGTAAATTCCTGGCGCCGGTCGAGGCCCCTGCCGCCAATGCCACCGAAATCCGGACAGCCCAGCAATTATCAGATATTCGGAATAACCCGAGCGGTTCCTATGTACTGATGAATGATATTGATTTAGCCGGTTTCAATGGAGGGCAGTGGGTACCAATTGCTGAGTTCAGCGGAACTTTTGACGGACAAGGGTATGTAATCAGAAATCTGAAAGTAACAGGAAGTGTTTCGGATATACATGTCGGCCTTTTCGGCACCCTTGGAAATTATGGTTCTTCCAATAATCGTGCTGCAGTTAAAAACGTAGGTTTGGAGGGCACTAACATAGATATTACTCGTAGTAGCAGTTACTTCTTGGTTGGTGGTATCTGTGGGTCGGCTGAAAGTGACTGCACTATCTCCAATTGTTATAATATAGGGAGTATTTCTGCTTATTGTTATTGGGCTTCTAACCCTCTTGATGTTGGAGGAATCTGTGGAGTGAGTTGGGGAACTTCAATTTCCTCTTGCTATAATACAGGGCTGGTTTCTGTTTCTGTTGGTTTGGTTGATCAACCAAATTGGAATCCATATGCTGGTGGAATCTGCGGTGCTAGCTGGGGAGTAACCTCAAATTGTTATAATTTTGGAAATGTATCAGCTACTTCTCCTACCGGTACTAGTGTTGGAGGTATCTGTGGTTCCAGTAATGGCGAGATTTATAATTGTTATAATACAGGAGCTATTTTTGCCGAATCAATCCCTATGTATAATGAGCTTTGTAGCCCCCGTGCAGGGGGGATCTGCGGTTATGGTTATTCAATTGCCAATTGCTACAACACTGGTGATGTCATGTCAATCACTGATGAGTATACTGATGAATCTATTCCCTGTGCCGGAGGTATCTGTGGTCAGGGCAATGGTCGCAAGGATGGTATTTCCAATTGTGTTGTTCTTAGCGGGAGAATAGAAGCGAGGAAAGGATACTACTCAGCTAATGTTTCTAGCTATCTGATCAGCTCCTCTGATCCCGATGGACCTATTAGCAAAACCAACAACTTAGCCATATCTGGCATTTCCGGCAATGCTATTGACGATACAGGTTATGGCTATGGCGGTGGTCGCATAAACGCGACTCAAGCAAAAAGTCAAGCCACATATGCAAACTTGGGCTGGGATTTTGGTAAAGTATGGAAGATGGTTCCCGGCTATGACTATCCGCAATTACGTTCCAATAATGCCGACCTGGCCAGCCTCAGTGTGAGTACAGGCAAACTCAGTCCCGATTTCAATGCCGGTACCACCATTTACACGGTTTCTGTCCCTAATGAGGTTAGCACCATTAATATTTCGGCAACAAAAAGTCATCCGACGGCAATGCTCACTGGCACTGGTTCACAAAATCTCAAGGTGGGCGCCAATATCTTTCCCATTGTGGTAACCGCAGAAGATACAACCAAGAAAATCTATATCGTAGCTGTTACCCGTCAGGCTGTAGATTCCGGGGCTAGTGGCAAATTTCTGTTGCCGATTGAGGATCCGGATCCCAATGCTCTTTTCCTCATCCGTACGGCTCAGGATTTGTACGATGTGCGCTATCATCTAAACAGCTCTTTTGTGTTGATGAATGACATTGATTTGAAGGAATGGGGCGAATGGGTACCCATTGGTGATGCGGCTAATAGATTTACCGGGATTTTTGACGGGCAAGGGCATATAATAAAGTACTTAACTATAGCTGGAGATAAACGAAGTGCCGGTTTGTTTGGTGAAATCAGTGGCGGGACTATTGTAAATTTGGGTTTGGAGGGTACCAGCATCAATATTACCCATGTTTATAGTGATTCTGGTAACAGTGCTGCTGCTGGAGGAATATGTGGTAGTCTGCTTAATTATGGCATCATTGCTAATTGCTATAATACTGGAGTTATTTCTGTAGCTACTACTGCTATCGCTACTGCTACTAGAGCCGCATATTCTTATGCTAGTGGAATCTGCGGTGTTATACAAGATTATAGTTTAATCAACTATTGCTATAATGTAGGAAGCATTTCCTCCTATGCTTGCGATTCAAGTAATCGTAATACTTTTTCCACAGCTGGTGGTATCATAGGTCTTTGTGCTGGATCTAACACCGCATATATCTCCAATTGTTACAATACAGGGGATGTTTTTGGCTTTTCTTGTCCTTCTGGTAATTCTTACATTGGGGGGATTTCCGGGGATAGTGGCTCCATCTCCAATTGTTATAATACAGGGAACATCTCCTCATATACTCAATCTTCTCATAATGGCGGTACTGGAGGTATTTGTGGTTTTGGCTATAACGGAACATCTATCTCCAAATGCTACAGCACAGGTAACGTTTACTCTTTTTCTTTTTACGCCGGGGGTATATGTGGGTTGAGTGCTATTCCTATTTCTAATTGTGTTGTTCTCTCCAAACGGATATTTGTGGAAGAAAATACGACCAATAACTACAGTTACCTAATCAGCCCTGCTGGGGCTAAAAGTAACAATATTGCCATTTCTGGGATTTTCGGTAATGCCATTGATGATTCCAATGGCCGTATTACTCCGGCAGAGGCTACAGACAAAACCGGTGCTATTTATAGAGGCTTAGGCTGGGATTTTGGAAAAATATGGAAGATGGATGCGGATTATGATTATCCACAGTTTCGAGGGGCTTTTTCCGATGATGCTGACTTGATTAACCTAAGTATCAATCCTGGCGAGCTGGATCAGGAATTCAACCCTGAAGAGGTAAACTACACAGCTTCCGTACCTTATAAGGTTCAAGAAATAACTATTTCGGTAACAACCAGTCATCCCGAGGCAAAGACCAGCCATGCGGGGGTTGTATTTACCGGTGAGTATATGCAACTTCTTGATATTGGGGATAACTCAATCACTATCGAGGTGACTGCGGAAGATGGTGTAAACAAGAAAATCTATACCCTAACGGTAAATCGCGCCGATCCCTCAAGTGATGCGGACTTGAATAAGCTCATCCTTAGCTCAGGATCAAGCCTGATCCCGCTTGATCCGACTTTTGATTCCGGTAACACTTATTATGAAGCATTTGTTCCTTATGGAGTTGGAAGTATTACAATTGCTGCGGAAACTAATTATCCGGGGGCGAATGTTGAGGGCGCCGGGATAAAAAACCTTGTGGTCGGATCTAATACATTCACTGTTGAAGTGATCGCTGAAGACGGAAGCAGGAAATCCTATGTCGTAGTGGTTACCCGTGACGAACTAAAACTTACCGGCATCAGCCTTAACGCAAGCACAGGCATAGTCTCGCTTATACCGTCTTTTGACCCCGATCAACATGAGTACACTGCTTTTGTTCCTAGCGAGGTTGGAGAGATAACTATTTCGGTAGCGGCTAACGATCCTACGGCAAATATATTTTCCAATAACAGCGGATATGGTATGGGTGAACTTTCGGAAACCCTGAGCCTTGATATTGACGCAACTGAATACGAAATAA
>WRHF01000202.1 GCA_009783415.1 Clostridiales bacterium
TTCATGCATCATTTTAAGTCTACATCCTTGCAGGTAAAACTAAATATAAAGAGTATATTGTGACTTTTTTTGTTCGAATTTGAGCGCTTAGTTCCTAAACTCCTCACTTCTTCTGATGAATTCTTCTCCCACCGGCCTGATATTCCCTGCTCCCATTATCAGTAATATGTCTCCTTTGCGGCAGGTTTCGGCTAGGATGGTTAGGACTTCTTCCTGGGTTTGGGCATAGACCAGGTTGTTCCGGCCCAGAGTCCGGCTTGCTTCTACAATCAGCCTGGCAGAAACACCCGGGATCGGCTCCTCAAAGGCCGGATAGATTTCATTTATAATGCAAAAATCAGCCTCGCTGCAAGCTTTGGCAAAATCCTCGGCCATTGCCAGGGTGCGGCTGTAGCGATGAGGTTGAAATACCGCTACCACCCGCTTTTTCCCCATGGACCGGGCTGCGGCAATGGTAGCCTTTACTTCGGTCGGGTGATGGGCATAATCGTCAACTACCTGAATTTCATTGATTTCTCCTAAAAGCTCATAGCGCCTGCCGGTACCCTTGAAGCAGGACAATCCTGCCGCCATTGCCTCAAAGGAAAGACCCAGCCTGTCACCTAAAGCTATAGCTGCCAAGGCATTGGAGATATTGTGTTCACCCGGCACTTGCAACTGTAATTCTCCCAAATATATCCCCCGGCGGTAAATCTTGGCCCCGGCGCCAAGCTTGTCATGCCCAAGATGAAAAGCCTGAAAATCCGATTCCCGCCCATTTGAGCTATAGGTCAGATAATCTCCCGGTATCTGCCGGCTTATTTCCCGGCAATAAAAGCAATCGTTGTTAACGACTGCAAATCCATCCGGAGGGATCTGTTGCAGATACTGACTGAAAGCATCAATGATCTTCTCCAGAGAGCCGTAATGATCGATGTGATCCCTTTCGATATTGGTCACCACAGCAATTTGGGGGTGAAGCAGAAGAAAAGTACCGTCGCTTTCATCGGCTTCCGCCACCAGATATTCTCCCCTGCCGCCCTTGGCATTGGAGTGGATTTGGGGTAATTCCCCTCCGATAATAATGGTGGGATCCAAACCTGCCGTCTCCAGCATCAGGCCGATCATAGCGCTTGTGGTAGTTTTTCCATGGGCTCCCGCCACCCCGATACTGCGCTTTTGCTCCATCAAAAAGGCCAAAAGCGCTGCGCGGGGCAGCAAAATCAATCCCCGCCGGCGGGCCGAAGCCAGCTCCGGATTATCCTGACTGATAGCAGAAGTATACACCACAGCCTGGGTATCCTCCGGCAGATTATTCTCGTGGTGCCCGATCCGGATCCGGGCCCCCAAAACTGCCAGATCATCCAGCAAAGAGCTTTTTTGCACATCAGATCCGCTGATCAGATAACCCCGGTCCTGACTGAGCATGATCTTAACAATACCGCTCATCCCGATACCGCCGATGCCGATGAAGTGAAACTTATTTAAATCACTGAGATTAGGTTGATTCACTGTTACATCTCCTTAATTAGGTAATAAGTAATAGGTAATAGGTAATAGGTATTACCTATTACCTGCTTTCTAGGTTCCGTTAGTTTTGCCTTTGCAATTCCAAAATAAGTTCCGCAATCCTCTCACCGGCGCCCGGGTTTCCCATGCCGCATGATGCAGCTGCCATTGCTTGGCGTCTTTCTTTATCTGTCAAAAGATTGCCCGCCATTTCCAGTAAGGTGATTGGCGTCAGTTCTTTATCTTCGATCACAATGGCCGCTCCTTTTTCTTCCAAGGCCCGGGCATTATGGCGTTGATGATCCCCGGCTGCAAAAGGGTAGGGCGCCAGAATTGCCGGCAATCCCCGGCAAAGCAACTCGCTTAAAAAGGAGGCTCCCGCCCGGGAAAGCACCAGATCCGCCGCCGCCAGGGCATATTCCATCTCCTCCAGATAAGCCCTGATAGCAAGACGCCTGTCTTGGGCTAAACCCTGGCTTTGGGCTGCGGCAAGCGCCTCCTCATAACCGGTTGCTCCGGTCAGATGAAGTATTTGCCAGCCCTGCTCCAACAAGCCCTGATAGGCTCCTGTTGCCGCCCGGTTTATTCGCTGAGCTCCCTGACTGCCCCCGGTGATCAAAAGCAAAGGATACTCCGGAGATAAGCCCAAGCAGGTCCAGGCTTCTTCCCTCCCCGCTTCCATAATGGCCCGGCGCACCGGCAAACCGGTCACCGTCAAATTGTCCCGGCGGCGAAAATATGGCGCCGCCGCCCCGAAAGTAAGGCAAACGCGGCTGACCTTGGGCGCCAGCATTTTATTGGCCAGGCCGGGATAGGCATTTTGTTCATGGATCAAAGCGGGCAAGCCCAGGGAAACCGCCGCCCGCAGTACCGGGGCAGCCACATAGCCTCCTGTACCCACAACCACATTGGGGGAAAAATTCTTTAAAATATGCCTGGCTTGGCGATAACCCTGATAATTGACAAACATTTGCATCACTATCTTGGGAGAACGGCGGCTAAGGCCATGAGCTTTGATCCTCTGAAAAGGGATTGCCAAACCGCCAGCCCGTTTCTCTTCTTGGGAATCAGCCGAGCCCAGATATAGCACTTTGATCTCAGCCACTTGCCTGAGGCTGTCCAAAATTGCCAGGGCAGGATAGATATGCCCTCCGGTGCCGCCGCCGCTGATGGCAATACGTAACTTTTTCATCGTTTGATCTCCGCAAAACGCGATAAATTCCAGAGCACCCCTACTGCTGTCATAGATATGATCAGGGAAGTACCTCCATAACTGATAAAAGGTAAAGTAACACCGGTGACAGGCAGAAGTCCCGTTGCCACGCCTAAATTAATAAAAGCCTGCAAACCTATCATAGTGGTAATGCCCAGGGCCAAAAAGCTGCCGAAGACATCCGGCATTTTGACCGCGATCAGCAAACCCCGCCAAATTAATAAAACAAAAAGAATTATCACCAGCAAACCGCCCAGAAGTCCCAATTCCTCCGCCAGGACAGAGAAGATAAAATCCGTATGCATTTCCGGCAGATAAAACCATTTTGAGCTGGCATTACCCAATCCTACCCCGGTCAATCCGCCGGAACCTATTGCTAAAAGAGACTGAATAGTCTGAAATCCGCTTCCCAAAGGATCGCTCCAAGGATCCAAAAAGGCGGTGATCCGCTTGAAACGGTAGGGTTCCATAATAATAGCCGACACCCCGGCAGCAAGGCCGGCAGCCAATGTGCCGGTTAAGTATAAAGGCCGGATCCCCGAGCAAAACATCATAATAAAGGACATCCCGGCAATAACGACGGTAGTACTCAAATCATTTTGGAGGAAAACCAAAGCACAGGAAAGTCCCATCAGAGCAAATACCGGTAAAAAGGACCGGGCAAAGCTTTTAATATTCTTTTGTTTATCGGTCAGAATCTTAGCCAAAAGCATAGCCATAGCCAGCTTGCAGGGCTCTGAGGGCTGAAAACGCAAGCCGGCAATAGTGATCCAGCGGGTAGCTCCTTTGACTTCGTCTCCGGCTGTACTGAACAGCACCATCAGCAAAATAACCACCACAGCCAAATAAGCGGGCCAGGCCAAGCGTCTGTAAACCCTGAAATCAATTTTATAAGCCAAAAAGAAGCCCAGTAACCCGATAGCTACCGCTTGCAATTGTTTCTTCAGATAATAAAAACTGTCGCCTCTTTCATGCTGGGCCGCATATTGGCTGGCACTGAAAACCATAATGATACCAACAGCCACCAAAAGCAACATCACACACAAAAGCCACCAATCCGGACTACGTTTCTTTAACTTCACAGTAAATTATCCTCCTGTAACTAGGGTGTAGGGAGTTAGGAGTTAGGAGTTAGGAGTTAGGAGTTAGGAACTAAGCTCTCAAATTCGAACAGAAAAAATCACAAAATATACCTCATCTCTTGATTGACCTGCAAGGATGTAGATTCAAAATGATGCATGAAATAATTAGACACTGATTTTCGCAGATTTTAACGGAACTCGCTGTTGTCTTTAGGATATGAGAAACTTAGGTGCTGTTGCTTTGAAGAAAAGATAAAAATAATTCAATACTTTTT
>WRHF01000203.1 GCA_009783415.1 Clostridiales bacterium
GCGTAGAGTCGTAAACAAAAAACAAGAATTTTGTTCAATACTTTTCGTGGAGCGAAAAGTTACCCGCATTCTGATTCCTGAATACTGAATCCTGAATACTTGCGGTCGAAGACCGCCTTAGGTAAAAGAAGAATGAATGAAAAGCGTCTTTTCGCGCTTTTCTTCACACTCTGTCCTCTGGCTTCTAGCCTCTTGCGGGCTTTAGCCCGCGTATCCGGGACAGACGGAAAACCCCCTGAAAGCTCAGGGGGTATGGCTTGTAAAACCATTCGCTTCTTCCATCCGGACTATACCGTCGGCGCCGGATTCCAACCGGCTCAGCTTACGCTTGCGGGCTTATCGGTCCATATTGTTTACGAACCGCTTCACCGCCGGTGGGGAATCACACCCCGCCCTGAAGCAATGAATTAAGTATAGCGCCAAAAAATAGTATTGTCAAGATTTTTTTTACTGCTATTTCCTTAAATCCTCCAAATAGCTGATCAATTTCGGGTAAGGTAGATTATTGTCTACATTAATCCGTTTCAGATGAAAAAAATCATTATTTGCTATTAAATTCAAGCCCCTTTCCACGGTAAATGTCATCTCTATACCCAAATTCCGTAAAATCTGGTCGGCTATTTTGTTATAGTAGCCATAGGGATAGCTGAAGGAAATCACTTTTTCCCCGATCTCTTCCTCAATAATTTTTTTCACAGCGCTTGTATCTGCAAAGAGGCGGTTTTCATAATCTTCATCCTCTTCCTCTCGCAAGCGATCCATCCCCCTTGGCTGACCAAGCTCTTCATTTTCTTCAAAATGGAGATTATAGGAATGAGGCTGAATGGATACCAGGCCGCTGCGATTCATATCTTTTGCTTCTTCCAGGTTGAAATGAGGCCTGATATAACTGGTGTTTTCGGCATTGGTGAAGCGGCCGATGGTGCTGCCTACCACAAAAATCGTAGCCTTCATTCCCAGCTTGACCAGAACGGGGAATGCCAGCTGATAATTGCTGAGAT
Organism: Clostridiales bacterium; assembly: GCA_009783415.1. Taxonomy (GTDB): domain Bacteria; phylum Bacillota; class Dehalobacteriia; order UBA4068; family UBA4068; genus WRHF01. The sequence goes on from WRHF01000203.1 coordinate 1,002, forward strand.
AGCCGTCGTCTATAGTGATCAAAATGGGTTTTTGGGGTAAATAGCCGCCTTCATAAGCCTCTAGCACTTCATGAGGGAGCATGGTAGTATAGCCGGCTTCTTTTAAGGCAGTCAAGTCGTTCTCAAATTTTTGCGGAGATACGGTGACGCTATTGACCTCATCAGGATTATCGGAAAAGTTATGATACATCAAAACCGGCAGAGGGATTTTCCCTTGGACTAGGCCCTTGCTCATGGCCGGGGCAGCTATTAATTTCGTATCCAAATAGGTGATATAAGCTTTAGACCCGCCATCTGGCCAAGCCAATTCCGCACCCAGGGCTTGGCAGATGGGATCCAAAGACGCCATGATCTGATCATTTATAAAAAAGGAGTCAGATAATGGAGTATCGTCTATATTTACTTCCAAAATTTTCCATATCAGCCATGAAGGGGCTAACAAATTACCCTCATGGTTAATAACAGGAGGTTCACTGTTTTGGAGGCTGCCGTTGAAATAGAGCTCTATGGGTTCATAGGCATAGGCGGCGGTAATTGCGGCATCCTTTGGTTGCGGTTTGGTGATATAGGCCTTCAGGTCGCCGGCCTGCCATTTAAGCTCCGCCCCGAAAGCCTGGCAAACAAAGCCCAGAGGAACCATCACATATTCGTTGATCAGGGCAGGCTTGCCGGCGAGAATGTACTTTTTGCCATTCTTTTTGGCCTGATAGGAATCAAGTTTCAATTCAAGGGTAACCGTGTCTTTTTGCAAGGTAATGATTCCGCCTGCCATATCATAGGAAAAATTGGCAAATAACTCCGAAACCTGCCGCAAAGGCGCCAGCAAAGTATTATCTTGGCTGATAGAAGGGATTTCGCTGGAAAGCCGGTTGCCGTTATAATAAAGTTCTATGTGTTCACCGGCATAAATAGCAGCTGTAAAAGTAAAAAAAACGCTGAAAAAACAAAATAGCAAAAGCAAAGCCCAAATCCGGAAAAAACGGAATTTTGAGTTTTGATTTTTGAGTTTTGAGCTGATTTGCGGCTTGGGGACAATATCTTGCCATTTTGCCTTAAATTTCGCCCGTAAAAGCCTGAAAAAACTAAATCCGGCCAATTTCCGATCCTCCAATTTAAAGGCAGGCAACATCACCGAAAGATAGGGCTAGGTAAAACCTTCCGGAAACATTGCCTGATCAACATCAACAATATTAACTAATATAACCTAAAAATTCATTACTTATAATAGCAAAAATTAACGCAAAAACTCAAAACTCAAAACTCAAAACTCAAAACTAGAGCTGCAAAGCAGCTCTATAGTCTCGGTTTGCCTAGGAAGAAAATGGCCATGGTTTCCGGGCCCACATGGCTGCCGATTACAGAACCGATCCGTCCCACTTCTATTGTCTTGATAGGAAGTCTTTCTAAAATCATTTCTTTAATGATTTCCGCATCGGCGGGGCAGTCTCCATGAGCGATATACATCGCGGCATCTTTCGGGTTTTCGATGTTCTCCTCAATTTTATTTAACAAAGCCTTAAAAAGCCTCTTTTTGCCTCTTTCCTTGCTTAAAACCTGCAAAAAACCGCCGCTATCCACATAGCACAAGGGGCGGATATCCAGCATTCCGCCTATGACAGCGCTGGCGGCGGAAATACGTCCTCCCCGATGCAAATAGGTCAGCTCGCTGACGGTGAAAAAGTGGTTCATCTTATTATTGTTTTCTCTCAGCCAATCTACGATTTCCTCTTTGCTTGCTCCTTGATCCCGCATTTTAACGGCGCAGACAATCATCAGGCCCAGGCCTCCGGAAACACAGACACTGTCAATAATGGTGATATCGGCATCTTGGTTTTCTTCTAGTATTTTCTCCCGGGCCATATGAGCGGAGGCGCAGGTGCTGCTTAAGCCGGTAGATAGGCCAAGATAAATAATAGGTCTGTTGGTTTTTAGCAATTCCCGGAAAAATTCATAAAATTGTTCCATATTGACCTGAGATGTGGAAGGTGTAGCTCCTTCCCGCATTCTTTGATAAAAAGCATCGATGGCCTGGTCTGTGCCATCGTCATTATGTATCTCACCGTCTTCGATATAGCTCAACTTGATCCAGGGGATATCATTTTTCAGATAAAAATCCTCATAAAGATCGGCGCAGGAATCTGTGACAATAATAGGTTTCATAGCTGGGCATCCTCCTTAATTTACTAAGGCGGCTTTCAGCCGCAAGTATTCAGTATTCAGTATTCAGGATTCAGAATATTTGTAGGTTTTCGCTCCCCGAAAACTATTGAATGAAATTCTTGTTTTATTTTATTACGCTTGAGCCTATTTTATCATAAATATTTTGGAAAGGCAATAGAATTAATTATTCAGGGAGTGGGGTCAAGATAGGGGTGGGATGATTTGAGTAGGGGTAATTTAAAAAACCAAATAGCCAGCGCTCTGGAGGTTCCGGGAGAGGTGGCGCAAGATGAGGTCCGCTTGGTGATCAGCGGTAATTCCCTTATGACTGTAGAAAATCATAAGGGCCTGGTGGAGTATGATGAGAAAAGGATCTCTATCCGGATCAAAAGTCATTTTCTTAACATTGAGGGAGAAAACCTTTTACTAAACAATATCCATCCGGATGAATTGGCTTTGGAGGGAGTGTTTCGGTCTATTTTATTTATATCTAGGGAGAAGGATTAACCTGATCTGGTCTATCAGGAAAAGTGTGGAGTGTGGAGAGTGGAGTGTGGAGAGTGGAGTGTGGAGAGTGAAGTGTGGAGTGTGGAGAGTGGAGTGTGGAGAGTGGAGTGTGGAGAGTGAAGTGTGGAGAGTGGAGAGTGGAGTGTGGAGAGTGGTGTGTGGAGAGTGGAGAGTGGAGTTGTTTGTGAGTCTGAAACGGTTGCTCTGTAAGGGATTGGGGATTAGAGGTTGACTAAACTCTGAATCTACTGCGGAAGGGTGCATCACATTTTCTGGGGTTGACAAAGAACGCATTGCCCATTGTAGGGGCGGCCATTGGTCGTCCGCGGACGCGCAATGCGCGCCCCTACAGGCATATATCCATGATACATTAGAGCTG
>WRHF01000204.1 GCA_009783415.1 Clostridiales bacterium
GAAGAAAAGATAAAAATAATTCAATACTTTTTATAATAAAAAAAATCCGTGCTAATCCGTTTTTAATCCGCGTAAATCCGTGTCTAATTTGTTTTTGAATGCTTTTCCAGTTTATCTGGGGTAGGGGTTAGGAACTAAGCTCTCAAATTCGAACAAAAAAAGTCACAATATGCATGTCATTTTCAGGAACCTACAGGAGATCCGGGGTCAAGCCGGGATGACGGGGTCAAGCCTTAAGTTGTTGACATTGATTCAAAGGAGGGCCAAGTAAACAGGTACTATACAATACAAAAGAGATGGCCAAAAGGCCACCTCAATCTCATGATAAGTTATATTAGAGTTCATCGCTTTTGTGCAGCAAAAGCTACAATAATGCAGCATTCAGCAACCGCTCAACAAACACTTTGACATCCTTAAGACACATCACACCATCAAATACCCTACTCCCTTTTACTTCAGATTTTCCAGAAAACGATGGAGCATTGCCGCAAATTCGCTGCGGGTGGCAAAAGTGGTGGGGTTGAAGCTGCTGTCGGGTCTGCCTTCAATAATCTTGTTTTTTACACAGAAGGCAACGCCTTCTTTGGCCCAAGGGCCGATTTTGTCCGCATCTACAAAGTCCCGGACTTCATCATCCGGTTTGAAAGCGGCGCTTAACTTGTCTTTGCCGCTGAACTTGGCATAGCGCAGCAGCACGGTTGCCAGTTCCTGACGGGAAACATTATGCTCCGGCAGGAAGATGCCATAAGGATAACCTTCAACGATATTATAGGCTTCGGCCCAGGCCACTGCATCACTATACCAGATATCGGGCTTGACATCACTGAAGCTGGCAGCTTTTGTCACTTCCGGTTCTCCTTCCATCCGGTAAAGGACAGTCACCATCATGCCCCGGGTCACCGACAGATCGGGGGAAAAGAGCGTGGGGCCGGTGCCGATCATCAGCTCAAATTCATAGGCATATTTGACATGCTCATAAAACCAGCTGGCGGCAGGAACATCGGTAAAGGGGAAACCGTCTTCTTCTTCCCCGCCTTCCTCTTCATCTTCCGCCCATTTGGCATAGAGAGTGAAGCTCTTGGTGACGAGAGTATTAAAGTCATATTCTGTAGCCAGATCAGTAACCGTAAACCAACCGGCAAAAATAAAGTCTTCTTTAGTAGGATCAGCCGGCTTGGCGACCTTGGTGTTTGCTGCTACAGTACTGCTGGCGACAGCGCTGCCGCCATTGGAGTCGAAGGTAACGGTGAAGTTGGTAACACTACCTCCACCACCTCCACTACTGCTACCACCACCGCCGGAGCTTTTGAAGGTGACATTAATAGTATGATTTGCAGAAACATTCGGGAAAGTATAGCTGCTAGTAGGGGTAGGGCTAAGCACCTCATCATCCACAGTCACTTTATCAACCGTAAAGCCCGAAGCAGGAGAAAAGGTGAATGTTTGGCTCATGCCTTTAGGTACAAGAACATTACCGCTAGGGGTAATAGAGCCATTAGCGCCTGCAGCGGCTTCAACGGTGAAGAGTTCGTACACTTCGAAAGTGCTGCCCGGTCGGCCGCAGATTGGGCAATTGGCGGGGAGGGTTGTGACAACTTCACCACAGACCTTACACCGATAAATCTTTGCGTATTTACTATTGATCCCATCCACGTTTTCGGCTGACAGCATCATCCGTACATCAAGATAGTTCACTGCATGAACTCCTTCTGCCTGCATAGCCCAATTAAAGATTTCCGCGGCATCTGCCTCCGATTCCGTAATGGCTACAGTACGGAAATTTGGATACATTACCTCACTCTCATAGGTTTCTCCATCAAATGCCTGTTTCAAGTTTTCCAGAGTTGCCCCAACCACAGGAGTTCCTGCTATGGGTATTTCTGTGGCGCCCATAGATTCCAATATTTTCCATTCATCAGCGGCATGCTTGATTTCCGCATCTGCTGTAGCTTGGAACAGCTGAGCTATGACCGGATAGCCGTCAGTAAGGGCCTTGGCTGCGGAAGCTATATAAAAAGCTGCTGCATTGGTTTCTCCATGTACTGCGGCATAGAGGTTGGCATAGGTTTGATTATATGCTATGTAGCCGGCGCCCGAAGATTCGCAAGTGGCACAACTGTCAGGACGCGTCAGTACTATTTCACCGCATATTGGGCAACGATAGATCACAGCATATTTGCTATCAATCTCCGCATCCTTGTCTGCCAGTAGCATCCCCTGTACATCTGAAAAGTTGCCTTCATGGTTTTTTTCCGCTTTTATATAATAGGCAAATAGTGTTGCAGCATCAAATTTCCCGTCAAGTACTGCTTTTGGCAAGAAGGCGGGATACATTACTTCAGATTCATAGTTTTCAGCCGAAATGGCTTTCTGTAAGTTTTCCGGGGTTGTCTCAATCGTGGGATCTTTTGCTGTAGGCCGTTCCTTAGCGCCGGTAGCTTCCAAGATAGCCCATAGGTCATCGGCATGCTTAGCTTCCGCATCCGCAGTGGCAAAGAATAGTTTGGCTATTGTGGGGTAGCCATCATCCAGGGCTTTAAGTCCGGCAGCTCTATAGAATGCCGCTGCATCGGTTTCGCGCTCTACCGCTGTGAGGAGGTTAGCATAGGTTTCCGGATCATCCGGCGCCGGGGCAGCTAGTACTGTAAGGTTTAATGCAAGCGCCAAAACCAGTATCCCCGCCAGAAATAAAACTGGAACAATCTTTTTCATAAGTATAATCCGCCTTTCTGTATTTTATATTTATTTCGACAAATATTGCCATTAAACCTTATAATAGCACATTATTTTTCTAATGTAAACGTCTATAATCATTTTTAATTTTCTTAATTTTATCAAGCTTGCTTGTAGTGAATGAATAAAACGACAACGGTAACAGTAAAAAAAGACACCCCATAACGAAGTGTCTTTTTGTGATTTTAATTCGGTGAATAAGCGATCTTGGGGAAGAACCAAAATTAAAGGTAAGCCCTAGCTATATTTCATCTGTTTATCAACAATTTAAAACTTTTCAATGAAACGGTGGAGCATGGTCGCAAATTCGGCGCGGGTGGCGGAAGCGGCGGGATCGAAGATATTTCCGGGTCTGCCTTCGATGATCCCGTTTTTGGCACAGAAAGCAACGCCTTCTTTGGCCCAATCACCGACTTTTGCCGCGTCAGCAAAGGTCAGATCATTGCTTGTTGGAGTAGTAACGGGCAGAGTGTCCGGGGTTTCATCATCCGGGGGATCATCCGGGTTGGGGCCGGCGCTTGGTTGGGCTTTGCCGATAAACTTGGCATAGCGCAGCAGTATGGTCGCTAATTCCTGGCGGGAAACATTTTGCTCCGGCCGGAAGACATTGCCGGGATAACCTTCGACGATTTTATTAGCCTCGGCCCAAGCCACCCCATTGGTATACCACATTCCGGCTTTAACATCGCTGAATCCGGCAGGCGTTGTAATTTGCGGTTCGCCTTCCATCCGGTGAAGAACCGTCACCACCATAGCGCGGGTCACCTGGGCATTGGGGGAAAAGATAGTGGCGCCGGTACCGTTCATCAGGCCCAGATCATAGACATATTTGATATGACCATAGAACCAATGGGTGGTATAAACATCAGTAAAGGGGAATGTACTGACCGGCCCTGTAGTTGCTGTCCATTTGGCATAGAGAGTAATATTTCCCGGTTCGGTAATTGTCGTGATTTTGTTAATTAGTCCGGCTTCTTTATACCAACCTTCTAAATCATATCCGGCTTTTAGCGGTTTGATAGCGGCTAAATTAAACGGTAATTCACTTCCGGCAAATTTGGTCGGGTAACTTTGAATTAGAATCGCTTCTAAAGCGGTAAGATTATCAAAGACATATCCTTTGACATTTGTTTTGCCGGTAACTGATACATCGGTATCGAATAGCAGATATTTACCGACACTGGCCG
>WRHF01000205.1 GCA_009783415.1 Clostridiales bacterium
TTTTCCGCCTGGACTGCGTTGTCGTCACCTCACGTAGCTCGGCTACGCTTCGGCTCCTTCGCCTTGCCAGTCGAAAAAATTGCTAGCGAATCTGGCAGCGCTGTGTTTTTAGAGGTTGCCTTATCTTTTTTGCGCGTGCACTTTTTTATGTTCCTGCCAAAGCAGCAAAAAGGTCAGATGAAATTTATTCACCTGACCTTTTTGCTGCTTTGGCAGGAAATCTATTGCAGAATGAAGAAAATTAATTCTCCGATTTTTCTTTGGCTAACCTCTGTCAAAAAAAGGTGATTTGCCGGAAACCGAGAGCGGGATGCCCATAATCAGCTTGTATTCAGCCATCAATCCCAGGGAAGCTGCTGCTTTGCCGATGGTGAACATGATACGGTTATCAACATGCTGCTCAGCGATCAGAGATACTGCTGAGCCGAGGGCAATGCCTAAATCGATTCCGGTGTATACACAGGATGCCCCTGCCTCCATGCAACCGGCACAATTTGTAAATCCGCAGAGACCGCAAATCTCATTTAGTCCGCGGGTCTGGTATTTCACACCGACCAGCACGACCGCGCCGCTTGCATCTACATTCCCGGCATCCCTGGCAAAGAATTTGGCGCGGTTCCCCAGATTGTCCCCCAGGCGGTGCATTTCAAGTGCGACCTTCGATTTATCCTCACCAGTCAGTATCACCGTATCCAGGTGGTCAATCCCGCAGGCTTTGGGCGCAGTCCTTGCCGCAGCGCATACCGAATAAGCCAGATTCAGTACCGCCTGTTCTTCCGCTTGTTTTGAGTTAATAAACATCATTTTTCCTCCATCCTAAATATTTTTTAAAACAGCGATAACTGCCGTTCCTTTACTTCGAATTTCTGCAAGTAGGCAAAGACATCATCCGGCTTGTGCATTATCCCCTGTTGCCGGCAGATGTCTCTGAAGATTCTCATCAGCCGGCCGTTATTTGGGCTGTTGCAGGCGTAGTTATTGCCAAAGGCTCTAATGTACCTTTCCTTCATGCCTGGAAATAGGCGGTCAAGGTTTTGATAAAAGTATTCCCGGTTTCCCTGGCGCAGGGTCAGGCCAAAGCCAAAGCAGATTATACCGGCCACTTCTGCTTGAATGCAGTAATTTAAAATACCCTGCAAATTTTCTTCGCTGTCATTGATAAAGGGAAGGATAGGGCAAAGCCACACAACGGTAGGGATCCCGGCATCCTGCAGGGCTTGCAAGGTATGGAAACGCTCCCGGGTCGTGGATACATTGGGCTCAAGCTTCCGGCACAAATCCTCATCAAAGGTCGTCAGGGTCATTTGCACAACGCATTTGGTCTTGGCATTGATCGCCTTCAAAATATCAATATCCCGCAGGATTCCGGCGGATTTTGTGAGTATTGCCAGGCCAAAGCCATGCTTTTCGATCAATGAGAGGCAACTCCGGGTAAATAGCAAGTCATCCTCCAGGGGAATGTAAGGATCACACATGGAGCCGGTGCTGATCATGGAGGGCTTTCTTTTTTTGTGCAGCTGTTCTGCCAAAATCCGGGGAGCATCGCGTTTTACTTCGATATCCTCAAAGTCGTGACTCATCTGATAGCAGGCGCTGCGGCTGTCACAATAAATACAGCCGTGGGTGCAGCCGCGATAGAGATTCATCCCGCATTTAGGCGAGAGGATAGTTTTGTAATCAGCATAGTGCATCTTGTTTATCATTCCTTCTTGGTTATTAATTATATCACACTTATGACAAATTAGAAATGCCTTAAGGCATTAAGGGTTGACAAAATCTGGGAAATGCAATATATTTTTATTGGAGAGGTGAAATGAAGATGATAACATATAATCTGGCTCGCTCAAAGCGCAAAACTATGGCCATATATATCAGGCCGGATGTTACTGTCGAGGTTCGGGCTCCGCTAAAAGTTGCCAAGGCGGATATTGATAAATTTGTTGCTTCCAAAGAGAAGTGGATAAAAGAAAAACTCCGGCTTGTAGAGGAGAAAAGTGAGAAACGAGCTGTTTTTAGCCTGGATTATGGAAGTAAGGTATTGTTTAAGGGGAAAGAGTATCCCATTGTTGAAAGGCCGGGTAACCTGGCGGGTTTTGATGATGAATGCTTTTATCTCCCGCCGGGCCTTGCCGGTGAGCAAATCAAGAATACCTGCATCCAAATTTATAAAATGCTGGGCAAGCAGCTTTTAACCGCAAAAACTGGAAAATATTCCCAATTAATGGGTGTAGATTCTCTGGCTGTCAAGATCAATTCCGCTAAAACCCGCTGGGGCAGTTGCTCCTCGCGGAAAAATATCAATTACTCCTGGCGGCTGGTCATGGCCCAAGATGAGGTGATCGACTATGTGGTTGTTCACGAGCTGGCCCATTTGAGGGAAATGAACCATTCCGACCGCTTTTGGCAGATTGTGGCCGCTATTTTACCGGATTATCAAGAACGGCAAAAAAAACTGAAATCCCTGCAAAAACTATTGTCCGAGCAGGATTGGAGCTGAACAGGAGATATTATAATTATGAGTGATTTGAATGAACATATTAGGGAGCAGCTTTTAGATCAGGGTGCGGATATAGTGGGTTTTGCCGATTTGAGCCAAGTACCGCCGGATGCTAGGGCTAATCTGCCCAGGGGGATTTCCGTGGCGGTGAAGTACCCTAAAGAAATAATCAGAGGTATAAGTGAATTGCCCACTCCGGAATATTATCATTGGTATTCCCTGCTTAATGAACGCTTGGACAACCTGGTTGCTTTTGGAGCAAAAGCCTTGGAAGAGCTGGGTTATCAAGCCATTGCCCAAACCAGGGCCCACGTGGGCGGCGGAGAAACAGAATATAGTACCCTTTTGCCCCATAAAACCGTGGCTACCCGGGCGAACCTGGGCTGGATCGGCAAATGCGCCCTTTTGATCACGGAGAAATACGGCTCCATGATCCGGCTCTCTTCAATATTGACCAACGCGCCTCTGGCGACAGCCGAGCCGGTCAATAGATCCCGTTGCGGGGATTGCCAAAAATGCCGCGAAGCTTGCCCCGGCCGGGCGGTTTCGGGCAGGGAGTGGCAATTGGGCCTGGCCCGGGAAGAGTTTTTTGACGCGCCTGCTTGCAGAAAAACAGCCAGGGAAAGAGCCCGCATAGGCTTTGGCGGCGGTGCGACCATTTGCGGCAAATGCATTGAGATCTGTCCTTATACAAGGAAGTACTTACAGGAGTTGTAAGAGGAGATAAGAAGATAAGGGTTTTTTTAATCAAGAACGACCCACACACCGCTTTTATTTGAGCCTTGTCTCTCAATGATTTGCTGTTGTTTGAGCTCTGAAACGGTACGCTCCACTGTCCTTGGAGGAATTCCGGTCTTTTCAGATATACTCTTTATTGAGATAGCTGGCTCCTCGTGCATACAAGCGAGTATCTTCGATTCATTTTCTGAGAACGGTTTTATTCCGCCATTTATTCCGCCATTTATTCCGCCACTGCCCGTGAACTCCGGGTGCCGGTATATGGTCACGGCAAAGGAAAGCCTATCCTCATCTGTTTCAAAAATCGGTAGAGGCGAACCGTTATGATCCAAGGCATTGATGATTTTTCGAAAGCCGGTATTGCGCCCTTCTGTCAGGTGCAGTTCTTTTAAAAACTCGCCGATGCGGCGGTTCCGGTAGCGGCGGCTGAAGACTTTATAATTTTGCAACCCTTCAATACTGACGGAGCGATCCGCGCCGGGATGGCTGACGATCTCGATTCGATCGGGCAAAACCCGCACCTCAATAGGCTCACGTTCGTTGTATCCTTTATGGTATACGGCATTCGCAAGGGATTCTTCGATGGCCGGATAGGGATAATTAAAAAACCTTTTTGCCTCCGCAACATCCGGCAGCTTGATTATTTGCTCTTGGATAATATTGTTTCGGATATATAGGAGCGC
>WRHF01000206.1 GCA_009783415.1 Clostridiales bacterium
GGGCACTGTTTGCGGGAACACGGCCGCGGCAATCAATAAGGTTGCCGGGGTTTTTTTTGACCCGGCGGCAGGAGGGAGGTAGCTTGTTGGTGTTAAGTAGTATTATTGGGTTGAGATTTTTGTTGTGGAACTTAAGTCTATGCTTGCATAGTGAATGGTGAATGCTGAAGAATGAATAGTTGTGGTAGCTTTGCTCCGCAAAGCATTTTATTTAGGCAAAAGCTAGTTTTTAGTAAAAAACTGCTTTATGAGTGATTTAGGAAATGAATAGGAGGAGATTGTAATGCCAAACAAAAAAAGAATAAATAAGTTTTTACCTCTGTTAGTGGTGATGATGGTTGTGCTGACTTTTTGGTCGGTGACAGGCTTGGCGGGTAGTGCCTCGACGACAGTGGATCCGGTAACTATTACCATGTCTTTTGCGGATGATACAGGCTTTTATGTCACACCGCAGCAATATACCGTTACGGCAGATTTAGCTGAATATTATGGCTATTCTGATAGTGCGGCCGGAGTCAGTGTCCTGGATGCGATTGTTAAACTACATACATTGGTATATGGAGAAGATAAAGAGGATATCAATGCTGCTTTGGAAGTAGATGAGGAGAGCGGCTTCGTAACCAGTTTCATGGGCGACGGCAGGGGAAATGTTGTCGGTCTGATCAACGGGGCGCTTGGCGAAGATATATTTGGCGAAACCTTGCTCACAGGCGGTGACCGTCTGGAATTTTTTATTCCTCAGGATGATTGGGCTATGGATACCTATGCCTGGTTCGAATCTGAAGGCCAAAGAGTTGAGAAAATAAGCGTAGTTGCCAGCGAGGATTTTGAACTCACTTTAAGCGGCATGGCCATGATCGTTTGGGGAGACTGGGGCGCCTATGAAACAGCGGTAGAGGGCGCGGGAATTGTCCCTGTCTCTGTGGAAGCGGGAGGAGTAGGCGCCGATTTTAACGTAGGTTATTTCGGAGAGCCTCTTGCTGTAACGAATGAAGACGGCATAGCATTACTACACTTTGACGAACCGGGAACCTACTATGTTTCAGCCATAGATGTTGATTCCGATGCTGAAATCCCAATTATGGCCCCCTGGTGTGAGGTTACGGTTGATTATTGGCTGGGGACCGGAGCAGTGGAAGACCCCTATCTGTTGAGCACCCAGAATGATCTGACCCGGCTGAAAACTCTTGTTGATGGCGGCAAAAACTTTACTGGAAAATATTTCCAATTAACGCAGGATATTGGCTTGGACGCTTCCTGGATCCCGATTGGGACTTCCGCCAGGATGTTTAGCGGTAGATTTGACGGGAGTGGACATACCATTAGTTTTGCCTTCGACTCCAAGCCTCTGTTCGGAGTTATCGGGGGCGGCGGCATTGTTCAGAACCTCAGCATCTTTGGCGAATACATCTCGGATTTTGGCTTGATGAGCGGTTTTGTGGCGCCCAGCGCTTCCGTAGCGGTCACTATTGATAATGTCACCATCAAATCCGGCACGACGGTCAAGAAGTCCGGATTTGCCGGAGATCCCGGAGGCACGGTCTTCCTGGTTGAGATTAAGAACTGTACTGTCGAAAGCGGCGTCAGGATCGGTTATGATGCGATCAAGGACGAGCCGGCTGATTCCGGCGAAGGCTATCCCCCCACTTCCGGAGCAAGGAGCGGGCCCGGCGTGGGATCCTTTGTCAGCGGCCTTTGCGGGACAGTAAGCAACAGTGTCAGTTATGCAACTGTCTACGGTCAAAGCAATGTGGGCGGCATTGCCGGCTATAAGGCGCAGGCAATGCGTCCCTTTACTGTGAAGAACTGTGTATTCGCGGGTGAAATCATTGCTACCGGTGATTATGTGGGCGGGATTGTCGGCGGCGGTTATGCGCCTTTGGGCGGCGGCTTTTGGAACGCTCCCAATACACCCGGCGTGGTGGTAGAAAACTGCTATGCAACAGGGAGCATCAGCGGCAATAATTGTGTCGGCGGCATTTTTGGCGGAGAAGGCCATCAAGTACAGGCTTGGAGCAGCGGTATTGGTTATATCCGCAATAATCATTTTTTCGGCGCAGTGGCGGCTAAAGATGGTGAGGGAGCATACCTGGGCGGTATAATCGGCTATCTGAATTCTCTGGATCGCTATAATATAATAACAAATAATTATTATCTCAACAGCTGCGGAACCGAAAAAGGGATCGGCGGGGTAAAAACCATAGATACCAGTTATGCTGAGCCTACCGAGGTCATTGGCACAACCTATGTCAAGACCGGCAGCTACAGCAGGAATGATGACCCTTTGGGCCTTGACGCGGCTACACTGGCCCGGGCAGTAACTGCAAGCCAAATGAGGGATGGTACAGTCAAAGACTGGCTGAACAACGGGGAAGGCAGCTTGAGCAACTGGGGACAGGGCGCTAACTACCCCATTCACGGTGAGGATGCTATTGCTGTTATTGAACTGAAACTGAGCGGGAGCTATAAGACCAGTTATGCAGTTGGTGATATTTTCAGCACCACCGGTATGGTCATTACAGCCGTTTTTAGTGATGGAAGCGAAAGGTGCCTTTTAATTGATGAGGTATCTTTCTCGGGCTATGATAAAGACAAAACAGGAACTCAGGAAATTACTGTTACCTATGACGGGAAAGCACTGACCTTCAATATAAGGGTGCTGTCGTCCGGCGCCGGTTCCGATAGCATCACGGTCTATTTTACTCTTTACGGCGATGCTAACCATACAAATACGGATGCAGGTGGACCAATCCATACCCTGAAAGACGGAGGACTTACTACCTGGATCGCAACAACTGCCTATACCGTTCCTCAAAACGCCACAGTTTTGGATGTATTTGAAACGGCCTTAACAGCGGCGAAGCTGGGCTGGAACAATGTTGGCGGCAATTATATTGCCTCAATTACTAAAGGCGATCTAACCCTCGCAGAGTTCACAAACGGGCCGCTTTCGGGTTGGATGTATACCTTAAATAACGATCATTCCGAGCTTGGCGTGGCAGAGCAATCCCTGAAGAGATATGATCGGATCGTATTCCACTACACTGATGATTACACCAAAGAAGACGGCTCCGAAAAATGGGATCCTCCTAAAGGCGGTGCGGGAAGCTCCGGTACTACATCAGAAGCTACTGTAATCACTTTAGTTCAGTCTTGGCTAAATCCCTTTAAAGATGTCTCTGCCAGCGACTGGTTCTATGAAGCAGTCAAATTTGTAGCCGAGAAGGGGATCATGCAGGGTACGGCCAGCGATTTATTCTCCGGACAACAGGCTTTGACCCGCGCCATGCTGGTAACCATGCTTTATCGCCACGAGGGAGAAGAGAAAGTAACAGCAGTAAATCCCTTCCAAGATGTTCCAAGCGACCAGTGGTATAGGGATGCGGTCATTTGGGCTTCGGAAAAAGGTATTGTCAAGGGCTATGGTGACGGCCGCTTTGGTCCAAATGACAATATCACCAGGGAGCAGTTTGCCCTGATCCTCTACAACTACGCAAAATGGAAAGAACTTGATGTAAATAAAACTGCCAGCCTTGCCGCTTTTCAAGATGCTGACAAGGTATCTGACTGGGCTAAAACGGCACTGGAGTGGGCGGTTGGCGCAGGCTTGATTCAAGGGCGCAGCGAAGATGTACTAGCACCCAAAGGCACCGCCACCAGGGCGGAAGCAGCAATGTTGTTCATGCGTTTTATGGCGCTTGGGTAGGAGTGTTTCGCAAGTGAAGCGGGGCAGGAATGGCCACCAAAGCTCTCCGTTTTATCCGGGTCAAGAAGAGGTTAGTGGTCAAAATGACCACTAACCTCTTTAATCCACGCCCCCTAACCCGGACAAGCCGGAGTTTTGAGTGTTGAGTTTTGAGTAGGAGCAGGAATACGGCGGCACGAAAATTTTGCCATTTTACG
>WRHF01000207.1 GCA_009783415.1 Clostridiales bacterium
TACGGTTCAAAGCTCGCTTTAAAGACGCCTCCGCCCGTGGCACGTCAACATCTTTGCTATGCGCGGCCAGGCGTCCTTTTGCACGGGTCCGGGCAGCTTCTGCTCGCGATAAATCTATCTCCTGGGCTTTCTCGGCAGCTTGAACCAAAATAAGCACATGATTATCGTTTACTTCCATCAGACCATTATCTATGGCGATGCATTGCGGTTTCTGCTCTAGCCCGGCTTTTTTGTAGCTGAGCAGGCCCGTTTCCAAGGTGGTGAGCAAGGGCGCGTGGTTATGTAACACCCCCATACTGCCCAAGCTAGCCGGGGCTGTCAAAAAGTTGACCATTTCATGACAAACCGATCCTTGAGGGGTGATTACCTCCAAGCGAATGGTATCCTCGTTAATTGTATGTCATCCTTTCTTGTTACAGCTGGAAAACACAATTCTGTTTGCGCTTTATAAGGTTTTGGCTTTTTCAACCGCTTCCTCTATGGTACCAACCATTAAGAAGGCCTGTTCCGGCAAATGGTCATATTTTCCTTCCACAATTTCCTTAAAACTGTGCACAGTTTCTTTCAAGGGCACATATTTGCCGGGCATCCCGGTGAAAGCCTCGGCCACATGGAAAGGCTGAGAAAGGAAACGCTGTATTCTGCGGGCTCTGAACACCAAGACTTTATCTTCGGCGGAAAGTTCATCCATGCCCAAAATGGCAATAATATCCTGTAATTCTTTGTAGCGCTGTAAAATACCCTGCACCGCCCGGGCTACTTTATAATGTTCCTCTCCCAAAATCCTGGGGTCGAGAACACTGCTGGAGGAATCCAAGGGGTCCACGGCTGGGTAAATACCCATCTCAGCAATTTGCCGGGAGAGAACGGTAGTGGCGTCCAAATGGGCAAAAGCCGTGGCCGGAGCCGGGTCGGTCAGGTCGTCGGCAGGCACATAAATAGCCTGCACCGAGGTGATAGAGCCTTTGTTTGTGGAGGTAATACGTTCCTGCAAGGCTCCCATTTCCGTGGCTAAAGTGGGTTGATAGCCCACGGCGGAGGGCATACGTCCCAGCAGGGCGGAAACCTCGGAACCGGCTTGGGTAAAACGGAAAATATTATCTATGAAGAGCAGTACGTCTTGGCCCTCGCTATCCCGGAAGGATTCGGCGATAGTCAAGCCGGTAAGACCAACCCGCAGGCGCGCGCCCGGCGGCTCATTCATCTGCCCGAAGACCAAGGCGGTTTTGTTTACCACTCCGGATTCGTTCATTTCCTGCCATAAATCGTTGCCTTCCCGGGTGCGCTCGCCCACCCCCGCAAAAACGGAAAATCCGCCGTGCTCATAGGCGATATTGCGGATAAGCTCGATAATCAGGACGGTTTTGCCCACGCCCGCGCCACCAAAAAGCCCTACTTTGCCGCCTTTGGCATAGGGGGCCAGCAGGTCGATGACCTTGATTCCGGTTTCCAGAATTTCCGTAGGCGGATAGAGGTTAGAAAACTCCGGGGCGGGGCGGTGAATGGGCAGTTTATCGCCGGGGGGCAATTCTCCCAAACCATCTATAGGTTCGCCAAGGACGTTAAGCATCCGTCCCAAAGTGGGTCGGCCCACCGGTATTCTAATAGGCGCCTTAGTATCTGTGGCTGCCATACCACGGCTCAAGCCGTCGGTAGAAGAAAGGGCTACACAGCGTACGCTGTTGTTGCCTAAATGCTGCATAGCTTCCATGGTGATGTCGATCACCCGCTGAGAATCGGCATCAGGCTGGTCGGCGCTGGTTACTTTCACCGCATTATAAATCTCAGGCAGCGCTCCTGCGGGGAATTCTACGTCCACCACCGGGCCGATGATTTCCTTAATTATTCCTTGAGCCAACTTTTTTACCTCCCGCTAAGGGGCTGCTTTGCAGCCCAAATTTTTAATATTGAGCTTCTAACTTCTAACCTCTCGCTTCCAGCTTCTATAATGCTGCCGCGCCACCCACGATTTCGATAATTTCATTGGTAATGGCAGCCTGTCTGGCCCGGTTGAGGGATAAAGTCAGGTTGTCGATCATTTCCAAGGCATTATCCGTGGCGGAAGTCATGGCTGCCATCCTAGCCCCATGCTCGCTGGCCTTGCTCTCAAGTAAGGCCCGGTAAGCGGTAATTTCCACATATTGAGGCAAAACCGCCTCCAGCAAGGATTTTGCATCCGGCTCGAAAATATAGTCCACCAAAAGGTTTGCCTCTATCGCCTCGCCCGGTTGATGGGCCAAAGGTAATAGCTGCTTGATGCCCGGTTTTTGGCTCATTGTGGATTTAAACTCGGTATAAATGAGATTTATTTGATCAAATTCTCCTGCCAAATATGAATTTGCAAGCAGTTGGGCCAGTTCCTTTCCTTGAGAAAAACTTGGATTATCGCTTAAGCTACTGTGGCTATTCAAAATCTCCCGTTCGCTTCGTCGAAAATAGTCATGGGCCTTGGCGCCCAGTAAATACAAGGCATGGGGATGAGGGCAAGCGGCCAATTGCTCCTCGGCAAAGCGCAGTAAATTGCCATTAAAACCGCCGCAAAGGCCAGATTCTCCGGCAATTATCACAAAACATGCCCTCTTGATTTCCCGTTCCTGCAAAAAGGGATGCCCAAGTTCGCCGCCCAAATGATCCAGTAAGGATTGCAGCTTATCGGCATAAGGGCGGAGGTCTAGCAAAGAACTTTGCACCCTCCGCAGCTTGACCGCAGCCACCATTTTTATGGCCTTGGTAATCTGCTGGGTGCTTTTTACGCTTTTGATCCTCCGCTTAATATCGCGGGCACTGGGCAAAACATTCACCCCAATCTAGAAGTTATTGTGCCTGTTTGAATTCTAAAATAACCTGTTTGATTTGCTCTATCAATTCCGGGGAAAGCTTTTTCTTCTCCATGATTTCCACCAAAATCGAGGACTGATTTAACTTTACAAAAGCCGTTAATTTTTGACAGAAAGCCGGCACATCATCGGCGGGAATATCGTCGGCGAAGCCCTGGGTGACGGCAAAAATCTCCAAAATTTGCTCTTCAACCGGCAATGGCGCATATTGTTCCTGCTTGAGTACTTGCATCATTCTTGCGCCCCGGGCCAAAGTATCCTTGGTGGCTTTATCCAAATCCGAACCAAACTGGGAAAAAGCCGCCAAGTCGCGATATTGAGCCAGATCCAAACGCATGCTCCCAGCTACCTGTTTCATAGCCTTGATCTGCGCCTCGCCACCCACGCGGGAAACGGATATACCGGCATTGATGGCGGGCCGCTGGCCGGAGAAAAAGAGGTCGGCTTCCAAAAAGATTTGGCCGTCGGTAATGGAAATCACATTGGTGGGAATGTAAGCGGCAATATCCCCTGCCTGGGTTTCGATGATAGGCAAAGCGGTAAGGCTGCCCCCGCCCATTGCGTCGGAAAGCTTGGCGGCCCGCTCCAGCAACCGGGAATGGAGATAAAACACATCCCCCGGATAGGCTTCGCGGCCCGGCGGGCGGCGTAAAAGCAGGGAAAGCTCGCGGTAGGCGGCGGCCTGCTTAGATAAATCGTCATAAATAATCAGCACATGCTGACCCTGATACATAAAATACTCGCCCATAGCCGCTCCGCTGTATGGAGCGATATAGAGCAAGGGAGCAGGGTCGGAAGCGGAGGCCGAAACCACGATAGTATAATCCATGGCCCCATGCTGTTCCAGTTTGCTAACTACGCTCGCCACGGTAGATGCCTTTTGGCCGATAGCCACATAAATGCAGATCACATCCTGGCCCTTTTGATTTATGATGGTATCCACAGCCAGCGCAGTTTTGCCGGTTTTGCGGTCGCCGATAATCAATTCGCGCTGGCCCCGGCCAATGGGCACAAGGGCGTCGATGGCTTT
>WRHF01000208.1 GCA_009783415.1 Clostridiales bacterium
ATTATGTCCAGCATTGCCCAGGAAGAAAGGAGAAAAATCAGCGAACGTGTGTGCTGGGGCCAAAAGAGGCAAATGGAAAAAGGAGTGGTTTTTGGCAATAGAATTTTCGGCTATTATTTAAAAAATGGTTGTTTGACCCCTAATGAGGCCGAAGCAAAAATAGTCCGCTTGATTTTCGAGTTGTATCTGCATGAAGGCATGGGCAGTCATATTTTGGCCCGGGAATTGGAAAACCGGGCGATCCCTACTCCCGGCGGCGGGGCTCGCTGGCAAAATGCCACAATTCTGAAAATTCTAAAAAATGAGAAATATGCCGGCGTTTTAAAACAGAAAAAATATATCACCACCGATTATCTGACTCATAAAAAAAAGCTAAACCAGGGTGAAGAGGATCATATTATCATCGGGAACCATCATGAGCCAATTATTGATAGCAGCACTTTTGAACAGGTCCAGCAAGAAATTGAGCAGCGTAAAAACGCTGCCGCCAATAAAAGCAGATACTCCGGTTGTTATGTTTTTAGCGGTAAAATAGAATGTGCCCAGTGTGGTACTCATTTTAAGCGGCGTATCCAAAACAGAAAAGGCAAAAATCCCCAAACTGTTTGGCAATGCACAGAAGCCTCCCGTTACGGAAAAGAAAAAACCAATAAACAGGGAAGAAAAAGCGGCTGCAATTGTCAGACAGTAAAAGAACAGGTTTTGCAGGATCGTATACTGGCAGCTCTTGGAGAGGCTATTGGTCAAAAGGAAATCCTTATTGCCGAACTGAAAAAAGCGGTGAGACTGGCCCTGACCGCCCGGACGGATCGCCCGGATCGCGGCCTTGAGGCAGATATGGAAAGGATCAATAAACGCAAACAAAAGCTGCTGGATTTATATCTGGATGAAAACATTTCTCCTAAGGAATATAGGAAAATGACTGAACAATTTGATAAACAACTGGAAATTATTAGTAATAATCTTGCCCTTTTACAAAGGACACAACCCGGACAAAATAGCTCTCAGGAAAGATCAGATGTCATTGACCAAGCCATAGAATCCCTGCTGAGCCTGGAAATATTTGATGATTTCATTTGTAAGGAGGTATTAGAAAAAGTTGTAGTACAAAACAGAGAAAAGATAACAGTATTTTTGCGAAACGGGGAGAAACCGGCAATATTTTTTTACCCTTATCGGTAACGCAGAAGGGATAGCATTGGGGATGGCAATTTCATCTGTTTCGGCCAGCGCCAGTAAATCAAGCCCTGCTTCCCGAGTCAATTGCCGCAGATAAGAAGAAGCACAACCTACCAGCACCGGGGTTCCCGGTGGCAAGATGGCTAAATCTTCCTTGAGCAAAGAACAATCAAAGCGATCTTTTGTATAGATAATACCGTCATTTTTTACTCCCGGCATAGGCAAAATCAGAGCCTTCGCCCCCGTCAGCGCTTCGGCAACGGTTTCACAAAAAAAGGTTCCGGCAGGCAACTGCAAAGGAGAAAGAGCAAAAGCTGCTACATCAAAACCCCAATCCAGTAAAGCTTCTATCAAAATAATCTCCCGGGAATCTCCCCCCAGAACGGCTATTTTCTGCTTTTTTCCTTTTTTTCCGGCAGGTTCGCAAATCTCTTTGATTTTGGCTATTTTTTCCTTCCATGCTTGGGGGGTGGGGTTTGAACATATAGACATCGCCCTCACTCCTTTAAACCCGATATACTTCTAATATATGTATAAATACAGGCAAGGGGAAGTTGTACAGTCAGAAGTCGGAAATCGGAAGAGGTATGGCTTTAGCACTTTTTTCCTTAAATCTATAATTTTACTTGACAAGCTCCGGCAATCTGATAAAATTAGGGTAGGTAAAATAACATCTGACAATCGGCAACTGGTTTTATCAGAGGGGTGAATTGTTATTTTTTGGTTGATCGTCGTCCTGGGTTTGGCTGCCGACCAGTTAAGCAAATATTTGATAATCCATAAAATAGGCTATATGGAGGCTGTAACTGTAATTCCTAATGTCTTTAACCTTACCTATGTTTTAAATGACGGGGCTGCTTTTAGTATTTTAAAAGGTAAGGGCCTGCTGTTTATTATTATGACAATACTTACCTTGCTGTTGATTTCTCTGCTTTTACCCACTATCAAAGCAGTAAACAAAGGAAAAAACCGCTGGCTTTTGATTCCCATAGCTTTTTTATGCGCCGGGGCTTTGGGTAATTTTATCGACCGGCTGCGTTTGGGAGCTGTTGTGGATTTTCTTTCCTTTTGGCAGTTTCCTGTTTTTAATATAGCAGATGCTATGCTTGTCTGCTCCGCTATTGTCTTGGGGGTCAGCCTGCTGTTCGGCCGGATCCGGTTGGATTTTATTCAGCCTTTTTCTCAGGATGAACAGCCCGATAATAAAGATGAAGAATAAACAATTGATTTTTCTGATTGCTGAAGAAAAAGCCGGGCGATTGGATGCCTATTTAGCCCGGATACTGCCGGATTTTTCCCGTTCCCATCTCCAAAAGCTGATCAAACAAGGGGCGGTATTACTGGACAACCTGCCGGCCAGAGCCAGCCAAGGACTTGACGGGGGCGAACAGATCCGGATCTCTTTACCTCCCCGGGAGGAAATATCCCTGTCCCCACAGGATATCCCTCTGGATATTCTCTATGAAGATGAGGATATTCTGGTAATCAACAAGGCCCGGGGCATGGTGGTACATCCTGCCGCCGGCCATTATCAAGGCACTCTTGTCAATGCCATTCTCCACCATTGCCCCAACCTCTCCGGCATCAACGGAGTAGCCCGGCCCGGCATTGTTCACCGTCTTGACAAAGATACTTCCGGAATATTGGTGGTGGCTAAAAATGATGCGGCCCATTTGGAATTGAGCCGTTCCTGGCAAAAACACGATATAGAACGGATATATCAAGGCCTGCTAATAGGCCAAATCAAGGAAAATGCCGGCACAATTGACGCACCCGTTGGCCGCCATCCCCAGCAAAGAAAAAAAATGGCGGTACGTCCGGAGCATGGCCGTCCGGCTATTACCCATTATCAGGTACTGGAACGTTTTTCAGATCATAGCCTGACTCAGCTGCGCCTGGAAACAGGCCGCACTCATCAGATCCGGGTGCATATGAGCTATCTGGGACATCCAGTACTGGGCGACCCACTTTACGGCGGGCAAAGGGGAAAACTAAAACCGGAAGGACAAGTTCTTCATGCCAAAGTACTAGGCTTTAAACACCCCAAGAACAAGCAAGACCTGCGTTTTGAGACCCCCTTACCCCCCTACTTCACAGAACTTTTACAGAACCTGCGTAATCAAAAAGTATAATCATCCCTAATTTGAGAAAACCTAGATAGCAAATCAAAAATTAATTTAGGAGGAATTGATATGTTGAAAGATTTTTCTATGGAAAATTTTGACAAAGAGGTTCTTAGTGCCCAGATGCCGGTTTTGGTGAAATTTTGGAATCATGGCTGCACCCCCTGTACCATGATGGAACCGGTAATGGAAGAGGCAGAAAAGAAATTCTCCGGTCAGGCTTTGGTGGGCAATATCAATATCTCGGATAACATGAATCTGGCCATCAAATATCAAATCATGGCTGTGCCCACAATGATTTTGTTTAAGGATGGGCAGCCGGTTGCCAAAAAGATGGGTTATATGGATATTGACGAGCTGGATGAATATTTCTCACCCAACTTCTAAGGCGGCTTTCGACCGCTAGTACCATGTGTCAGCTAAATCTCTACAAAATCAGTCCTAACGTCATCCCGGACTTGATCCGGGATCCCCTGCTTGTCACCAGGAGATTCCGGGTCAAGCCCGGAATGACGGGAAAGCGAA
>WRHF01000209.1 GCA_009783415.1 Clostridiales bacterium
ACATTTTCTATTCATCCAACGAGGATTTTTGCTGTCAGGTGGTGCGGGAAAACCGCAGGAATGCTTGTTGCCTTTCAAGGTTTTACCGCGCCGCCTGGCGGCAAAAAGACCGTTGCAGGGATGGAAAATGTTTTCGTTGGTGAGTATAAGTAAATAAACAGGGGCGCTTTTGCCGGTTAGCGGTAAAAGCGCCCTTTCTTGCAGTAGCGGGTGGTGGTTGTTTGGCAGATAATAACTCGAAAAACGCGAGGAATCCATATTTTTGTTTTCAGATAAAAATACTCGATTTTTATCTGAAAGATGCGCAGAAAACTGCGCCTGTTTCGCATCAAGAGCAGATGCAAAACCCGCCTCATACCTTCGCCGAATCTGACCCCGAAGGTTTTAGTATAAATAGCTTAACTGTTGATTGGGGTCTGCAAAGGTAAAATTAAAGTCATCACAGTGCCAACATTTTTTTTGCTGGCAGCGCTCAGTATACCTCCGTGCTCTTTGGCAATTTGCTGACTAATGGTAAGGCCGATACCTACCCCATCTTTGCATCCTTTGGTAAAAAAGGGGTCAAAGATCTTTTGTAAAACCTCTTCTCCAATACCTAGGCCGTCGTCGGCCACCCGCAAAACAAACTTGGTCTTGCTGGTGTCCAAACTCAGGCAAATTACAATTTTACCTCCCCTTTTTCTGGCATTGATGGCATTGGTCAGTAAATTGATCAAAATCTGTTGGATCCTTCTCGCATCGCATAAAAGCGATGGTAAATCCGATAGATAGCGCTCCCGAATTTCCACACCGTAAAGCATGGCCTGAGGTTGCATCAAGGTCACTGCTCTGTGGCAAATCTGGGTCAAATCTGCCAAATCAATAATCTTGCTTTCCACCCGAGCTAAATGCAAGAACTGTGTCAACATCTCGTTGACGGCATTCAATTCCTCCAGCAGCGGTTGGATATACTGATGCAAGTGTTCGATTTTGTCCTTATATTTAAGCTCTACCAGTTGCATTGTGGAACGGATGGACTGCAAAGGATTGCGTATCTCATGGACAATCCCTGCCGCCATAGTGCCCAAAGTGTAGTAAATGTTATCGTCAAATTCTTTTTGGGACAAATGATAACCGTCCTCTGACAAACCCGCCTTGGCTTGTCCTTGAGGACTATCCAGCTTTTCATAATTGGCATGCATTCTCGTTCATCTCCTAAACATAAATTTAGCGGTTTCTCTAATTAATCCCTCCTTTTCCTATTTTTTTACTAATTCTAGGTCTGCGTCTTTCCGAAATCTCTATTAAAACTCCAAGATTTTACATATTACCAAATAATTTCTCCTTTTTACGGATATTACCTTCTAATTTCTGCGTAATTTACCAAATTATTTATTTCTCTTTTTCGACAAAAAACGCAATTTCAACTTTGAGACACAATCATTTACGGTTGCAGAGGCAATATCAGATGCGGATTAGAGAAGAAAATAATGGAAATAATTGCGGGAAATAATTATCCAAAAAAAATTACTTGACTTTAGGTCGAAACTTTTGTTATAATAACTATCGTGCTAATATGTTTTTATCATAAAGGGGTATAGCTCAACTGGTAGAGTAGTGGACTCCAAATCCATTGGTTGAGGGTTCAAGTCCTTCTGCCCCTGCCAAAAAGTGCCTCTTTGAGGCAATGATGAGTGATGAATGATGAATTGTGAATGATGAATGTTTAGCCAAGAACCCAAAGGCACTTTTTGCATTTATCATTCATCATTTATCATTCATCATTTATCATTTTTCATTAAAAAGATTGTTTATATGCCTATATAAACAATAGGGAGCCGGAAGACTCCCTATTGTTTATTTCTTTCCCAGAAGCAGTTCCTCAGCCGCCAACAACTATGCGGAGGATAATGGCGGCATCTGTGGTATCAATAACTCCGTCGCCATTGACATCGCCAAAGGCTAGGGCATGGGCAGTCCAGGGAACCAGGCCCACATACATTTGCAGTAATAACATGGCATCTTCGGGAGTGATTTTGCCGTTGCCGTCAATATCGCCCATAATGCCAAGGAACAAAGCGCCCGGTTTCACAATATATTTCAAATCGCCCATGGTATCATCATCTATTCCGTACTGTACTTTCACCACTTCCAGATCCAATGCATATTCCCCGACAAAAGGAGCGGCAGGATCTACCTGATAGCTGACTGTAAAGATGAGTCCGTCGCCTATAACATTATCAGAGGCGATATAGACGATCCGCATCAGATCGGGTTTGGCGGTTGGGTTGACAATAAAGAACATGGGATTAAGACCAGGGCCGGGTGTAACTGTTTTAGGCGTATAAATACTGCCGAGATAGGGTATGGACAGATCCAGGTTGGCATAACCAAAAAGATTGCCGGAAACTTTGTAGGTAACATCCACAGTGCTGCCGGGTGCAGCTTTTACATTTGCGATTTCGAATATCAGGGGGGATTCCACGGTAACCTCTATGATTGCCTTGACATTGTCCGGGTTGGTTATGACATCGGTCGTGTAGGGCCCTGTCGTCAGATAGCGCCCGGGATAGGAGGCGTGGGGTGTTCCCTCAATAATATAGGTTCCCGGAACATTACCGTCATATGCCGAGGTATCCCAGGTGACCGGGTAAAGGTCGAGACCATAAGGTGAACTCCAGGACAAGGGAGCGGTCGAGAAGCTGTCGGCAAAGGCTACTTGAACCTTTTCGGGCAAGGTTACCGCACTGATAGGCGTGCCGATGTTAACCGCAACAGGGGGCAGATCCGGGGTTGCCAAGAGCGCCCTTGTTTGACGGGTAGTATTGGGATCGGCATTTCCGGTCGCCCAGGTCGGGGCGGCGGTGTTGGGGCAGTTGGCCCAATCCGGGGAGAGGATCACTTTGTCAACAGAGAAAAGCTTGGAGAAAAAGTCATAGCCCCTGCGGTCATATCTGTGGAACTCGTCGCGGGTATTGCAGTTGGCTGCGTTCCCCTCGGACATCCCGTTGTACCAAACCGAGGTCATTGTGGCGAAATATTCACTGCCGCCGCTGGCATCTCTTACATAGGGGGTCCACATGACTCTGCTGGTGACTTGGGAGAAAGCGCTGGTAAATTCTTGCCTGAGCGGGTGAGTTGAGGCAAAGACAGAATTGAATGCCGATTGGATCTTGTGTCCGAACTCATGCGCCAGGATGGATTCATGCTGATAGCCGCTTCTATAACCCGCCGGGTAATAATCAACAGGGTTATTGGTGACGCCGCTGACCACAACATTGCATCTTTCCACATTGGCTGCGGAGGTGGCGGCATTGGTTCCGCCGTATCCTTCCGCACGGTTGAACTGGTCATAAGTGATCACGTTTCTTTGTTCGGGAATATTACCGGAGTGTTCGCCGGGTCCGAAAAGCAGGAAGGCGCCCTGGCTGCTGATCGTGTTCACAACTGCTTGGGGCATGGCGGACATGATTACGTCAGTGATGCCGGCTGCTTTTTCCACTGTGCGCATATCTACGTACTGGCTGCCCCTAATGCCAAGGCCGGTTTTTGCTGTAACCAGCTTATCATAATAGGGTTTCCAGATAGCGGTATAAACTTTGGTTTTGTCGGCGGCGACACCGGCTCTGTTTGTTACATCACCGATGATTTGTACCGTAAGCGTGCTGGTACCGTTTTGGAGGGCTGTCTGCTGGGCAGAGGTCAGGTTGGCATTGAGGCGCAAGGTCGATACATGCTGATTCATTCTGACCTGATGGAGTAAATAGTTGTCGGCATGCCAGTAATAGGGAGAGAAGGTACCGGT
>WRHF01000210.1 GCA_009783415.1 Clostridiales bacterium
TACTTAAAACGTTTTGCGAAGCAAAACCAACAACAATTGTCAATTGTCAATTGTCAATTGTCAATTGTCATCACCCGCCGACGACAATGCGGAGAATCAGGGATGCATCAATGGGATCAATGACACCGTCACCGTTGATATCGCCCAAAAGCAGGGCTCTGGGGGTCCAATCGATCAGTCCTACATACATTTGCAGCAGCAAAATAGCATCTTCCGGGGTAATGAAGCCGTCGCCGTTGATATCCCCCAGGATGCCGATAACCAAGGTGCCGGGTTTGACCTGCAAATCAATGTCTATATAGAGATCCAGGAGAGGATTGAGCTTGGCTTGGATCACTTTGACATCCAAGGGAATGTCTGAAACCGGGGCTGTATCAGCTACTTTATATTTTACTGTGAAGAGCAGGCTATCACCGGTAAACTTCCCGTTGCTGGCAAAGGCGACCCTGATAATGTCGGCGCCGTTATAGGCCGGATTAGCTACAAATATGTTACCGTTTGCCGGATCGCTCAAGGCAGCAAGAGGCGTGACGGAGACAGGGGTATATAAGCTGCTGTCATAAGTAAGATCCAAAGAAAGGGTAGAGAAGCCGTCAAGGTTGCCTTTGATGCTGTAGGTAACATCAACGGTACCGCCCGGCGCGGTTGCTTTATCTGCAACCTCTATGGTGTTTAGGGGGAAGGTAGCCTTTTTCAAGTTGTCGGTTTCGGAAGAAGCGGTGACAATCAGATCACCTGCCGGGAACTTGTTCAAAGTCCCTCCGTCAGCCTTGATATAGACGCTGAATTCAATGGTTTCCCCGGCTTCGATAGCATATAAATTGTTGAGTATGACCGCGTTTTGCTCACTGAAGAATTTAGGTACGATGCGGGCAACCGGTTCGGTTATGCCTGTGATGACCTGGATCTCCTGAGTGCGTCCTTGGGCCAAAAGCCCGTCCAGGGAAATTCTGATAATATCAGTCGATTTTCCAGTATTTTCCAGGAAAAACTTCTGTTCAGCATAATTACCGCTAGCAGCCCCGCTGAATTCTCCTGCCCTGATTTTCAGATCACCGCCGGCAGAGGGACCGTCGTCATGGAGCATACCTATCTGATAGCTCAAGATCTGCTGGGTCTTGCCGTCGATCTGCCTGCCGTTTAGCATATTTTTTTGCAATATGTAGATATGCAGTTTGTTGAGGACATCATAGTATTCGTTGACCGTGTCGCCGGAGGCAATATCCCTGCCGTTTCTTTCTTCCCAACGCACAATGCTGCCTGTTACATCAATATCCCAGCTTACCGGGCTTACAGGCCAGTTTGCCGCACTCAGGTCGGCATCGCCGGGCCTGGGCTTGATTACCGGGGTATTATCCGGATTGCGCTTATATTTGTTCATATAATAACCCGTATCCGTATACGAAACCCCGGCTTTGAAGGTCGCATCCGCCAGTTGGCTGGCATGGGCAATAGGATAGGTAGCAAAATCTGCTATCTTATCGCCCAGGGTATAGTCGATCATGGCAATATCATAAAGATGGGAGTCGATCACCTGATGGGAGGGGGAGGTGCCGCCGGTATAGGTCCTTCTCGGATTATCATAAGCCCGGGAGAGCAATACCCCGAAATCGTGGGTAAAAGAATCATAGCCGCTTTGATCCACAGCTTCCACATAAATGTTGGTGGCCCGCTTACCCGCCGTAAAAACAAAGCCTCTGCTGGCCGTTGGGTTCTTGTCCGCCCAATCCCCGGTCAGGTTTTGGGCAAAATCCAATTTTAAAGCCTTGTAATAATCACCCTTGACCAGGCCGTATGCAGCAAGTCCCGGATAGAACTCATTGGCAAGAGGAATATTGCGCGGAACAATATCGGCGACTACCGGACCGTTTTTAGCGAGATCCTCCAGCTTCACTTCCAGTACTTCGCCGGCGTCAGTGTATTCCTGGTGGACATTTTTGAGATATGTCATTAAATGGGTCGGTACGGAACCGGCCTCGACGCCCGGAACCATCCAGCGGGCATGATCGCCGAAGGGCCCGGCAAAGGAGCCGCGGCTGACAATATCCCAAGGCTCGGTCAGGGGGTTGGCTGCGCCTGTCCAGGCATTGCCATAATTATCGGCTACTACATTGATATGACAGAATTCATGGGCGAAAGTAGCCATGCCGTCATTTTCGCCCTGGGTGGAACGGCGCAGGGTCCTGGTTCTGGTTTGTCCGCTCACAGGGTCTATATATTGGATATCAACTGTGGAAACCGCGTGGGACCATTCGCCGATCGCTGCCAGCCAGGAGGAGAAGGCTACATAGCGGGTATTTTTTTGGGTTTGATCATTATAACCGTCGACCCAGGCCCAGTCCTCTGAGGAAAGATGAAATACATATGTACCGGGTTCGGCATCTTTGTATTTCTTGAGCTCATCCGCCCAGAATTGGGGACGGTAATGACCGGTATATCTTTGGGCATAGATTTCCAGATATTCGGGGTTTTGCGTGAAGAATTCTTCCACCTGCTTCATTCTCGGGCCGGGACCCAGCTCATATGGGATCTCCTTCCTGGTGGCAAATTGAGCCTGACCAAATTCCTGCCAGACTCCGCTTTCATCATAACCGGCATGGAGCAGGAAGAAAAAGTCAAGCCCGTCAAAGAGCTTTTTCTCATGGGCTATATTATGGGCTATGGTATCGAAGGCAAAAGCGGTATTGGCGTTTTGGGTTCCGGCTGCGGTTCTGCGGAAACTGGGCGGGATATCCCTATAGGTTTGGTATCCGGAGCTCATGTCATAACCGCCCATGGTTTCAAATTCAAAATAAGGTATGGTAAAGGGGCCGAAGGGACGCAACTCAATATCCCATTTGCCGTAGCTGTTCTCGCGCCAGTATTCGCTGATCCCGGTGTAGTTATTGATTTCTGACGGCTTATTCAGAAAATCCGCCCACCATTGGCTAAACTTCTTATCCAGCGCCGTCAATCCGTTGGCATCCGGCCCGTTTTCACCTGTGGTATATTTTTCGATAAGCGCTTCCCGGGAGATGCCCTCTTCATCGGCAAAGAGCTGATAGACATCGATAACCGGGTTATGGGTTTTGCCATTATCATCGGGGTTGGCATATTTGGGATTCATGGCATAATAACTCAAGGGGCTGCTGCCGACCGGCTGGCTGCTGATGAATTTGAGATCCAAATACTGGAACATCAGCAAGCCGCCGATAATGGGCCTGTTGCTATTTCCGTCCCAGGCGGTTTTGTGAGCCAGGCTGGCCGGGTTTAAATCTTTCATCCAGTCGATAGCCGGGTTGGGCTTATAATCATCCCAAGTCATATCTCTTTGCAGTTGCCAGCTTTGCGGGTCAATAGCCATTTTGTCTAATTCTTCCGGTGTGATACCTACTCCCGCCGGTAGCGGTGTTGCCAATACAGTCGAAAAAGCGAACAAAGAAACTCCCACGATCAACCCCAAAATAATACCGTTAATCCGCAATCGTTTTCTCAGCTTCATAAAAAACCCTCCTTTGTATTTTTTTTCTATCATAAAAATATTCTTTCAGCAAGCATTAAACCCTCTATTTGCCGGAAAAGAAGTAATAGGCAAATATTACTAAGGCGGGCTTTGCCCGCAAGTATTCAGGATTCAGTATTCAGGATTCAGAATGATTTAAGATACTACGAGTGTATGCTTCCAGCAGCTTGCTAACCTCTTCCAGAAGAGAAGAATTTTCGG
>WRHF01000211.1 GCA_009783415.1 Clostridiales bacterium
CTGCTGGAAAAAAACTTTGGTGATTTGAGCGAATGGGGCATCCCTGCCGCCAGAGTACCGGTAAGCTCCCAACCGGAAGGCGCACCCACCGCTAGCTGGAATCCTAATGCTTGGCAAGCTTTCTTCATTCCCTTGGGCTACACTTGCGCTCACCTGACGATAGTCGGCAGTAATTATGGGGAAGGCTTCCTTACCTACGGTGATTATAATGAAAACCTTTGCGCGGCCGCTTTGGTGGACTGGCTCAACGGTAGACTGCCCGGTTATTCCAGTCCTACTAGTTTAGTAGAAGTATTACCGCCTTACTGGGCTACCGGCGAAGTTGCCATGGGAGGAACCTCCTATAACGGAACCCTTCCCTTTGCAGCGGCGATCACCGGCGTGGAAGGACTTAGGACCATCATCCCCTTTGCCCCAGTCACCAGCAGCTACGAGTATTACCGCTCCAACGGCAGCGTCTATGCTCCGGGCCGTTGTCAGGGAGAGGACGTTAGCGATATCATAGGCTATTGCTTTGGCAGAGGTTGGGCTGTTTCCGGCGGTACTGGTTCGTCTCCGGTATTCAACACCTTCAATAGCGAATACTTCAGCCCGCCGAAGACGATGTTTGAACGCTTCTATGAACATGTTGCCGAAGCTTATGAAGGACAAGACCGCATAACGGGTGATTACAGCGCCTTTTGGGATGCGCGGAATCAAGCTTCCTTTGGTGATGACGTCAGAAAAGACCTTGGTATGATCATGTTCCACGGCTTCAATGACAACAATGTGAAGTTCAAAAATACGGCTTTGATAAACGATATGGCCGACAGATACGGTATCACTGCCAAGGGCATTTTCCATCAGGGTATGCATACCAGTCCCTATAATCTCAACGGGCTTAATTTCATCCCTGATCTGCATAAATGGTTCGATTACTACCTCTTCGGCGTGGAAAACGGTATGCCGGATGCGTTCCCGGATTATCGCGTCCAAAGTAATGTGGATACCACCTGGACAAAATATGACACCTGGCCGATGGGCAAGTATCAAAACTTCTATCCCACAGGGACTGGCAGGGTAGGAACGCTGGCCGCCACGGCGCAGACGACATCTGTACAATTAACGTTCAAAGATAATTTTATATTCGGCTTGACCCGCCCAACACAGACGATACCGGCTGCCCCGGTGACAGACCCGCTTTACACTGAAATGGCGACGAAATTTGGTGGGCATGGAACGCAAATGTCGACCGCACAGGAATCCAGGTGGAGGAACTATATGCTCGGTGCCGGAGATGTTACAGCCGGTTGGACCAACAACTGGACCGCGCCGGCTTCGGGAGCAACATATGACCTTACGCAAGCGCTGGATGACCGACTGTTGTATCTGATGGACATTAGCGAAGATATGACTATCAGCGGTACCATACAGATGACGGCCAAGGTGGCGGCGGATAAAAATGTCGGCTATATTTCCGCCTTTTTGGTAGATTTCGGTAGCGAGCGCCGTTATTTATCCACCACAGGCAACACAGGAACAGTAATAGCGCCTAATGGAAGCAGCGTTAACCTGGTAAGCTATAACCAAGAAGCCAGCCCGACCCCGGCTAGGATCATTGCCCGCGGTTCAGTGGATGTACAGAATCCAAATTGGGACGGCAAACTTTGGTATGAAAGCCGTGAACAGAACTGGATGGCAAATTATGAATTTCAAACCACTGCCATCACTCCGGGAACATTCTATCCCTACACATTTGAAATGAACGTGATGGAGTATACAGTTCTTAAGGGGCATAAATTGGTGCTTATGATCTTCGGCTCTGACCCCGAATATACCATTCGTCCTTTCACTCCCACCGGGCTTACATTGGAAATAGGTGCGGAAACTTTCTTATCTTTGCCACTTGTTGCACCACATTAGGAAGCGATGTACCGATGGATTAATTATAATTAACAAGTTATAGAAAGAGCCCCGCAAGGGGCTTTTTTTATAACTTGTTTTTTGGAATTATTTTAAATTTTACATAAACAATAACTATTGTTTATATAAATTAGTAGTAATATTATTGGTGAGACTATGACAGTAAATAATAAGTTGCTTGATAAAGCCGCGCAAGTCTCATATTCCTTAAGCATGAGAGAGGGGGTCGATTTTTCTAAACGCTTGATTAATGTTCTCGTCGACAAAAATTATTTTTCAGAAAGGACGGATACCATGAAACAAACTAGACTTCTTATTATTGCCCTGGTAGTAGCATTAGCTCTGGTGATAGTGCCCTTGATGAGCGCGCTGGCGCTGGACACTATGCCGCCCCCCATAGACCCTCAAAGCTGGAAACTGCAAGAGGATATGACCTGGAGCGAGCTAAAGCCAAACCCGGTCATCGACTGGATGAAAGAACTGAATCCTGTCGGTTTGGTGAACCCCAAAGCCGCGGGAAACAAAGACCCAATCAGGGGGGCATTGCTCCTGGTAGATTACTGGGATAGGCCCTTCATTACAACCCAGCCGGTAAACACAGATTTGCTTGGCTTTTATCTATACGATCAATATGGCAAGTATACCAATGAGGTTACCAAAAATCCTATCATCCATATTGACGCGGCGGATTATACCCAATGGATAGCTGATTACCTCAACAAGAACCAGGAAATAAACCACTACCGCAGCATTGATGAATACTGGCGCGAGGCTTCATACGGAAAATGGCAGATAGAACTGGATTCCTACGGCCCGTATACTTTATCCGGCTTCGAGTGGGAATTTAGCCTTAACTACACCAATTGGCCGGATTACCCCGCCACTTTCCGCAGGGGCGCCACCGGCAGGAGCGGTGCGCGTAGCATAGTCAACGAGTCCGTAGCCCTAGCCTATAAAAATGATATATATCTTGGCGATTATGATTTCTTCTTTATCTTACATGCCGGTTACGATGAATCCAACGTTTGGTATGAATTTGGCATGATGCAGTGGCCGACCTTCCAGGATATCCCATATGAATACGGTGTAGGCGCCAAAATGGAACATATGGAGCAGGTATTGACTGCACACCCAGAATATCTGCTTAAGTTGGAAGAACCAAATACTTTGAGTTTTTCCAGCACAACCCCTCCCATCAACGGCTATAACCAAAATACGGTTTTGCGTGACGCCATTGCCGAGGTGAAGGAACGGCAAGCAGCCGGCACTTTAGATGAGTTTGAGTTCAAATTTCCAGCCGCCGACTGGGATTGGGTTAGCACGTATAGCTGGGGCAACGCTGCTCCTACCCGTTATGTAGCTTGGACTTCCTGGATAGCCTCTACCTCTTCTTGGTCCAGCTCCAGTTCCGCTTCTGTGCCCAGATCCCCGGAAAACGGCGGCGGCAGCCGCAGCGTATCCTATTCTCAGCAGGGCGAAAGTGATGCCATGGGCACGTTTGCGCATGAATTCGGTCATATTGTCAGTCATGCCGATAATTATGAAGCTACCATGTGGACGCAAAACGTCAGCCCCAAAACCGATTATTGGGATTTGATGAGCCGCGGTGATAAAGTGGGTCCGGGCGGGTATCATGCCCGCTGGAACATTCCTGGTGGTCAAGAAGCCGGCGGCAGCCCCGGTCATATGATGATGTTCCCCAAGATGCGCTCCAATTATTACGATTCGGGCGACTTGCTTGAATTGACCGTGGCGCAATTGAAGACAGGCGCGCCGGTAGTGGCTAACGTGGTTTCC
>WRHF01000212.1 GCA_009783415.1 Clostridiales bacterium
ATTGATGGTCTGCGGAACGATAGACTGATTGGTGACGCTGGTCAGATTATCGCAGCGCAGGAAGGCGTAGCGGCCAATGGCGGTTAAATCTTCGGGGATCGTTACAGTTTCCAGTTTTTCGCAACCGTAATAAGCGAAATCGACGATGCGGTTCGTGCCATAGGGTATATCCGCGTCTGTCAGGCTGCCTTGCCCGTAAAAAGGTTCATTGGATAGCAAAGCCATTCTTCTGGTAAGCTCCGTGGCGCAAACCATGCAGAACTGCCTGTTGAGGTAGCGCATCTCGCAGTTTTGATGCGGGCGGAACCAGGTGGGGCTTTCCGAATGGGGATACCAGCTGACACTTTCATATCCTACCCAATGTCTCCATCTGCTGGTAAGGGGACTGTTGTCCCGGGTCATATTGGGTCCTTCAGTTCCTCTCCACCAGTATTCGTCAATCAAACCTCCGAAGGAATGGCCGAGTTCGTGAACCAGAATTTCCCTGGCGCTGTTATCAAGAGAAGTAACGGCATATGTGCCGCCGCCGCCGCCGTATAAAGTGTCGTTGACAATAATAACAGGCATATCACATTTGGGGGTATAGGTATTTAGTATCTCGCGCACTTTGGCTGAATGGGTAACATAGAGCAGCCTTTCGGTAACATTGTCGAAATAATATGTACTGCCGAAGTAGTTGTCAAGCAATGCTGATGGGCTTCTTGCCGCCCCGGACACATTGGAAATGACCTTGACGGCATATACATTGAACTTATCTTTGAAATTAGAGAAGGGAACGAAATTCAAAAGATAGTTGCTGACCGTTGTCGCCGAAGTAATGAAATAGTCTTGCTGGGAGGCTGTGAAGCCGTCTCCCATTATGGTGATAACAATATTCTCAGAATCCGGACCGTTATTGACAAGCTGCACCACCTCGAAATCCAGGGGAGGCGGGGAAAGAAGATCAATATCTGACGGTACGGGGAAAGAACTCTCCGGTACATCCAGCATTTCGATGAGACCGCTTGGAGAGTAGACCTCAAGAGGTAC
Organism: Clostridiales bacterium; assembly: GCA_009783415.1. Classification (GTDB taxonomy): domain Bacteria; phylum Bacillota; class Dehalobacteriia; order UBA4068; family UBA4068; genus WRHF01. The sequence goes on from WRHF01000212.1 coordinate 1,030, forward strand.
CGTGCCGTCGCCGGAAGGATAACCTCTCTCAAAATCCGGGGCTGCCAAACTGCTTAACGAAGCCAAACTTAAAACCAAGATCACAACAAGCAAGAAACCCACTCCACGCCTAAAATTACGCTTCATACAATAATACCCTCCTTAAAAATATAAATTTTACTAAAATCTTCTACATTTTTCGTGGAATTCCTTTAACAAAAATATGGAAATAATAATAAAAAGCGACTCTCGCCGCAAGGAGTTAGAATCTAGAATTTTAAATTCTGAATTCTGAATTCTGACTCCTTGAAGTCAAGACCGCATCAGGCGTTCCTGAGCGCATCTATGGGATTAAGCCTGCTAGCCCTGCGGGCGGGCGCCCAGCCGAACACCATGCCCACGCCTGCGGAAAAACCGAAACCCAGGATGATAGCCTGGATGCTCAGAACAAAATTCACATCAAGCAATCTGATCACAACAAAAGATGCCACCAGACCTAGGGCCATCCCAATCAGTCCTCCCAGGAGCGAGAGGAAGATAGACTCGATCAGGAATTGGGCCTGGATCTGGCTGGGTTCTGCTCCTAAGGCTTTTCTCAGGCCGATTTCAGCTGTTCTTTCCGCAACAGAAACCAGCATCATATTCATGATCCCGATCCCGCCTACCAACAGGGCAATAGAGGCAATTCCAGCCAGCATTACAGTCATCATATTCATCATTGTGTTCATCATATTTAAAAGTGAGTCCAGGTTCAAAATAGAATAGCTGTCATCCTTGTAATTAAAAGCCTCATTTAGGACCTGTTCCACATCAGCTGTCACTTTGTCCATATTATCCGTATCGCCCACCAAAACCTCAATGCTTACTACCGAGTTAGCCCCCGTCATGCTCATGGCTGTCTGATAGGGAATTATCACCTTGCCGTCGGATGATTTGGAGCCGCGGGCCATCTGCATGCTGGTAGCAAGATCCGTCGCCGCATTTTTATCCGTAACCCCTACAACCGTAAAAGTCTGGCCGTTTATCCGCAATGTTTGTCCCAAAGGATCCTGGGAGGGAAAAATAATCTCCTGCAAGGCGGGATTGATCACGCAGACCCGGTTTCTGCCCTCCATATCTAAAATATTCAAACCCCGCCCCCGGGCGATCAAATTGGGGTTTTCCCGGAAATGCACTTCGTTCCGGCCTTCGGCTGTGACATTTTCTTCCAGTTTTAAATCTTTGGCAACATTGGCATTAAAACTCAGATTGGGAGAGACCCCCCTTACCCCTTCAACGGCCTGCAAATTACTGATTTCATTTGCCGTCAAGCCTCTTTTGAGCGGCGTGCCCATAGCTGTAATTATCAGTTTATTAGCCCCCAGCTCGGTGAATTGAGACATCATATCATCTGTTGCCGCGTTGACTATCGTAATAAGTGAAATGATCGCCATAACCCCGATAACGATCCCTAGGGCAGTCAAAAACGAGCGCATCCGGTTATGAATAATATTCTGCCAGCTCATTTTGATATTTTCTCTCAGCATATTAGTGACCATTCCTCTCCAAGTACAAAACCCTCGTGAATTATGTTTATATGTTCCCAGCCGATGACGGGGAACATATAAACTCTCAGACTATACCCTCACTCAAATTACCGTCCAGGATGTGGACAATTCTGCTTGCTTCTTTGGCTATTTGTTCATTATGGGTTATCATGATTATGGTATGTCCCTCGGCATGCAGCTCCTTAAAGAGCTCTATGACCTGGCGTCCCGTTGTCTGGTCCAGGGCGCCTGTGGGCTCGTCTGCCAGCAAAATCGTAGGGTTATTGGCAAGAGCCCTGGCAATAGCCACCCTTTGCTGCTGACCTCCGGAAAGTTGATTGGGCCGGTTGATGGTTTTATCGGCAAGTCCTACCTTTTCCAACAACATCAAGGCTCTTTTATGTCTTTTTGCCGGCTTCATTCCCGAATAGATCAGGGGCAGCTCCACATTATGCAATGCTGTCAGCCGTGGGAGCAGCTGAAACTGCTGAAAAACAAATCCGATCTCGCGGCTGCGGATCCGGGCCAGTTCCTTGTCATCAAGATCAGCGATCCGCCTGCCGGAAAGGAAAAATTCTCCTTCATTGGGGGTATCCAGGCAGCCTATAATATTCATCATGGTAGATTTTCCGCTTCCCGAGGGGCCCAAAATAGATAAAAACTCTCCCCGGCGGACGCAAAAATCTATCCCCTTCAAAACAACCTGAACTTCATCACCCATCTGATAGGATTTAACGATCCCTTTCATAGTAAGAATTTCATCGTTATTCAATGACATTCACCTGCCCGCGTGCGCCGCCCCCTTGCGGCCCCATCATAAAGGCAAAGGGATCCTGCACCGGGATCAGCACAACTTCACCGGCGGCTAATCCCCCAATGATCTCCACAATTTTCCCATCATTTTTGCCTATTTCCACTTTCTGTCTGTCCGGGTTATTTGCCGCCCCGGTAAAGACAAAAGGTTTGTTTTCAACATCAAACTGTAAGGCGTTCACAGAGATAGTAACAACCCCCAGCTGAGAAATATTAGGGACTTTTACCTCGGCCGAAAGCCCCAGGCGTAAATCTGCGGATTTTTCCAGTAATACTTCGGCGGTGAAGTAGGAGAGATCTCCGACCCGGATGGCTTGGTTGGAGATATTTGTAATAGTGC
>WRHF01000213.1 GCA_009783415.1 Clostridiales bacterium
CCTGCAACGGTCTTTTTGCCGCCAGGCGGCGCGGTAAAACCTTGAAAGGCAACAAGCATTCCTGCGGTTTTCCCGCACCACCTGACAGCAAAAATCCTCGTTGGATGAATAGAAAATGTTTTCGTTGTTGAGTATATCTATAAAATTAATCAGGAGGTTCTTGAAATGGATGGAGAAAAACAAAGCAAAGTAAACGAAGCTGTGGGGTGTTTTAACAGTGGTTTTTATTGCTCGCAGGCTTTGTTATCTACATATTGTGAAGAATTGGGCCTGGACAAGGAAACCGCCTTGAAGCTATCGTGCGGTTTGGCGGCGGGAATGGCCCGGTTAAGTTCTACCTGCGGCGCGGTAACGGGAGCCTATTTGGTGATCAGTTTGAAACACGGTAATGACTTGCCGGATGATGCCGAAGCCAGAGAGAAAACATTTGCCCTCATCCAGGAGTTTGACAAGCGGTTTACCGCAAAGCACGGTTCCACGAACTGCCGGGATCTTTTAGGTGTTGACCTGCGCTATGGCGAAAGAGCCCTTATTGATGAACGGGTGGAAGCGCTCTGTTCCGACCTTGTTAGAGATGCTGCTGAGTTTTTGGAATCTATCTTATGGCAGGAATAAAGGGATGGAGTATAGTGCTATTCGCTATATATTGGTGATAAGAGCCGGGAAATAATAGCTGCTGCTTCTGCTCTTGTTATATTTCTTTCAAAGACTGTAGAATTTAAGTCAAAGGGGGTGGAACTATGAATAGCGCTCAGGTTATAGGAGGTGAGAGTTTGGGCTATGAAACTAAGGTAATTTTGATTGCGGTTATTGATGTTCTCAAAACTTCAAAGAGCTTGGAAGAAGCACTGGAGCGCGTCAAAGCCATGGCTAATGCTGAGGCTTTGGTAACAGAAATAACAAGCAAAGAATAATACCTGACCCGGACAAGCCGCAGTGTTGAGTTTTGAGTAGGAGCAGGAATACGGCGGCACGAAAATTTTGCCATTTTACGCAGAATTTCGAGAGTAAGCGCCTAAAGCTTGACATTTCCTAGCGGGACATGGGAAACCAAGCCCCGCTGAGAAGGGCCAAGCCCTTAAATAGACAAGAATCGGGGGTGATTTTGTGAAAAAAAGTTATGAAGAAATAAATGAGAAGATCCGTCAGGGCAAAGCCGTGGTGGTAACAGCCGAGGAAGTTATTGATATCGCCCGGGAAGTGGGAGTCAAGGCAGCTGCGGCCAAGGTGGATGTGGTTACTACCGGTACCTTTGGCATCATGTGTTCCTCCGGGGCCTTTCTTAATTTTTGGCATACCAAACCAAAGATGAGAATGTCGCAGGTATGGCTGAATGAAGTGCCGGCTTATGCGGGGATTGCCGCTGTGGACGCCTATATCGGCGCTACGGAGCTGATGACGGGCGACCCGGCCAATACTCCTCATCCCGGACATTTCCGCTATGGCGGCGGTCATGTGATAGAGGATCTGATCGCCGGGCGGGAGATCAAATTCCGTGCCGGCTCCTATGGCACCGATTGCTATCCTTTGCGCCGGCTGGAAAAAACCCTGACCATTGCCGATTTGCGCGATGCCTTTATATTCAACCCGCGCAACAGCTATCAAAATTACAATGTGGGTGTCAACTGCGGGGATAAAACCGTTTATACTTATATGGGTATCCTCAAGCCCCATATGGGTAATATCAATTATTCTACAGCCGGTCAGCTCTCGCCCTTGCTGAACGACCCTTATTACCGCACCATTGGTCTGGGGACGCGCATCTTTTTAGGCGGCGGTATCGGCTATATTGGCGGCCCCGGCACTCAGCACGATCCCTCCGGTCCGCGTACGGAGGGCGGCGTTCCTACAGGCGGCGCCGGTACCTTGGCTGTAACGGGGGATATGAAGCAAATGAATGCCCGTTATATCCGCGGGGTGAGCATGTTGGGCTATGGGGTAAGCCTGATGGTCGGTATCGGCGTACCTATCCCTATCCTGGATGAGGAAATGCTGGAATTTACCGCCGTGACCGATGCCGATATTCTCTCTCCCATTTGCGATTATGGCTTAAAATATCCGGCGGGCGAGCCGCCGGAATTGGCTCATGTGACAGTGGCGCAGCTAAAAAGCGGTCAGGTGGAAGTGCTGGGTAAACAAATCCCCACCGCTCCCATTTCCAGCTACCCGATGGCCCAGGAAATAGCCGCTGCCTTGAAGCTTTGGATAAAAGAGGGGCGTTTCCTGCTTTCCCGGCCGGCAGAGCTTTTGCCCACAGTTCCCGGCTTTGAAAGGAGTGAAGAATAATGGCTGATAGGGAAAATTTGGTAAATAAAAAGATAATTCTGCGCTTCTCGGCGCAGACGGTGGAGCAGCCGATGGTATATCACCTGGTAAAGGACTACAACCTTGTCCCCAATATCATCAAGGCCCAAATCAGCCCGGAAAATGAAGGTTTCCTGCTTTTAGGTATTTCCGGATTGGAGGAGGATTTCCGGCAGGCTATGAATTATTTGCAGGAGCTGGGATTGCAGGTGCAATCATTGACCGAGCATGTGATCCGGGATGAAGACAGCTGTACTCAGTGCGGCTTATGCACGGGGGTTTGCCCCAGCAATGCTTTGTATTTAGAGCGCCCCAGCCAGCAGGTGCATTTTGATGGCGAGAAATGCGTGGTATGCAATATCTGCATCGATGTCTGCCCCACCCGGGCAATGCAAATTGCAGTTGACAATTGACATTTGACGATTGGAGAATATTTTCTTGTTATTCTTTTCTGTAATGCGTCCCATAGGTACTATATATGATTTTAGAGAACCGTGAGGTTTATCGGGCAAGTTACGGGGCGGAATTGGAGACTGTTTGTTTGGCTTGCGGCGAAACTGATTTGGCTATTTGCTTGCCTGGCGGGATCTGGCAGCCATCCCTTAAAAAGGCCTTATTGGCTCATATAGCGGAGTTGCGCGCCCGATTGCAGTCTTATATATCTTTAGATCCAACTTTTGCGGCCAGCCACACTCCGTATACACCCGCCGCCTGTGCCCCGGCTATGGCCTGGGCTATGTCCCGGGCCGCCTCTGTTGCCGGGGTAGGCCCCATGGCTGCCGTAGCCGGCGCCTTTGCCCAAGCAGCCGGAGAATTTCTCCTGGCTTTTTGCCCGGAAGTGATCGTAGAAAACGGCGGTGATATCTACCTTGCCACCGGCAAAGAACGCCTGGTCGGTATCTATGCCGGGCCGGACAACCCCTTCACTGATCAGCTTGCGATAAAGATTTCCGCCGATGCTCAACCGCTGGGTATTTGTACATCTTCCGGCACAGTGGGACCTTCTTTCAGCTATGGCCGGGCTGACGCAGCCGTAATTCTAGCCCCAGACCCTTTACTGGCCGACGCAGCGGCAACCGCCCTAGGCAACCGCATCAAAAAAGAGCAGGATGTAGAAGCAGCAGTAGAATTTGCCTCAACCATCCCCGGCATAACAGGAGCCCTAGCCATCCACGGCAAAACCCTAGCAGCCTGGGGGAGTGTAGAACTGGCGCCTTTGGAGAAAGTCGCATTAATGTAACTAGAAACCAGTACTAGTTGGGAGTTAGGCACTTACTCCCGAAATTCTGCGCAAAATGGCAAAATTTTTGTACCTTCGTATTCCCACTCAAAACTCAAGACTCAAAGCTCAAAGCTCCGGCTTGTCCGGGTTAGGAGTTAGGA
>WRHF01000214.1 GCA_009783415.1 Clostridiales bacterium
CGCAAAGTGTCAATAAAAAACAAGAATTTAATTTAATCCTTTCGCGAAGCGAAAGTCACCCGTTCTAGCCACTAGCCACTAGATACTAGCCACTGGGCTGCGCCTGAGAAAGCTTAATTAAAACGTTTGGGTTGTGGGCGCAGCCCACCTTGGCAGATTGGGCACTCTTATCGTAAAAATCGACAATTTTGTACTATTTTAAAGGATAATTTGAAATTGTGGAGAAAATAAACATATAAAAACAAATATGGAAAGGGTGAGACTTCAAAACAGCCACTGTTACAAAATTAAAAGTTATTAATTTAGGAGGGTTTCAAATGCAAAAAAAAGTATTGCGTAGACTCAGTTTCTTTTTAGTTCTGGTAATGGTTCTAAGCTTGCTGCCTCTGAACAGTTTGGCAACCACTGCTTTGGCTGCGGATCCAAAACTTGATCTTGATGCCATTGTTGCCGCTAATTCACCGGAGTTGGCGTATCTGGCTGCTTGTGCAAAAGGAGAAGCCTCGGGCTTTGATCCGACCGGTAAATTCCTGGCGCCGATCAGTGACCCGGATCCCGGCGCCATCAAGATCTATACGGCTGCGGATCTGAATAATGTGCGAAATAAGCTGGATGGATCCTTTGTTTTGATGAATGATATCGATCTGACGGGATGGGGAGAATGGAGGCCTCTTGGGAATTCATTGGATGGCGATCCTTTTACAGGAACTCTTGACGGTCAGGGCCACGAGATCAAAAATTTGACCATAAGCAGCGGCGGCTATGATTATGCCGGCTTATTTGCTTATGCAGAAAATGCGGTCATAAAAAATGTGGGACTGAATAATGCCAGTATCAATGCATCCTCCGCTTATTATGCCGGCGGGATCTGCGGCTATCTCGAAGACTATGATGAAAGCTATGTCTTTAATTGCTATAATACCGGGAATATTACCGCTGTTATGTATGCCGGAGGTATCCTGGGCTTTGCCGGTATTAGCACAGGTAATATTTCCTATTGTTATAATACCGGGGATATTGCTTCCGAAAATAGCGCCGGCGGTATTTGCGGCTATGGATATGTTTATGAAGGCTATATTTCCCATTGCTATAATAGCGGAAACATCTCCAATAATTATAATTCCGGGGGGATATTCGGATATGGCAGTATTAACGATGGTTATATTTCCCATTGCTATAACAGAGGGGCTATTTCTTCTGACTATAGCAGCGGAGGTATATTTGGTAATGGCGATATTTATATGGGATATGCTTCCCATTGTTATAATGCCGGCAGCATAACCTCTGCTTCCATTGACAGCAAAGGTTTTGCAGGGGGATTCTTCGGTTGTGGCCATATTCAAGGAAGTAATATATCCTATTGCTATAATAGCGGGGATATTTCCTCTTCTTCTACTTATTTAACTTGTGCCGGAGGGCTTTTTGCTTATGGCTTTGTCTATGAAGGCTATATCTCCCATTGCTATAACTTTGGAGATGTTGTTGCCCCCACCTTGGCTTCTGAGGATTATGATACTGCTTATGCCGGAGGGATTTGCGGCTATATCTATGCTGAAAGTATCTTTATTTGCTATAACTCCGGAGCTGTCTCCGTTGCCAGCGCCGCTGGAAGCGGTTGCATCTATTCCGGGGGGATCTGCGGCTTCAGCGATTTAAATGAAGATGGCAGCGGTATCTCCAATTGCTATAATATCGGAGCCGTATCTGCAAAAGGAGCTGATTTTGATAGCGGCGGGATCTATGCCGGAGGGATCTGCGGCAGGAACCAATCTTATCAGGGCGATGCTATCTCTTATTGCTATAACAGCGGGGATGTTATTACTTCCGGTTCGTCTGCCGAATACGAGTTTGACTGCGGCGGCATTTATGCCGGGGGGATCTGCGGCAATAGCTATGTTCAAGATGGCAATGCCATCGTTAATTGCCTGGTTCTTTCAGACCTGATATATGCGGAAAAAGCTGCAAGAACTGTTATCTTTCAATGTTCTCTGATCGGCAATATTGAGCCTTCCGGAAATGGTGATGATAGTTGCAAATTCGATAATTTGGCCCTGATGGGAATATCAGGCAATGCTGCTGACGATTCCGATAGCCGTATAACCTTGCTAGAGGCCAAGGATCAGGCTACATATGAAGGCCTGGGCTGGAATTTCGGTAGGATTTGGGAAATGATTCCGGGCTTTGATTTCCCTCAATTCAAACAGACAGAAATCAAACCCTTTACTGTGCAAGTGGTCAATTCCAACCGCAGCGGGCTTAAATTTAATGGGCAAAACACCCTGGTCAGTTCTTTTCAAGTGCGGGCCAATCAGGAAGATATGACCTTGAAAAATGTTCAGGGTCTGCGCCTGGCCTATGATAACACTGTATTGCAACTGATAAAATGGGATGCCTCGGCGGCTATTCCCGAACCCGCAGCCGGCGGGGGATTCGGCTATGCGGCGGCAGGCGCTGAAAATGCCGGAGTGCTGGGCGATGCATTTACTGTTTATAATGCCATCAGCTCTGATAGCAAAACCGGTTATCTTTCCCTGGCTGCCGGTGATCCCAACGCCAGCTTTGCCTGCTCCGCTGATGATTTTGCGACTTTAGGTGAATGGCGGTTTGCCTTCCGTGAGGGCAAGAGCATTGACGATTTGAGGGACGACAGTATCCGGGTAATGGCTACGGCAGAATTGTATGACTTAAGGCAAATCTATGCCGTGCTGCTCAATACCGACGATGGGCTTTCCTATACATATGGTACCCAGGTAGATGGTATAGCCCAGCCCGGTTTGGATAATCTGGCTGAGCCGGGGATCATTTGGAATCTGTCCTTTGGGGTAGCCGTCAGCGGTAAAATCAGGAGCTATAACCCCAAAAACAGTATTACCGTCTATCTGAGGCAAGATGGAGTGGATGCTTATAATACAACCATTGCTGCTCCCGGCGGTTGGGGGCAGGTGGAGCAAGGCTTTAGATTCGAGGGTGTGGATCCGGGCAAATACGACCTGGTTATTGTCAAGGATATTCATACCACATTCACGGTAAGAAATCTGGTAGTAGGCGACAAAGATCTGGATTTGACCCAAAACAGCCGCCCCGAAGTCCGGCTGATGAATCTGCGCTGCGGCGACATCAATAGCGACGGCCTGATCAACGATGCGGATCTGACTATTTTATGGCGGGTAGGCAATTACAACAGAAGGGTCGATGAAGCGGATGATCCCCGCTGTGATCTAAACGGCGACGGCCTGATCAATGACGCCGACCTGACCATACTCTGGCTGACTTATAATTACAATAGGGGGCCGGTTGTCATAGAATAAACCAAGATCTACAACTTCTAAAATAGCAGGAACGGCAGATATAACCGGGCAAAGAGATGGATGGCAGGTTGTAAAAGCCTCTTAACGAATACAAGCAGGCTGCTGGTAAATTTTACCAGCAGCCTGCTTGGTTATGTGAATAGGATGCGGTCTTCGATCGTAAGGTAGTAGGAACTAAGCTCTCAAATTCGAACAAAAAAGTCGCAATATACACTATATCTTTGGTTTTACCTGCAAGGATGTAGACTTAAAATGATGCATGAAATAATTAGACACGGATTTTAATGTGTCTCATAGGTACTAAAGCGGTCTGCGACCGCAGTGTTGAGTTATGAGTTATGAGTGTTGAGTTGTTGTAGCTTTGCTT
>WRHF01000215.1 GCA_009783415.1 Clostridiales bacterium
TTAATTCAATTTAATTCTAGCAACAATTCCTTATATTGTCAATATATTACACGATATGGATTCATTTCAGTATATGGCAAATTTTGCCATATTACTTCCCGATCAAGGACCAAAGGGCGACAATATCAGCCAGATCGATCATATTATTGCCGTTCAGATCATATTTCTTGATCTCCTCCCAGTCGCCGGCGGCGCCGGTTTTGTAGAGGTGGTGGTAGATTAGCCAGGAGATGGTGGCTTCGTCCAATTCTCCCCCTTCATAGCCCAGGGGATGGAGCAGGATCCTGGTCGGGGCGCCCGGCTTGGTCACTATAGCGTCCACCGGGCTGGATCTGCCGGCTATGAAGCAGTAGGCCCTGACATTGCTGAGGAAGCTATCTGCAACTGTCTGACCCGGCCCGGCAGGAATCCCGTCCTTGACGCTGAAGTGGAAAGTGACCAGGGGAGTTTCACTTTCGGCTTTCAAAAGAACACCGGGCCTGGCCAGGTACATATCCAGGGTCAGTTTGCCGCCCGTCACATCATAAGAAAAGGAACCTTGGGATGGGTTATAGGCAAGTACGCTCGGGCCGAAAGTATAACCTGTATAAATCAGATTTTTGGCATCAAATACGGCGTCGATAGTAAAGAGATTGGCGCCTTCATCAGCAACATTGACTACGGAAACAACATAGTCGAGCCTGTTGCCTTCCCTGAGATAGATTTGAGCCGGAGCATTGATATTGGCAGCAAAGACAGAGGCGGAAAAGGCGCCGGTTTTTCCGGCATTACTTTCCGAAGCAGCAGTGAGGGTCACGGATTTTAAATCAAAGCTGCCCTTGGGGATCAGGATATAAACGGGAACTTCAATGGTTTGTCCGGCTTCGATGGCATAGAGGTCATTTAACAGAGTGTATTCCAAATCGCAATCAACTCCGACCCGGATAATATCGGTGGCAGCGCCGGTATTTTTGATTGTGAACCACTGAGTAGCTACTCTACCGGGATCGGCTGCTTCCATTTTACTGCCGCTGACGATCAGCTCGCCGCCGACAGGCGCCCCGTCTTCATGCAAAAGACCTACCTGATAACTGAGGAAATCACCGTATTTGGCAGGAGTCAGTTTTTTATCCAATATGTAGTAATGCAGCTTGTTGTAGGGATCATAGAATTCGTTGACCGTATCTCCGGAAACAATTTCCCTGTCATCTCTTGCTTCCCACTGGCGCATGCTGCCGCTATAATAGCCCGTATCGACAAAGGATTTACCGGCATGAAAGAGGGAATCGTTCAATTGGGCGGAATGACCGATAACATAGTATACCGGTTCTCCGTTCAAGTAATAATCAACCATATCAATATCATAAAGATGAGAGTCGACCACCGCCCGGGTCTGACCGGTTCCCGTGGCAAGGCGGGAGAGCAAAACCCCATGGTCATTGCAATAGGAATCATAACCGGTCCTATCGATCACTTCCACAGCCATCCGCCCGGCTCTGAAAGCCGTCCAGGACCAGCCGGTGGTTCTCAGTACCGCAAGGTCGGGATTGGCGGCATCAAAAGTCAGCTCGATGGCTTTATAGTAGTTGGGAGCAACCAAGCCGTATTCCTCAAGCCAGGGATAGTAGCCCAGGGGATTGGCGGCGCTCTTGTTATTGTTCAAGGGAATATTACGGGAAACCACATTGGCGACTGCCGGTCCGTTGGCTTTTAATTGAGCCACGCTCAGCTCGTATACATCGCCGTCATCATAATAGCCGGCCCGTTTTTTGGAAAGCATCATCATATGGCTGGGCGTGCCGTCAGCCTCCAGGCCTCCGGGTACGCTCCAGCGGGCATGATAGCCAAAGGGGCCGTTCCTGTCGCCCCGGCTCATCAGATCCCAATAATCGGCGCGCGGGCTGCGGGTTATTGCCCAGGGGTTTTCGTAGTTGTCGGCATGGCTGAGAATATGGCCGAATTCATGGGCATAGGTACCCATGCCGTTGTTTTCCCCTTGCTGCGAAAACTGTTTGGAAACATTCCCGCCGCCGTTGGCGGGGGATCTGGGAACAGTAGCAGTGCCCGAACTGGCCCAGGCTGCCGTGGCATACAGCCAGGCGGTCCAGGGCACATAACGGGTAGGCGCCGCATTGCCCCAGGAATAATCCCTGTACCAATCCCAATCCGCCTGGGGGAATTTGAATTCGCTGAAGGTACCGGCCCTAACCTGATTTGCCGCATCACGGATAGCCGTGGATTGGTTATAGCCGCCCCTGGTATCCAATGATAAGAGATATTCGGGATGAGCGGTCAATATTTTTTCGATCTGTTCCATCTTGGCCCCGGCCCCGTATTGATAGGGCACATCCCGGGGAGCGGACCACTGCATCGGCCCGAATTCCAGCCAGGCATTGGATTCATCATAGCCGGCATGAAGGATAAAAAAGAAATCATAATCGCCCAAATACACCCCGTTATCCCGGGCCAGGGCTACCGATTCTGATGTCAGGCTGCGGCTGCCGCTTCTACCGGAAGCGGCGCCCCGGCGGAAGGCAGGCGGATAATCGGACCAGTAGGTATAATCCAAACCATATTCCATTTCGAAGCCTTGCAGGGTAAAAGGTCCGTAGGCATCAACTTCTATCGCCCATTTGCCATAGGAATTCTCACGCCAGTACTCGTCAACGCTGGCCCCATGATTGTCCGCCGTCGGCTTGCCGATAAAATCCGCCATCCATTGAGCTAATTCCTCTTCATCTATATGGATAAGCGGGTTGTAGCTGATTTCTGTTTGCTGTGTGCCATCCGGGTTATGGAAATAATAGCCGAGCATATCGCTGTGCAGGGGTTGGGCTGAGATGAAAGGCCTGTCCCAGAAATCAACAAGCAGCAATGCCCCTTTGATCGGCTCTTTGTTCCCCGCGGCCTTGGGGTTGATAATACCGTCAGGATTCAGATCATTCATCCAGTTGATAACCGGGTTGGGGAGCATATCATCCCAAGTCATATCCTCTTGCAATTTCCAGCTTTGAGGGTCGATAGGATCCGGCATATCAGCCAGACCTTTGGGCTCGGCCGCCCAAGCCGCACTGAATGAGAATAAAATCAGCAAAGCAGCAAGAGCAGCAACCGGCAATACCTGTCTTTTCAACATAATTTTGTCCCTCCTAAATAATTTTTTCATAATTGTCAATTGTCAATTGTCAATTGTCAATTGTCAATTGACATCCCCCTCCTTTCCCGGCAAATAACATTTGTATGTAAATCAATAGACTTTTTGCGAAAGAGAAAACTTCGTTTCTTAACTGCCGCAAAAATCCATTAAGCCAATTTCGATTTTAGCAAATTATTCCTATTTTGTCAATATATTGAATTGCAAGAGACAAATATAGGCATATTTCGACAAGAAGAGGACGGCCAAATAAAGGCCGCCCTCTTCCTGCTATTGGTTGACACATGGTACTAGTACCATGTGTCAACTAAATCTTTACAAAATCAGTCCTAACGTCATCCCGGACTTGATCCGGGATCCCCTGCTTGTCACCGGGAGATTCCGGGTCAAGCCCGGAATGACGGGAAAGCGAA
>WRHF01000216.1 GCA_009783415.1 Clostridiales bacterium
GGCTTCATCCAACTCTCCGCCTTCATATCCCAAGGGATGGATCAGGACTTTGGTAGGAGCGCCCGGCTTGGTTATTATAGCATCGATGGGGCTGGATTTGCCGACTATAAAGCAGTAGCCGGTAACCTTGCTCAAGAAGGTATCCAGAACTGTCGCATCAGGCCCGGCCGCGACGCCATCCTTTAAGGTAAAGTGGAAAGTGACCAACGGGGTTTCGGTTTCGGCTTTGATAAGAACCCCCGGTCTGCCCAGATGCATATCTAAGGCCAGTTTGCCGTTCACCACATCATAGGAGAAGGAACCTTGAGCGGGGCTGTGGGTGAGCAGACTCGGCCCGAAAGTATAACCGAGATAATTGAGGTTTTTGGCATCGAATGCAGCCTCTATCGTAAAGAGATTGGCGCCTTCATTGGCGACATTAACGACTGAGACCACATAGTCGACCTTATTGCCTTCCTTGACATAGATTTGAGCCGGAGCATAAATATTGGCGGAAAAGTCGGTGACGGAAACGCTGCCGGCTTTGGCGGCATTACTTTCCGAAGAAGCAGTGAAGGTCAAGGGTTTAAAGGCAGGATCGGTTGCGGGGATCCCGACATAAACCGGGATTTCGATGGTTTGTCCGGCTTCGATAGCATAGAGATCATTCAAAAGAGTGAAATCCAAAGCGCAATCGGCGCCGACCCGGATGATATCGGTGGCATCGCCGGTATTTGTGACTGTGAACCACTGAGTTGCTACCCTGCCCGGATCAGCCGCTTCAAACTTACCGGCTTTGACGACTAAATCTCCACCTACCGGCTTGCCGTCTTCATGAAGCACCCCAACCTGATAGGAAAGGAACTCACCGTATTTGCCTGGGTTCAGATCATTTTTCAGGATATAGAAATGCAGTTTATTGGCAGTATCATGGAATTCGTTGACAGTTTTGCCGGAAATAACATCTTCACTGCCCCGCTTATCTCCCTTGAATTCGCCGCCTGTATAATATCCGGTATCGATTTCGGATTTACCGGCTTTAAAGGCGCCGTCAAAGAGCTGGGCCTGATTGCCCATGGTATATTTTACCGGATCGCCGTAGACATAATAATCCACCATGTCCAGGTCATAAAGGTGGGAATCAATTACCGTATGGGCTTGGCCGGTGCCGGTAGCCAAACGGGAAATTACTACCCCATCGTCAGGAGCAAAGGAGTCATAGCCGGTACGCTGGACGACTTCTACCGACATGCGGCCGGCGCGGATACGGGTCCAGGTGAAGCCGGTCGTTCTCAGGGTTGCCAGATCCGGGTTGGCGCTGTCGAAGGTCAGCTCCATAGCCTTGTAGTAATTGGGGCTAACTAAGCCATATTCTTCCAGCCAGGGATAGTATCCCTCGGGATTGGCGGCAGTCTTATTATTATTCAGCGGAACATTACGGGCCACTACATTTGCTACCACCGGTCCACCGGTCTTCAAATTAGCTACGCTAAAGGCAAAAACATCGCCCGGATCGTAGAAGTTGGATAATTTCTTGGAGAGCATCATCAAATGGACAGGGGCGCTGTCGGCCTCCAAGCCGCCGGGTACGCTCCAGCGGGCATGGTCGCCGAAGGGACCGGCGAAGCAGCCGCGGGCCATCAGATCCCAGGGCTCGCTGTCCGGGCTGTAGGTGGCGCCATAGGAGTTGCTATAGTTATCACTGAGACCCACGATATGGCCGAATTCATGGGCATAGGTAGCCATACCGTTGGATTCGCCCTGCTGGGAGTATCTTCTGGAAACACTTCCGCCGCCATTTGCCGGAGATCTAGGAACACTAGCGCTGCCGGCGCCGGCCCATCTTGTGGCCATGGCTGCCCAGGAAGTCCATTTCACATAGCGGGTAGGGCCTGTATTGGGGCCGCCGGGAGTGCCGTAAAGGCTGGAACTGGAACCCTGGCCGATATAATTATTGGCCCAGGTCCATTCCGCGGCGGGGAATTTGAATTCATAATCAGCCAAAGTACCCAAAACCTGGTGCGCCCTTACCTTAGCCGCCTCGTCCCGAATAGTGGTGGATTGGTTATAGCCGCCCCTGGCATCCAGAGATAAGAGATACTCAGGATGGGCTGTAAAGATCTTTTCTACTTCTTCCATTTTGGCCCGTACCCCATATTCATAAGGAACATCCACGCCGTTTTTCCATTGTACCAGGCCAAATTCCATCCAGATAGCGCTTTGGTCATAGCCGGCATGGCAGATGAAGAAGAAGTCGTAATCACCCAAGTATACCCCGTTAGCTGTGGCCAGACTTATACATTCGGAGGTAAAGTTGCGCTGACCGCTGGTACCCGAGGCGCCCCGGCGGAAGGTGGGGGGAATATCGTTCCAGGAGGAATTGGAGACAGAATCCCAATACTCCATTTCGAAGCCCTGAAGGTGGAAAACGCCGAAAGCGTCCAGATCCACTCCCCATTTGCCGTAGGAATTCTCCCGCCAGAATTCGTCGATGTTAACTCCATAGTTATGGGTATTAAGTGAAGGATCGGTAAGTTTCTTATTAAGGTAATCTTCCCAAAACTTCAGCAGTTCTGCCTCACTGCTGACCACACGTTGGGGATTCTTGGTCACAGGGTCGCCTCTTTCTATCCTGTCAAGATAATCCTGATATGTATCATTGCCCTTAAAGGCATGCCAGCCAAACATGTCGGCGCCCTTTTCCCCCAGCATGAGGAAGGGCTTGTCCCAAAAGTCAACAAGAATTACGGCGCCGCTGATTTTATTTTTACCGCGGCCTTGGGGATTTACCAGGCTTTCCGGATTCAATTCGTCCATCCAATTGATCACCGGGTTGGGCACATAGTTATTCCAATTAGTGTCTCTCAACAAGGTCCAGCTTTGGGGGTCGATAGGATCAGGCATCTCTGCCAAACCATTAGGTTCCGCTGCAAAAACAGCACTGAAAGACAACAAGGAAATCAGGACTACAAAGGCCAGGCTGGCCATTAGAGGTAAAAGAGGTTTTGTTTTTCTCATGACAATCTTGTCCTTTCTGTAAATTTAATAGAGAACCAAGGCAAATACTTCAGTTACGCCTAGCCACCCCTCCCTTCTTCAGTTTACGATTCAGACCGGGTAAATATAATTACATCTGTTTTTCATAAAGTGGGCTTCGCCCACAAGTAGTCAGAATCTAGTACCATGTGTCAGCTAAATCTTTACAAAATCAGTCCTAACGTCATCCCGGACTTGATCCGGGATCCCCTGCTTGTCACCAGGAGATTCCGGGTCAAGCCCGGAATGACGGGAAAGCGAAAGTGTATGGTTTTAGAAGTCACAGCCTACTAGGAGTCAGAATTCAGAATAGAAAAATCAAATATTTCTTATAATTATACCACTTTTCCTCTAAAAAACAATACTATTTGAGTTAAAATATCAATATTATTATAGGAAACTGTTGTTTTTTCAGAGTTCAAAAGCCGGAGGTCAGAGCGGGTGAATTTTCAGATGCAAACCCATACCCGCCCTAACCCCTGCTCCGGACAAGCCGGAGTTTTGAG
>WRHF01000217.1 GCA_009783415.1 Clostridiales bacterium
TGTCGTCACCTCACGTAGCTCGGCTACGCTTCGGCTCCTTCGCCTTGCCAGTCGAAAAAATTGCTAGCGAATCTGGCAGCGCTGTGTTTTTAGAGGTTGCCTTTAGCCTTGCAGAAAAGTTCTGTGCTATCTTGCATAGAGCTTTTTCGCGTAAATTTCAGCAAATTCTTGCCAGTGCAGGATTTTGCCGTCTTTCAAAGCTACAGTTCCGGGTTGCAGCTCTTTGGCTGTTTTCCTGTGTAACAAGGGGTAATCCCGCATTAAGTCTTGCCAATTAGCTTGCTTATGACCCATAAGCCGGGGTAGATCCTGCTTGGGCAGAAGCAAGTTGAGCACTTGATCTTTTGGTTCTCCTGCCAGCAAATGACGGATCTGTTCCAGCTTCAGGGCGCTTTTTACCAGGTGGCCGAAAGCGGGATGATAGGGGCCGGCCAGGACTTTGCTCTCGTCCTCCAAAGGGTTGAGGCCGATCCGGATGGTTTTGATTTGAGCGGCCTCGAAAACAGCCCAGATATCCCGGCAATGACGCACCGCTTCCGCCAGGTTCAAGGGCTGATAGAGCCCCTGTTGCCAAGCTTTGGCCAGTTCGGTATCTTTAAGTACTACGGTGGGGTAAATGCGGACGCTTTGGGGCAAAAGAGCGGCTGCAATTTGAGCGGAAGCAAGGCTTTGCTTGTCCCCGGGCAGGCCGGGCATCAGCTGAATGCCCAGGTTCAGGCCTCTTGAGTGCACCAAGCGGCAGGTGGCAAGAGCCTTTTTACGGTCATAACCCCGCTTCGAAGCCAATAAAACCTGATCATCAAAAGATTGAATGCCCAGCTCAATTGTATTCACCCCGGCTTGGATCAAAAAGTCCAATCTGTCATTATCCAGGCAATCGGGCCGGGTTGAAATCCGGATGCTTCTGATTTGACCCTTGGCCAAGGCTAAGGTCGCCGGCGCCAAATAGTAGGATTGCTTTTCCCTGCTCAAGGCGCTGAAGCTGCCGCCATAAAAAGCCACTTCCGGCGGGCTTTCCTCCCTCCAGGCAGCAATGGCTGCGGCAATTTCCTCAGCCCTGGGCCCTCTGGCCCGGCCGCTGATGGCCCGTTGATCGCAATAGATGCAGTTTTGCCGGCAGCCCTCCATAGGGATAAAAAATGGTAAAATTTTCCAATTTAGACTCTCAGCCATTGCCTTTGTTTCTGCAAGGCCTGTTTAGCCGCAGTTTGCTCGCTTTCTTTTTTACTGCTGCCCTGGCCGGTAGCCAGCAGTTTATCTCCCCAATAAACCCCGCTCAAAAATTCCGGGGCATGATCCGGACCGCTGGTGGAATGGAGGCGGTAATGCACGCCCAAATCTCCTTCCCGCTGCACCAGCTCTTGAAGGATGGATTTATTATCTTCATAATCCATTTCAGTCAAAGCGGCAATATCCGCGGCAAAGCAATCGGCAATAAATTTTTTGGCGGCAGCCAAGCCCAGGTGGCAATAAAGGGCGCCCAGCACTGCCTCGAAAGTATCGGCTAATACCGAGGGCCGGTGGCGGTCCCCGTTAGCTTCCCCGCCTTTACCTAAAAGCAAGGCTTCACCCAGGCCCAGCTCTTCCGCTTTTTTAGCCAAAGGATTCTCACTGACTATAGCAGCCCGCATTTTAGTCAATTGGCCTTCCTGGGCCTTTGGGTAAAGCTGAAAAAGTAATTCCCCCACCAAAAGATCCAGCACAGCATCACCCAAAAATTCCAGGCGCTGATTATCCTCCTGGTCTTTAAGTTTATTGCCTTCAAAAAAAGTGGGATGGGTAAGCGCCTGCCGCAAAAAAAGCCAATCCTCGCCCTTAAAGCTCAACTGAGCAGCAAGCTCCTCCTGTCTTTGCTGTATAGGATTGTTTTCCATGTGATTTCTCCTCTAATATTTGCTCTTCTGCTCTACCAGGTCTGCCAGTTGGCCAACGGTGGTCATTTTGGTGGCTTCTTCATCATCAATACTGATTTCAAAAGAATCTTCAATGATCATCAGCAATTCCAAAACGGCCAAAGAATCAAGCCCCAAATCATCCATAGTAGCGTTATTTTGCAAAAGTTCCGGATTTATCTGCATCTCCCTGGCCAAAATCTCTTGAATTTGCTCCAATTCCGTCATTTTATTTTCCCCCTCAAAAGCCGATTTATGAAATCATTATTTATTTAAATTATATTAATTGGCTACGGGGCTGGTGAGTGTCTTTTCGACGGTTCTTTCGATTTTTCCGGCAAAATCCTGCTCCAGGCAAGAAATAGCCAGGTTGACCGCATTTTGGATAGCATAGGCCTTGGAGCTGCCATGGCAAATAATACTGATACCTTTGACCCCTAAAAGAGGTGCGCCGCCATATTCCGCATAATCCATTTGGCGCTTGATTTTTTTGAGACCCGGCATGATCAAAGCAGCCCCGGCTTTATGGCGGAAATTAGCCCCCAGCTGCTCTTTGAGCATTCCTAAAATGGTTTGGGCTGTGCCTTCCATGGTTTTTAGCACAATGTTGCCGGTAAAACCGTCACAAACCATAACTTCAAAATCTTTCGCCTCTGCCAGATCCCGGCCTTCCTTATTGCCGGCAAAATCTGGTAAATTTTGGCATAAAAGCTGATGGGCAGCTTTGACAAGCTCATTACCTTTATGATCTTCGCTGCCATTGGAGAGCAAAGCTACCCTTGGCGCTTTTAAACCCAAAATTTCTTGGGCATATACCTGGCCCATCAGGGCAAATTGGAGCAGCATTTCCGGCTTGCAATCGGCATTTGCCCCAATATCCAGCAGTACCCGGGGCCCGGCCAGGCTGGGCATGATCCCTACAATGGCCGGGCGGCTGATGCCTTTGATCCGGCCCAGCAACAAAAGGGCAGAGGCCATTTGAGCAGCAGTTGAACCGGCAGAAACCACAGCCTGGGCTTGGCCTTTCTTCACAAGCTGAGTAGCCAGCCAAATGGAGGAATCCTTTTTGCCCGTCAGATTAGCGACAGGCTCATCCATAGCCATAACACTGCCTGCGCTGAATTTTTCCGCATTGGGGGGCAGTTGAGGCAAGTCAGCCAGGGCCTGCTCCGTGCCCACCAGGATAAAGGCGTGCCGGGGATTTTCTTGCGCTGCGGCCAAGGTTCCCGCCCCAATTTGTTCCGGGGCATAATCACCGCCCATAATATCAACAGCTATTCGCAATACTTTCCTCTCCTAACTTTATCAGCATAACCATCTACTTATACTATAGCTTGATTTACTGTTTTTGGCAAGAGAAATTTTGTAATAGTGTGGAGAGTGGAGTGTGGAGAGTGGAGAGTGGGGTGTGGAGGTTACTGTTCACAGGCAATGAAATTTAAACTTTGCTTGCCTGTTACATCTCCCCCCCCCAGTCGGCAAAGCCGCCTCTCCCCCCCCTTCAAAGGGGGGGCAAGAGAATGCAACTAATTAGCCCCATAAAGAAAGGCAAGATGAGTAAAACTGCT
>WRHF01000218.1 GCA_009783415.1 Clostridiales bacterium
AATGCGTGTGTTAGACGAACGCAGAGAAAAAGCCGATAAAGCCACATACCGCATCAGGTGGGCAAATAATATCTATGGAGATCATATCCTAACCAACGAACAAGGCGCCCGCTACAAAGTATTGCTGCGGGATTTTACAACGGAAACCGGCTATAGCGACAGCTGGGACGCTAAACTCAATAAGCTGGGAACCACCAAACATATTATGTTTGCCTTTAATGAATTAAAGAAAAACCAACGGTTGCAAGCACAGATGGATAAAACATATCCTTTTATTGAAGTGTTCTGCGACCCTTTAAATGAATACAAAATTACCTGGCATTATCCACATAAATTGCCTGTAAACGAGCAACTCCTCATTTCCCGCTACTTTAAAAAACAAAATTATATTGATAATTCAGAAACTGAAATTAAATCTTTTCTGGGTTTTATCGAAAACGCGGAAGAATTTACCACCATTTGCATACGCCCTGAGGTAAGAGAAAAGGTGGAACATGCTTTTGAACAAGCCATGCTCAAAGAATTGGCGCGAAAGTATAAACCGGATTATTCCTCTATTAAAGCGGAACTCTTTCCTTATCAAAAAGAAGGGGTGGAATTTGCCCTATTCAAAAAAGCGGCTATAATCGCCGACGAAATGGGCTTAGGCAAAACCATACAGGCAGTGGCTGCCGCCGTGCTCAAAAAACAGCTCTTTGGCTTCAAAAAAACCTTGATCGTCTGCCCCGCTACGTTAAAAGCCCAATGGAAAAAAGAAATTGAAAAATTCACAAACGAAAAAGCGCTTATCGTAAGCGGATTACCCAAAGAAAGGGAAACCCAGTATTTTGATGACTCATGTTTTTTCTATATCGTCAATTATGAAACTACTTTGCGCGATAGCCTGGCTATCAATAAAGCCGGCATGGATTTCCTTATTCTTGACGAGGCGCAGAGGATCAAGAATTATCAAACAAAAACATCCTCTGCCATTAAACGTTTGCAGGCAAAACATACCCTGGTAATAACCGGAACCCCGATCGAAAACCGCCTGATCGACATTTTTTCGATCATCAGTGTGCTTGATCCATATTTTTTAGGTCCTTTATGGGAATTTTCTTATCAGCATTGTCTTTTTGACCCTGCCAAAACAAATAAAATCGACGGTTATTATAATTTGCAGGCTCTAAACGAGCGATTATCAGAAATACTGATACGCCGTGAAAAAAGAAATGTATTAGATCAGCTCCCCAATGTGCAGCAATTCGATATTCCTGTGGCTTTAGCCCCCCAACAAGCCGAATATCACGCCTCCTATGCCAAAGGGATCTCTGCTATATTGCGCAAAAAATTCCTCACTGCCTACGATATGCAAAAACTGCAAATACTGCTAGCCTGTATGCGCATGGTTTGCGATTCAACTTATCTGATAGATGAAGAAACAAATGTATCGCCCAAGATGGAAGAGTTGGAAAATATACTGCTCGAAAAGTTTGATTTGAGAAATTCTTACCGAAAAATTATTATTTTTTCAGAGTGGGTCAAGGTGCATAAACTTATTGGACAGTTGCTCAGAAAAAACAAAATAGGTTTTGTAGAAATGAATGGAAAGGTGCCGGTTAAATCAAGAGGAGAACTAATCAAAAAATTTGAAAACACCCCGGAATGCAAGATCTTCCTTTCAACAGAAGCCGGGGGCGCCGGACTCAACCTACAAGTAGCGGATACGCTGATTAATTTCGAACTGCCTTGGAACCCCGCTAAAAAGAATCAGCGCATCGGCCGTATTGACCGGCTGGGGCAAAAGAGCGCTAACCTTACTATTTATAACCTGATTACCAGAAATTCTATCGAACAGCAGATTGCCGCCGGTTTGCTGGTAAAACAAAATCTCTTTGACGGTGTGTTAGATAATAACAGCCAAACGGATTATGTGGATTTTTCCTCCAAAGGGCGCTCACAATTTATCGATCAATTAGAAGCCTTTGTTAATCAACCACCAGATGAAGCGGATGATATTACTGAGGATCTTTTTGAAGAAATAGCTGATTTTGAAGAAGTTATTACTGAAGACATCGAATTGATTGATTATCAGGATGACGACACTGTCAAACAACAAACAGCCGCTAAGGATGTAGCCGGCGCGCCAAAAACCACAACGCATGACAGCGCGACGCAATCCACTGAGCTAGAACAAGTGATGACAAGTGGTATGCAGTTCTTGGCAGGGCTTTTTAAAATGTCCACTGGCAAAGATATGGGGTTGGAAAATCAGCAAATCAAAATCAACCAAGAAACAGGCGAAGTAACCATGACATTCAAATTACCTGTATAACGAGACAATAATTAGTCTGCTTAAATCGCCCAAACTACAAACAAAAGCAAATAAAATATAGCATTATGATCTATCCCTTATATTAAAGCCTCCAATTTGGAAAGCAAATAATTGACGCTATTATCATAAAAAAGAAAATCGTCTATCCTGCGCTCCTGTTTTGCTTGTATCGCCTTGCGGCAGGAATCCTTATCATTTTCACTGCACAAAATAACCTGCTTACAATGAGGTTGTTGCTTGTGGATCACATCACAGATAGCCAGGCACTTTTCAGCCAGCTTCCACGGGCCGGATTCCGGTATCTCCACCATGGCAATATCGGGCGAATACGCCTCGGCAGTCAGCGCGGCGGTAGCGTAATTTTTTTCTGCCGATAGCTCAAAGCGCGTATCATTAGCAGTCTGCATGATCAGCGCATCGGAGAGCATTTTTCTTTGCATAACCAGCAAGACTTTTTTGCGCATATCATGATCACCAGCATTCCATGGTATTTGTTTAAGTATATATCTAATATCTATACATTGCCCTAGCCGCAGCGGATAGTTTTTTGCGAAAAATATAAGAATGCCCAGTCAGTCAATAGTAAGCGGATTGATCCAGCCGTTGTTTATCATATAGAAAACAAGATCTAAAGATTTTGTAAACCCTGTTTTAGCCAGCATATTTGCTTTGTGGAATTTTACCGTGCTTTCACTGATGAACAGTTCCCCCGCAATTTCTTTATTGCTCATATGCCTGCACATCAGGCGCAGCACCTCCATTTCCCGTTCGCTCAGCGGGGCTTCGCCCATAGGCATAGGTAAGGTTTTGGGGGGAGGATAGACAGTTTCGCCTTGCATGACTTGGCGGGCGATTTCGTTAAAATAGGCCAGGCTCTTGCTCTTAAACACAAAAGCGTGAGCCCCGGCCTCTTTGGCCACTGGCGCATATGTGAGTTCATTAAAGCCGGACATGACTATGACTTTCATATCCGGATATTTTTTGCGCAATGTCTTGGCCGCGGTAAGCCCCGAAGCGCCTCCCTCAGTGCAAACATCTATAAATACCAGATCCGGGCTTAGTTTAGCGCAAAACACATCCGCATGGGTGGCTGAATGGAGTTTTCCCACCACAGAAAAACT
>WRHF01000219.1 GCA_009783415.1 Clostridiales bacterium
AATCTACATCCTTGCAGGTCAATCAAGAGATGAGGTATATTTTGTGACTTTTTTTGTTCGAATTTGAGAGCTTAGTTCCTAACCCCTAACTCCTAACTCCTACTAACTCCTACTAACTCCTACTCCCCAGCTCCCAGCACTGCAATAGACATCGTTACCTTGATAATATAATAAAGAGCGCTCCATTGATTGACAAAACTCTCCCCGGCCCGGCGCTCCCTCATTATTACCGGGAGCTCTATAATGCGATAGCCCCTGGCTGCCGCTTGGATGATGGCCTCCGGTTCCGGATAATCCTGAGCGTAATTTTGGGAGAAGAGACGGATAAGCTCGCGGTTTACCACCCTAAAGCCGCTGGTGGCATCCTCGACCCTTAGTTTGCCGAAAAGATATATGATACTGCTTAGCAGCTTTATCCCCTGACGCCTCAGGCGGGTGGACTGAAACCCTTTTTTTTCCAGATACCTGGAGCCGATCACGTAATCCGCAAACCCGGCGCGGACAGGTTCCAGTAAAGAAGGGATAAAGCCCGGGTCATGCTGGCCGTCTCCGTCCATTTGAATGGCGATATCATAGCCGTTTTCATAAGCATATTTATAGCCGGTCTGTATTCCTCCGCCAACGCCCAGATTGATAGGCAGGTGGATGGCGTTGAAACCGCGTGCCTGGCAGATTTCCCTGGTTTTATCGGTGGAGCCGTCATTTACTATAATATAATCATAATCAAAGTCATGACATTTAAGCTCGTCAACAACTTTTTCGATATTTTTTTCCTCATTGTATGCAGGAATGATGATCAAAACCTTCACATTCAAACACCCCTTTAAGATAGTTTCTAAAATATAGTATAGTACATTAGGGTTTTTTTTATTAAAGAATATAAGGGTTTATACCCGGAAAGGAATAATTATTGATATGGCAGCAGTTCGAGAAAAAGATGCAAAATTCAGAAAAATAAAGCAAATCGGCGATTGGCTTGAAAGAAGCAGAAATTTAAAAATCATCTTAAGCCTTTTTATTATCGCAAGTATTATCATCCGCTATTTACTTGCCTCTTTTAACAGCTCGGCGCCTTCCATGATAATGGATGAGGCCTTGTATTTCAGCATTTCCCGATCGCTTTTTAACTCGGCGGAGGTGCTTATGCGGGGGCAGCCGATCGTTTATGAATATATTTTATATCCTTTGCTTATTTCTCCACTCCATGCCCTGCCTTTCTCAGTTAATATTCTCAGGGCGATCCAGTTTTTCAATGCCATAGCTATAAGCCTGGCAGCAATACCTGCCTATTTGCTGGCCAAGAGAATAACCGGCTCTCAGCTTAAGGGCCTTTTGATCGGGGTAACAGTTCTTTGTCTGCCCGATATGGTCATGGTCAGGCATATAATGTCCGAAAGTATTGTCTATCCCCTGATGCTGGCCCTGTTTTACTTTTTTTTCCTGGCAATTGAGGACAAAAGGCCTAAAAACGCAATCATTTGCGGGATACTGACATTTTTGCTGCATATAGCCAAGCCCGGGCCCATTGTGATCGGTTTGGCATTTGTTGGCTTATTTGTTATTTTATTTATAAAAGAGAAAAAGAGGGAATGGCTGCTGCAAACTTTGTATTTTGCAGGTATATTTGTTGCCCTTTTTGCCGGCTATAGGCTCTTGCTGCAATTCGGTTTTGGAGTCGACCTTTCGGCTGCAGGCTATTACGATCAGCAGATGCAGCCCCTTACCTGGTTGAATATTATGAATGCCTTAAACGGAGCTTTGGTTTATTGTTTATATTTACCTGCTGCTTTTCTGGTTTTGCCCCTGCTTTTGCCGCTTTTTTCGGCAAAGCGGCTGAGCCTGCCCAACCGCCTGTTCTTCCACGGGCTTTTCGCATCACTGCTGCTTTATGCCGGGGTGATTATTTGGACCATATATATCGGCGAGATGACGGAAGATCCTTTTGCTACCAGGATCCACACCCGCTATCTGGCAATGTATCTTCCTGTTTTATTTGCCTTCTGCCTGACTGAGGATCTGGCCGATGCCAAAGCAAAGCCCGGGCTTATAGCAGCCTCTACCGGAATTGCAGTGGGATGGCTGCTCCTTGCCGGCAAAGCCTCGATCAGCGGCGTTACCCATTCCGTTGATGCTCACCTTCTTTCCGCTTTTTTGCTTCGCACGCCCATAAATGGCCATGTCTGGATGCCGATCATCTGGATCGGGATAACAGCATACTTTTTGTACTCGATCAATTTGAGAGGTTTTAAAAAAAGAGATATGGCAAGCTTTTCCGTGATCTTGCTCCTTGTGCTGCTTGTATCGAATATAAGCAGTTATGCGCTGGATAGCTATAATACCAATATGCTATATATTGATGAGGGCCGGGAGGCGAAAAGCCTGGCCGGGGATGATGCTGTTTATTTGACAAAGGGCGGTCAATTGTTTTGGGAGGCATCCATGGTTATAGATATGGCCTATCGGGGGAGCGCCGGTATCGTGAGCTTTGAGGATGCCTTAGAAGGCATTGGCGCCTCTGACCAGGTACAGAGGTCAACTTCCGAAAAGCCGGATAGGTTTTATCAAGCATCTGATCCCCAACCGACAGCTAATATAATTATAAATCCCAAACTTTTACAAAATATGGTAATAGATAAGTCAGCCAGCCTGGAATATACAGCAAACAAGGCCTATGCTGTCATAACTCCGGAAGCCGGCCAAAACTGGCTTCACAGCGCACTTTATGGATTCAATAACGGATGGGTAAAAGAAGGAAGCTGTTTTGGCCTTTATGATCCCGGTATTTTGTCATGCAAGGAAGTATATCTGCAGCTGCACGCCAGAGCAGGGGAAGGCAGCGCCAAGCTTCAATTATCTTGCGGGCTTGAAACCCGGGAAATTACTCTTAGCGACGCCTTAGCCTGGTATGGCGTATATTTCCCTATAAAGGATCAAAATCAGCCTATGACAATAACATTTGCCAAAAGCGGGGCAAATGTATATGTTGAAACCTACCTTATCCGGGGTGAAAATAGATAAGGGGGCAGGGAGTGGAATGAGTAATTTTTTAGTTGCAAAAAAGGAACCAAGGCGCGGCTAACTGCCGCGCCTTGGCTTATTCAATCTATACTATTCAATCAACTTGTGATTACGATTGGCCCAATATCTACCCAATCACCATTGATTTCATCCCACATCCAAACCGTTCCGTCGACGTAATAGAAATCTCCCGGTTCGCCATCATCGCCTCCATCGCCTGCTAAAAAGTCACCATATGAGTCATAGGCGCCCTTTATGGTACCTATAGAGCCTGGGCCCTGTGGTCCTTCCGGTCCGGTATCACCGACAGCTCCCGGCGGTCCCATAGGTCCCACAGGTCCGGTATCACCGTCAGCTCCCGTAGGTCCTGCAGGTCCGGTATCACCGTCAGCACCCGTAGGTCCCGCCGGTCCGGT
>WRHF01000220.1 GCA_009783415.1 Clostridiales bacterium
CAATTCGCGGGCGCCGTTCCGGTTGTCATGATACTTTTGCCGAGCGGAGTGATTACAAGAATATGTAGTAGGTGGAGTCTTCTCCGCGTCGTCGTACATTTTGACGGGTTGCATCAAATACCTCCTTAATTAGCGTTAAACGCTCAAATTGTATTAGGTGATATAGAAAATCAATTATCCCCCAGTGTTTTATATTGTTAAATAATATCACAAAAGTATTGTCTTTGCAAGTTCGTCGCAAATTTCGCAATTGTGGTTCTATTGGTACATTTCAGATATGCATACAAATTCTGCTATTTAACCATAGGCCTGCCTCCAGGCGGATTTTGAAAAGATCACAGCTCATTTGATGAGGAATCAGCAGGTTACCGTTGGCATTGTAATTGTTGGCATGGCAGCCGCCGCTGCAAAAATATCTGGCCCAACAGTTGCGGCAGGCCGGTTTGTTATAAATATGAGCAGCTTTAAACTCCTTTCCCAATTGATTATTCTTTATACCGGTTGTAACATTTCCCAGAATGAAGGCTTCATTTCCCACAAATTGGTGGCAAGGGTAAATATCTCCTTCCGGAGTGACAGCAATATACTCATAGCCTGCTCCGCAGCCCCAAAGCCGTTTTGCCAGGCAGGGAGCTTTTGTTAAATCCAAATTGAAATGGAAGAAATTGAAAGGGCGACCCTCTGCAAAACGTTGATAACAAAGGCGGGCCAAATCTTGATATTCCCTGCCCAAGCGAGGCAAATGCTCTTCAGTCAGCCTCCAGGCGGCTTGGTTTTCCGCTATTGCCGGCTCCAAAGATAGGTATTGATAGCCCTGATCCAGCCAAAAATGGATATCCTCGACAAAATCCAGATTATTACTACTATATGTGCCTCGAATGAAATAATTACCATTTGGGCGGCTAGCTGCAGCTTTGTTTAGGTTGGCTTCTACTTTTGCATGGCTGCCCGAGCCATCAGGCAGACGGCGCATGGCATCATGGATACGAGGACGGCCATCATGGCTGAGCACCAGGCTGATATTCTCCTGATTTAGCCAGGACAAAGTAGCTTCATCCAGGGCATAGCCATTGGTCGTGAGGGTAAATTTGAGCTGTTTACCGGCCTTTTTCGCTGCTTCTTTACCATAATAATAAGCTTCCTGCACCACTTTAAAATTGAGCAGGGGCTCGCCGCCGAAAAAATCAAGCTCGCAAAAGGGCCTGGGGCCGCTTTCCTTTAGTAAGAGGTCTATAGCCTGACGGGCTGTTTCCAAGGGCATGAGGAGGCGCCGGCCGCCAAAATTACCTGTGCCGGCAAAGCAATATTTGCAGCGCAGATTGCAATCGTGGCAAATATTCAAGCAAAGTGACTTGATCCAGGTTTTGGGCAATTTATCAGGAATGGGTAGGGGAGGAGAGAAAAGCAGCTCCTGGGCTATCAACTCCTCTATTTCCCGGAAGATTTCCTGCAGGGCTGTCTTTTGCGGTTGCTCCTTAAGGTAGAGGTCTGCTGCTTCCGGGAATGATATGTTCTTATTTTGCAGCCAAGTCAAAAAGGAGGCGCTCTTTGGATCAAGTAAATGCAATGAGCCGCTGTTGATATCCAGAATAAGGTGATCGCCGTTGCAGAAAAACTGGTGTACGCGGGAAAAATCAAGGGTATTTTGCATATGTTCTCCTTAGAGAAAAGTGACGGCTTTCCCGTCACTTTTGTTGCTGCTTATTTTTGGCAAGCTTGATTTCCCACAGTACAAGAGGTTTTGCAGGCAGATTGACATGAGCTTTGGCAAGTGCCGCAGCCGCCTTTTTCTGCCGATTCCTTTAAGTTGCCTTTGACTACGGTTTTTATATGTTTTTGCATGTTTGTTTCCTCCATTGTTTTGATTTTGTTAAAACTTTTAATGAAGAATGAATACTGGATAATGAATATTGAATAGTATAAATATCGGCTTTGCCGGTTTTTGGAGCGGGTGAAGGGAATCGAACCCTCATAACTGGCTTGGGAAGCCAGCGCTCTGCCACTGAGCTACACCCGCCTGAAAAGCAACATCTATTATTCTATCACTTTTTTAGGAAAAAATCAACCCACAATGAAAAAATGGAAAAATTTACCATTTTCTTGCTCACTTCATAACTTTTCAATTCTTTTAGCTTCACAAAGTAAAACCTCCAAAACTATTCACTATTCAGCATTCATTATTCATTGCTATATATTCTCCTTGAGACCTGGCACTAATATAGAGATATCTAATATATTAGTAGCATGGATAAATCAGAAAAGGAGCCCTGCTATGGAAATCAAAATCAAGTTAGCAAATAATCCGCCCCAAGCCAGACCTTTACCTGTTCTTCCGGTTCCAAAGCAAACCAGACAACCGGTAACACCGTTTCAGCCTGAGGCGGGTGAAAGCGCTTTGCAGGAGGTTTTGGCTGAACTTGATGGCCTGATCGGCCTTTCCCAGGTTAAGGCTATGATTTTCGAGATACAGGCCTTTACGGAAATTCAAAAACGCCGTGCTCAAGAAGAACTGGCTGCCGAGCCTACGGTATTGCATGCAATTTTCCGGGGCAACCCGGGTAGCGGCAAAACTACCATGGCCCGGATTTTGGCCCGTCTTTATAAAGAAAGCGGTATTTTGAGCAAGGGCCATCTGATAGAGGTGGAACGGGCCGATTTGGTCGGGGAATTCATTGGTCACACCGCCCAAAAAACCAAAGAGAAAGTGAAAAAGGCTTTAGGCGGGGTTTTATTTATTGACGAGGCGTATTCTTTGATCCGGGGAGGGGAAAAGGATTTTGGCAGGGAAGCTATTGATGCCTTGGTCAAAGCTATGGAGGATTACAAAACAGATTTTGTTTTGATCTTGGCCGGTTATACCAGGGAGATGGATCTGTTTTTGCGGACTAATCCGGGCCTTTCTTCACGCCTGCCTTTGCATATTGATTTCCCTGATTATAGTTTGAAAGAGCTGATGGCAATCGCTGATTATATGTACCGCCGCCGCCAATACCGGCCCAATGGTGAGGCCTGGCGGGAACTGCAATTGCGCTTGGTCAAAATAATTGAGCAAAACCCGCAAAATCATGGCAATGCCCGCTTGATCCGTAATATTGTGGAAGCCTCATTACGCACCCAAGCTGTGCGCCTGGTGAATAATGAACAGTGCAGCAAAGAGGATTTGGAGGAGATCCGGCCGGGGGATGTTAGTAGGGCTATGGAAAAGATTTCATTTAATCAGGAACGGAGCCGGGAAAGAGGTAATCTGCTTTATATCTAAAGCGGTCTTCGACCGCAAGGGATTAGGGAGTGGGGATTAGGAACTAAGCTCTCAAATTCGAACAAAAAAAGTCACAAAATATACGTCATCTCTAGATTGACCTGCAAGGATGTGGATTCAAAATGATGCATGAAATAATTAGACACTGATTTTCGCAGAT
>WRHF01000221.1 GCA_009783415.1 Clostridiales bacterium
CTGTAACATCAGAAATGGTGAATTCTTTAATTCCTATCTCCATAATAGCATTTCGTCTATTGAAGATGCGGCGTGAGATCAACTATTTACATTTTTGTCTACCCCAGAATTTGTGATGCACCCTCCACCGTTCTATAGACAAAGGGCTCTTGGCCCTTGACGACAGGATCAAAGCTATAGATAATAGATTTACCAAATTGGAAAATATTACCATTTGCGACTTATTAGCTCACAGAAAAGAATTATGGACAGACGGGTATCTGGGAGCTGCCGTCAGCCGGGATGATTTTTATCAAAAATTATTTAATACCAAAATCAACCGCCCCGTCAGAAATTATGTCGACTCTCACTATATAATCCTCTCTGTCATTTTAGAAAAAATCTATGGTAAAAGCTTCGAAAAAATAGTAGCAGCAGAAATACTTGCCGTGCTTGGTTTAAAAAACACAACATTTCATGGTTTGGGAAAAGAAAATATTGTCTCAAATAATTTTGAAACAGTTAACGGGAAAGTAATTAGCGATATCTATCCTGGAATAGTTCATGATACCAAGGCAAGGGTAGCTGCTGCTTTGGGAATTTATGTAGGGCATGCCGGAATTTTTACAACAGCCGGGGATTTTATTACGATTTTAAAAAGCTTTATTGACGGCAAATATTCGCTTCTAACTCAACAATCTATTGAGAGAATGCTGATCCATGATAATGTATATACTGATATTATGGATATCATGCAGGGATTTGCTCAGGCAAAAAAAATCCCGATCCATGACAACAACGGCGATCTGAATAAAATATATGCTGATATAGCAAAAAACCTTGACGATGAGGAAGAGCTTTATCTCAAAATAATCCGGCCCTATAATTATGGCGGGACGAGGTATAAAAACCCTTTGGCTAAAAAGAATGAACTCCCAATAGGCGCCGGCGACAAATCAATAATATTCAGCGGTTATACCGGTCCGATATTTTTTATGGATTTTGAAAAAAGCATAATAATCTTAGTAATGACAAATACCTGCCACAACTCAAAGAAAAACCGCCATGAAAGATATGCTTTATCCCAAAAAATGATAACGGAATTATATGGATACGCCTTGGCACTAGTAGGCCGTGTCATCTAAAACCATCCACTTTCGCTTTCCCGTCATTTTTGGCTTGACCCGGAATCCCCCGGAGGCAAGCAGGGGATCCCGGATCAAGTCCGGGATGACGTTTGGACTGATTTTGCAGAGATTTAGTTGACACATGGTACTAGCCGGAAGTTAGGAGTAAGGGAAAAACTGCAGTCAGCCTCATTGGCGTATCATTGTCAACCCCAGTTTTTGTTACACACCCCTGTGGCAAAAGGAAATTGGAAAAATTTGGAAATTTTTTGCTTTTCCTATCACTTGCATTTTTTCAAAAATATGTTATACTTTTTACTAGGAAGCATTCCTAATAATTATTAATATATGGAGGTTTGAAATATTATGAAGAAATTTGTATGTACTGTCTGCGGTTATGTTCACGAAGGCGCTGCGCCCCCTCCGGTTTGTCCTCAGTGCCAAGCCCCCCAGGAAAAATTCAAAGAGCAACAAGGAACTGATGCTTTTGCCGATGAACATGTGATCGGCGTGGCCCAAGGTGTTGATGAGCGGGTGCTGGAAGGCCTTCATGCCAATTTCAACGGCGAATGTGCGGAAGTTGGTATGTACCTGGCTATGAGCCGTCAAGCCCATCGGGAAGGCTTCCCGGAGATCGGCGAGGCTTATTTCCGCTATGCCATGGAAGAGGCCGACCATGCCGCCCGTTTTGCCGAGCTTTTAGGCGAAATCGTTTATGCCGACACCAAAAAGAATTTACAGCTAAGGGCCGAAGCCGAGCATGGGGCCTGCGCCGGCAAAAAAGAACTGGCAGTTTTGGCCAAACAGCTTGGTTATGATGCTATTCATGATACCGTACACGAAATGGCTAAAGACGAAGCCCGGCACGGCATGGGCTTCAGGGGTTTACTGAAAAGATATTTCGGCTAAAAATCCCCTCTCATGTTAAAGTAAACAGATAAAATCCCTTCTGCTAAAGTTAGTTATAGAGAGGGGATTTTTCTTTTATTCAGACAAATAACACCAGCTTATCCGTAGTTTATGTGCCGGTCTTTCTTCAACTGAATCTGATTTGCCCGCGCGTATTGCGGATTTATCCGCACAGAAAGAACGCCTGTCCTCTGAGCTGGCCCAAATGCGGCTGCGCCTGTTCAAACTTCATATCCAAAATATGGAGAAAAAATCATCATTTGTTTGGTTGATTTGGGAAGATGCCAAACAAAAAGATCTCCCGGTCATGGCAAGCGCCTTGGCGGAAATGACCGGGGATGGGATGGTACTCTTGCCTCTTGACTGCGAAGGCTATTATGCCGCCATCGCATCTACATCGGGCAAAGCAAAAGAGATAGCAGCACATATATCTGCCGCTTGCGGCGGAAAAGGCGGAGGCAGCCAAATCCTATGGCAAGGGAAACTGGAACGGCTACCGACTGAAAGTCAGTTAGGAGTTAGGAGTTAGGAATTCTTTCCTCTATCTTCCGGCTTCTGGCCCCCGCTTTGCCAGGCTTTGATGATGATATTTGTTACTTCGTCTACTGTCATTTGAGAGGTGTTGGCGCAAAAATCTGCTAATTTTTCATAGAGGCTGGTGTTTTTTTGCAAAAGCTCTCTGATTTGCTCTTCGCTTGGTTTTTTCCCTTGGATAGTCCGGTGGTTTTTGCGGCTGATCCGCTGATAAAGTATTTCCGGGTCGGATTGCAGCAGCACAAAAAAGCCATCGGGTTTTAAGCGTAAAAGATTGTCCGAATTCATTTGAATGCTGCCCCCGGTAGCCACGATTTGGTGTTCTTTTTGGGCCAGCTTATCGAAAAGCAATCTTTCTTCAGAGCGGAACCGCAGCTCCCCATGCTTCTTTATCAGCTGAGGCAAGGGTTGGCCGGTAACTTTTTCGATTTCTTCATCGCTATCCACGAAATCAAAATTCAGGGTGCGGGCCAGATTCCGGCCCACCACGGTTTTTCCCGTACCCATAAAACCAATCAGAATAATGTTCTTATGTTTACTCTTTTTTTGTCCGGCAGCATCAATACTCATTATTCCACCTGCTTTATCCATATTTCTTTCAAGCAACCCTGCTGCCTGTATTATATGCTGCAAGCCGGAAGTTAATGACTATTATATAGTTAGGAGTGAGGAATTAGGAGTTAGGAATGGTGGAAAAAAACCTGCGGTTTTTCTTGATTAAATTAAAAGCGCCTCTATCGGCCTGCTGCTTCTTTGTTATATGAGGGAGAAAACACCATGCTCCTTAGCTCCACCCGCCCCTGCCCCCCTCGCCCTGCGAGGGGG
>WRHF01000222.1 GCA_009783415.1 Clostridiales bacterium
CTTTTCGCTTCGCGAAAACTATTGAACAAAATTCTTGTTTTTTATTTACGAAACGAGTTCGTAAGCTACTAAAGGCTTTTCCGCTGTTTTGGAGTGAAAAGTTGCATTTTGCAACTTTTCACTTTCATCCCTTAAATATGCACAAAAAAAGCGGCCCCCGGTTCGGGAGCCGCCTTTTTGATAACAGATGACAGAATCGTTGGTTTTTACTTAAATGTTTTGCGAAGCAAAACCTAACCCCTTCTGTCCTCAGTCATCTGTCCTCAGTCATCTGTCCTCTGTCATCTGTCCTCCGACCTCTGATATCATCCTCCGACAACTATACGCAGAATCAAGGCAGCATCGGTGGTATCGACTACGCCGTCTTGATTGATATCGCCCAATATCAGAGCTCTGGGAGTCCAGGGGATCAGGCCTACATACATTTGCAGCAGCAAGATGGCATCTTCCGGGGTAATCGAACCATTGCCGTCAACATCACCCAGTAAGCCAATAGCCAGGGTACCGGGTCTGACTGTATAGCCCAGATCTATTATTTCGTCTTTATTGGTTTCGATACTTATGGCTTTTACCTTAACATCCAGTACCTCATCAAAAATAGGAGCAACGCTGGCGGGTACCTGATAGGTTACGGTGAAGAGGAGGCCGTCGCCGCTGACATTTTCGGTGGAAGCGAAAGCAATTTTCACGGCATCAGCAGTAATATTGGAAACAAAGAACATGCCGGCAGCTGCCACTTTGGCGGCCGGAGTGACTGCGGCGGCGGTAAAGCGCTCGTTGAAAGGCAATTCAAAATCAAGGGTGGTGAAGCCAAGGCTATTACCTTTGATGCTATAGGTAACATTCACCGAGCCGCCGGGAGCGGTCCAGACATCGGCCACTTCTATGATTACAGGCTGGCTGACTGTAACTACATCGCCCGGCTCCAACGGCCAGTCCAGACGCAGGGTTACTTCAGCAACGCCGGGTGCTGTTTCCTTGAAGTCCCAGAAGTAGAAATGGGTATATTTACCGTTCACCTTTAGCTCAAAGCTGGTGCTGGCATTGTTGCTGGTTACCGCACCGTCATAATTTTCAAAACCGAACTGAACCAGAACCGGGCGGGAGAGTACTTTGGCATTATGATCGGGAACAGTACCGTGTACCGGCTGGATCAGAGCCTCAAGTTCTGCAGGTCTGACAGGCTTTTTCACACCGCCGGGTCTGGCGAAGGGATGCTCCTGGTTCTTCAAAGGTTCCAAGCCATTGGGATCATCAAAATCCGGGATCGG
Organism: Clostridiales bacterium; assembly: GCA_009783415.1. Taxonomy (GTDB): domain Bacteria; phylum Bacillota; class Dehalobacteriia; order UBA4068; family UBA4068; genus WRHF01. The sequence continues at coordinate 1,272 of WRHF01000222.1, forward strand.
GAAATAGGATGAACCGCCCACAAAGTCAAATCTATTGTTGGGATAAGAGGGGTTCGTTGGGGCTTTATAAGGTTCGATATTCCAGACGTCCGGAACATTCCAGGAAACCCACTTCACCGCATCGTTTAGGGTTGATTTTACAGGAAGGCTGTTTCGCGCTTCCGTATACGGGTTATAACGCGCTACTTGCGGGATAGAGTAGCCCCAGGCTATCAAGTCATTTACACTCTTCCAGTGACTGAACTCCGGATAGGTGTCTCTTAAGAGCTCCCAATCCTCAGGCATGACCCGATAGGCCGGGTCGCCGATTTTGTTCTCATACCAAAGATGAAGTTCACCGACGTAAAAGATCCTCCTGAATACCTCAAAGCCATAGGGGTCATAACGGAACAACTCATTTCTCACGGAATTAGGCGTCCAGGTACCGTCATTGATTCCCATCATCTGTTCGCGCATGCAGCTCGCGAAGAAGGTGGGCAAGGTCGAGGTGTACTCACCTCTGGAACCGCAGTAAGCGACTACATTATCCACATCACGCCATCTGGCGCCATTGACCGCGGCGGTAGCGGTAGCATGGGCGGCGGAGATATCATTATAAATATTTTGGGCATAGGCAGGTGCAAAGCTGTCGATACCGTGACCGCCCTCATGCATGATCAGAGTCTCGTTTCTGTATCTGCAAAGGTTATAGTCCCTCATGACCAGGACGTCTTCAGTCTGGAAGGTATTGCCGCCCCAGCCTTCGACCCGGTAGCTGTCGCCGACACTGGTGCCCCTGAGGCCGCCGCTTTGAGGCTGCATTCCCGGATGGTTACCGAGGTTGGAGCCTGCGGCGATCAGCATCCCGCCAGGGGTGCCGCCGATCGCTCCATCCGCGATCCTTTGGCCGACCCGGTCATAGGTCACGGGCACATTCCAAGCTTGATTGGCAGAAGCAGGGAAATCATCACCACCCGCGCTCTTGGGGTAGGTTACAGTTGAATGATTCTGCATATGCGCTTCATAGTGTACAGCAGCAGCTATGCAAACGGTCTTGGGATCATACCTGTTTTGGGCAGCCGTATCCAGATAAGTGTAAAAACCGGTAAGCGGGCTTCTGTAGGCGTGTCCCATCCAAGGCTCGAATCTGGTCGCAACCCTGGTGTTTTTTGCCAATATATTGCCGTCCCAGTCGGTAACATTAGGCGTTCCCGTGTAGGCTACCTCGATCAAGGCGTCTCTCGGTCCCGCCCCGTAAACATCTATAGCTTCTTGCAGGCCAACGAATTGGCCAAGTTCCAGGGCGTTTACACCGGGTGTCGTGTTATTGGCTATCCAGCCGCCGGCGGATACTTTACGTTCGTCAATATCGGCTTGGGAAAAACCGGAGAAATAGCGGCCATAGGGTTTGCCGTTATCCAAACGGTTGGCGGCATTGGTGACGGCGCCGGTCGCGAAATTAACGGTGCAGTTCGTTTGCAAAGTAATGCTTTTCCAGTTGTAACCGTTGCTTTCGGAAATCGTACCCGTCACCGGGGTACCATTTATGTAGATCATCCAGTTGCCGGCGTTGACAGCATTCTGTACGGTTCTTACCTCACGGTTAAACACTACTCTGATGCGGTGGTGAGATATAATAGTAGCGGACTCGATCTTAAGCGGTTCATAAGGGACCCCGACAGTGCCGCCGGTGGTTGCCGGCAGGCCGAAATTATCCGGCTGATTGTGCCAGAACCAGGGAGTTCTCCATTTTGAGGTATCATCGGTCGAGCTGGCGCCCTGTAGGTTGCTGACTCCTGTCCAATACTCATATTTTCCGTAGATGCCGCATAAAGCCCGGTATAAGTCATAGTCATACTCATACATTTCAGCCCGGGTATTGACCGGGAATGATTTGTCTTTAAACTCCTGGGATTCCGGAATGAATTCCCAGTGTACCATGGCCCCGTAGAGGTAATAATCCTTGACACTGTTCATCATGGCAGTGTTCGGCCATTGGCCTGCTGCCTTAGCATTATTATAAGCTGCTACAAGCTGCAAATCGAAACGATAGTCGTCCGGATCATTATCAGGGCCGAGGGGCAAGCGGGGGCAGCCTA
>WRHF01000223.1 GCA_009783415.1 Clostridiales bacterium
TCTCCCTCATTTGGCAAGGCGGCAGCTGATTGGCCTGGGAGGAACAATCACAACAGCAGCCGGGATTTTGCTGGGCCAAAGCAGCTATGACCGGGAGGCAGTAGATGGACAAGTACTATCTTATGCTGCCTTGGAAGATCTGGAACAAGATTTATCTGTTTTGTCTCCGCAAGAACGCTGCCGCTACTCTCCCCTTTTGGCCAAGAGGGGGGGAATTATGGCAGAGGGCTTGCAGATAATCCTAGCTATAATGGATACTATTTCAGCTCAAGAATTACAAGTTAGCGCTTCCGGGATTCTTGACGGCATTATTTATGAATTGACAATTGATAATTGATAATGGAAAATTAAGGAGATGGTATATTATGGAAATTATTGATCGTAGTTGCCGGGTTTTTTTTGAGGAACTAGCCGGCCCCTCCCCTACCCCGGGCGGCGGCGGGGCGGCGGCTCTTGGTTCTGCTTTGGGAGCGGCTTTATCCCAGATGGTTATCAGCCTAACGACAGGCAAAAAGAAATACGCTCAGTATGAGGAGGAATTGGCGGCTTTAGGTCAAGAGGCTCAAACCTTGCGGGAAGAATTGCTGGCCCAAGTAGCCGCTGATGCCGAGGCTTTCGCTCCTTTAGCTGCAGCTTATAGCTTGCCAGCGAATAGTGATGAAGAAAAAGCCGCCAAAACTGCCCGCCTCAGCGAGAGAGGACATCAGGCGGCTCTGGTTCCCTTGCAGATTATGGAGAAAACCTACCGGGCCCTGGAGCTTGCTTGCCGTACCAGTGAGATCGGCAGCAAAATAATGATATCCGATGCCGGCTGCAGCTTGCTATTTCTGGAGGCAGGGTTGAAAGCAGCCAGCTATAATGTGCAAATAAATTTACCGCTGATTACTGATCCCGCAACAGTAAGTCAATTGCAGGAACGTATGGATTGGCTGCTTCTTGAAGGAGAAAAGCTGGCAAAAATGGGGTTGGCTATAGTTAAGGAAAGAATGGGGTAAATATATTGGAGGAAACTATGATCTTTATTGAAAACGCCAAAGTCTTACAACAAAAGCAGCTGAGTCCGGATTTTTTCCGCTTGGATCTGGCTGCGCCGCAAATTGCAGCAGCAGGTTTGGCCGGACAATTTGTTATGGTCAAAACAGCCCCCGGCTATGATCCCTATTTAAAAAGGCCTTTTGGCATCAGTTCCTTTGCTGGAGCCGGGATCAGCCTTGTTTATCGTCTGGTGGGCCGCGGCACTAAACTGATGTCTGAATTGAGATCCGGAGATTATCTAGAGTTGACCGGTCCTCTTGGTCAGCCTTGGCAAATCAAAGGTGTAAAAAAATCGCTGCTGGTTGGGGGCGGAACCGGGATCGCGCCTTTAGTGGCCTTGGCCCAGGTTTTAAAACAACAAGGAGCAGAGATCTATATTTGCCTGGGGGCTAATGACGGTCCCGGTTTGATTTGCCGGGAAGAATTGGCGGCTTGCGGCAAAGTCTATCTGGTTACTATGGACGGCAGCATGGGAGCAAAAGGATTGGTGACTTTAATACTGCCGGGAGAAATTGATTTTGATGGCGTCTATGCTTGCGGACCGAAACCTATGCTGGCGGCGGTAGCCGCTTGGGCAGAGAAACGGGATTTGCCCTGTCAGGTTTCCCTGGAAGCACATATGGGCTGCGGCCTGGGTACTTGTATGGGCTGTGTTTGCCCTGTCAAGAGCCGGGACGGCCAGGCAATTTATCAGCGGATCTGCCGGGAAGGACCTGTTTTTCCTGCCGGGGAGGTGATCTTTCATGACTGAAATGGAGGTAAAGCTGGGACAGCTAACCTTGAAAAACCCTCTTTTAACAGCTTCGGGAACTTTTGGTTATGGCAGGGAGTTTGCCCAACTTTATGATTTATCCCTATTGGGAGGGGTGGTAGTTAAGGGAACAACTTTAGAGCCCCGTCCGGGTAACCCCCCGCCCCGCATCGCAGAAACTGCCGCCGGGATGCTAAATAGCGTAGGCTTACAGAACCCAGGGTTAGGGCAGGTTATTGATCAGGAATTGCCCTGGCTGGCTCAATTTGATACGGCGATTTTTGTCAATATTGCCGGACGCAAAGCAGCAGAATATCAAGAAATAGCGGCCTGCCTGGACAAGGTCGAATCCGTTCGGGCTCTGGAGGTCAACATTTCCTGCCCTAATGTTGAGGCAGGAGGCCTTGCTTTCGGCACCGACCCCAAGGCGGCAGCGGCTATTACGGCAGCAGTAAGGGATGCCACCTCAAAACCGGTTTTTGTCAAGCTTTCCCCTAATGTCACGGATATTGTGCCCATTGCCCAGGCGGTAGAAGCGGCAGGCGCGGATGGTATAACCCTAGTCAATACCTTTTTGGGCCTGGCTATCGACATCAAAACCCGCCGCCCTCTGATGGCAAACATCGTGGCAGGTCTCTCCGGCCCGGCTATCAAACCTCTGGCTTTGCGTCTGGTTTGGCAGACTGCCCGGGCTGTACGGATCCCTGTAATCGGTATTGGCGGAATAATGAGCGGTCAAGATGCTTTGGAATTTATGCTGGCAGGCGCCAGGGCAGTACAAATCGGCACAGCCAACTTCTATAACCCCCTGGCCGGACCGCAAATCATCAGAGAAATGGCTGGATGGCTGGAAAATGAAGGGGTTAGGGATATTAATGAGATTGTTGGAGAAGCCCTTTAAAAGTTAGGAGTTAGGGGTTAGGAGTTAGGAGTTTAAACAGAATCGGTCTGGAAAAGATTGTGCATGTTATTGACTGATTTTTTGTATTTCTTTATATAGTATAGTTACTTATCCTTAACCAGATCCAGTATCTTATTAAACACCTGATTCCCCACTTTATCAATGGCTTCAAAATTCATGGCCTGGGTGTAATAGACTTCCAGCTTGTCATGTAGAGCTTTGGCTCCTGCCACCTGCTCGCCGGCGCTTTCTACCAATTGCGAGAATTGCTCTGATAAGTCCTCAACTGCTTCCTCAGGGCGCAGTAAAGTCTCCCGCATCTGAATCTCTTTATCCTCGGGCCTGGCGGCTATTTTGTTATGGGAAACGGAAGCGTCAATAATAGCGATTTTTAAGTCAGGCAAATGTACCATGTCATATTTTTCCGGATCAAAGGTATTACAAAAAACTTCCAGGCTATGTCCTCTGTCCAGCGCAGCTTGAACAACCTGAGCCAAGAGATCTTCCTGGCCCCAGCCGGGTTGGCCTCGCAAAATATAACGTTGCCTGCAATTG
>WRHF01000224.1 GCA_009783415.1 Clostridiales bacterium
ATTCCAACTCAGAACTCAAGACTCAAAGCTCAAAACTCCGGCTTGTCCGGGTTAGGCTCATGCAGGGTATATACCCCCATGAGACAGATGCAAAAGTGCACGGATAAGCGCGGCGAAGAGGTTTTTCTTTATTTAAAAGCAGGAGGATCAATATGGGGAAAAAACCGGCTATTATTTATATCGCTCTGGCTCTTAGTATAGCTTTTCTTGTTTGCAGCAGCTATATTCTCAACCGTGCCTTAAACAATTCCGCCGAAAGAGTTGCCGGGCCATTAGAAAAACTATCTCATTCTTTAGCAAGCAATGAGGATCTGAAACTTCCAGAAATTACTATATATTTCCAGGAAAGCAAGAAGCAATGGAAAAAAAATGAAAAATGGTGGCAAATGCTGATCGATCACCGCGAATCCCATAGCATTGCCACCTCTTTCATTCGTTTGGAGCAGTTACTGGAACAAAAAGATAAAAAAGAGAGTCAACTGGAAGTAGCCCAACTTCTCTTTTTAGTTCAGCATTTACCCGATCAGATGAAAGCCAGCCCGGAAAACATTATTTAAAGCAGCATTTTCTCCTGTTCCATTAAACAGATAGATCAGATTAGTTATTTTCCAAATTTTGTATACAATATTGCATTCTTCCTTCCTATATGCTATAGTAACTCTGGGACACAAAGTGTCAATAAAAAACAAGAAGTTCCTAACCACTACTAACTTATAACCAAAACCGCTTCAGTTAGCTAAAAGCTCACAGTATACATAAACTCTGAAGCTAGAGGAGATAACCATGCTAAAAAAGAAAGATTCTTCAAAAATCATTCTGCTTTTATTACTGATTTGCTGCTTCGGACCGGCTTTGAGCCTTTCTGCCTTGGCAGCGGAGCCGCCGATTATTCTGGAAGTTAACGGCCAAAAGATTGACCCCGATGTCAGCCCTTTCATACATAACGGCTATACCCTGGCGCCTTTGCGTTTTGTCGCAACCCCCCTCAATGCAAGTTTTAGCTGGGATGAAGCCAGCCAAACCGCTGTTATGAATAAAGACGGCATGAATATCAGCTTGACGGTGGACAGCAAAACAGCCCTGGTCAACGGCAGCCCAACACCATTGGATGCCCCGGCTATGCTGCGTCAGGGGCGGATCTTTGTCCCTGTCCGTTTTGTCTCCCAGCAAATGGGGGCTCAGGTCGAATGGGTAGCCGCCAGCCGTACGGTACGGATCGTTTTCCCGGATCTGCCCATTGTCCCCAGTGGATTAAAGGTCGCCGGCTATTATTATGATTCCAATTCTCTGACTATGCTGAAGGATTTCCCGGATTCTTTTGCTCAGATCATTCATTTTGCTTATGAAATGCTGGAAGATGGCCAGGTCAAAGCCAAATCCAGCTTTGATCGGGATTTATTTGAGCAGGAAGCCCGTGCTATTGCCAAAACCAATGGCATAGAGGCCCTGCTTTTGGTCACGGGGCATACCAGATCCGTTTCCGATGCTTTTTTGGCCAGCCCAAAGGCCCGTTCCGCCGGAGTAGCCAATTTGGTCCGTCTGGTGGAGGAAAGAAATTTAGCCGGGGTGGATTTGGATTTTGAAATGGTCAGCGAGATCCACAGAGATAATTTCACGGCTTTTGTCCGGGAGCTGAAAGAGGCCCTGGGGCCGGGCAAAAAAGTCTCTCTGAGCGCTATGCCAAAAAGCAGTGACCGGGATACCTGGCTGAACGGCTATGATTATGCCGCTTTGGCAAAAATTGCCGATCAGATCATAATTATGTGCTACAACCAGCATTATAGCGGAGGCGAACCGGGGCCGGTAGCAGGCCTGGATTGGACGGAACGGGTCATCAAATACCTATTGAACTACATACCAAAGGGAAAAATGCTACTGGGTTTGGGCGGGTACGGTTACAGCTGGCCGGAAAACGGCAACGGCGCCTCAATCCATATCGACCGGGCATATGAGCTGGTCACGGAATATGGGGCAGAGATCAAGCGCGACCCGGTAGCGGATGTGCCTTGGTTTGAATATCTGGATAAAGAAGGGGCGCAGCGCCAGCTCTGGTTCGAAGATGCCCGAAGTCTAAGCAAAAAAGCAGCCCTGGCCAAAACCTATGATTTGGCAGGGATCGGTATTTGGAGAATGGGGATTATTCCTAATGATATCTGGGAAGCGATAATACAAGCAGTTAAATAAAAAACCAATGCAGGCTCTGAAAACAGTTTTATTTTGACCATCAGCACTTTTCTTTTTATGTCAAGTCAGAAAAAGCATGGGGCTCCGGAAAATATTTCCAGAACCCTATGCTTTTCTTTTTCAAGTAATTGTTTTCTTTGCCATAATCCGCTTAGGGAACTATGATTTCTCCTCTGTTATAATTGTAAACCAGCCAAAGGATAGTCAAATCGGCATCATTGATCAAACCGTCGCCATTCAAATCACATAAGCTGTTTTCCGCTTCGTCAACCTTTTTGTTGTAATTGCCTGACCGCCACAAAATGGTCAAATCGGCGTCATTGACCAAGCCATCGTTGCTAATATCCCCGCAACGCATGGTCATCAGCTGAACCTCAGAACGGCTGTCTTTACTCAAATCCAGATCATCATCAGCGACAACTATCGTCTGCACGGTAATTTTAGTATGAACAGCCTTGGTGATCACCAGGCTATAAATACCGGGTATTACATCTTCAAAAATAAAACCTTGTTCCAACGGATCCCAGCCGGCCCAGGCAGCAGCGGCGACCGTTGTCTCATAAGCTATACTCCCATCCTGTACCAGCTTGATGTCTATGGGATTTAAGGGGTTATAGCTTTTGACTATGCCGCTGATTTCCACCCCTTTTATCAGCTCCCAGATGATCGCCGGCTTTCCTAAGCTATCCCACTGGGGCATAGCCAGGCCATTCCATTGGGCGCCGTATCTATAGGAAATACCCCGGTCGGTATTGATCAATACGGCGGTAGTTTGCCTCAAAGCATATAATTCCTCCACAGCCATGATCCGGATACTGTCCTCAGTCAGATCGGCAGTGCTTTTCCCTGCACGGAAAGCGAAACGAAACTCTCCCAAGGTTACAAATTCTCCCAGAGGACAGGCAAAAGTGGCTGAACTATTACCGGGGGCGATAGAAAGATAGCCAATTTCGCTATCCTCTCCCAAAGCATAAAACACATTGATAGGACTACCCAGCACACCGCCATTGCCTGCTCCAAATGCAGGGGTATCAAATACGGCCCCCGGATCG
>WRHF01000225.1 GCA_009783415.1 Clostridiales bacterium
CCGGTTCGTCTGTCGTGTCTGTTGATCCCCCGATCTTTGCGTTGCATCCGGCTGTAAGCAACAGGGCAAGTACAAGGAATAAACACAGGAACATTTTATTGTTTTTCATTTTTTAATTCTCCTCCCTATATATTCATAGGCTTTTCTTTGTTTTTCCCGTTTCTTTTAGGTATTTTATCTATAGTTCAATTTATGAGCCAATACCCGCACTGTAATAAAATATATTAAAAAATACTTAAAACACTCTTAGGGTTTTACCAAGAATCTAAGGTGGGGTCACAAAAAGATCATATTAATTATAGCGCAGATTCGCCAATTTGGCAAGCTCATATTAGTCCATATTGTATATAATGATATATATTATATTTACGGGGGCGGAATCATGCCGGTATGCAATGGGATTTTTGAGGGGGGCGGGGTTAAAGGTATTGGCCTGGCCGGGGCTGTTTATGGTTTGGAACAGGCAGGATACAGCTTTGCCAATGTCGGCGGAACTTCAGCCGGGGCTATTGTCGCCTCTTTGATCGCGGCGGGCTATAGCGGTAAAGAAATCAAGCATGAGTTGGAAAATCTTGATTATCGCAAGTTCCGGGAAAAAGATATGCTGGATCATTTCGGGGCTTTTGGTAAAGTGCTGAATATCAGCATGAAAATGGGCATTTACCGGGCAGATTACTTTGAAAAATGGCTCCACGGGCTTTTGGAGCGCAAAGGCAAAACTTCATTCGGCCAAATCCGTGTTGCTGATGCCGGCCTCCATAAATATAGGTTTCAAGCGGCAGCTTCGGATTTGACCAGTCAAAAACTGCTGGTACTGCCGGATGATTTGCGGTATTTTGGTTTTGACCCGGATCATTTCAGCATTGCCAAAGCGGTGCGGATGAGTATGAGTATCCCGATTTTTTATGAACCCTATCACCTGATAGATTCCTGGGGCAGGGAGCATATTATTGTTGATGGCGGTCTTTTGAGCAACTATCCTCTCTGGCTTTTGGACGACGGCCGGAGCCGGCCCCAAATCCCTACCTTCGGCTTTCGCTTCACCACCAGGGAAGATCAGGCTCTGGGCCATGACGGCCAGTCCATCAGCGGTATTTTTGACTATATGAAAGCCCTGACCGGAACCCTTTTGGATGCCCATGATAAATACTATATTTCCAACAGCAAAGGTGATTTCCAGCGCTCCATTTTGATCCCGGTAACAGTGACGGAAAAAGGGAAGCAAAAAGAAGTACGCAGCACTGATTTTGAGCTGAGCAAAGAAGCCCAAAAAGGGCTATTCATCAATGGCCAAAAGGCAGCTGAAGAGTTTTTAGCAAACTGGGATTTTGAAAAATGGCGGCAAAAATACCGGGGGTAATAAAAACCCCTTGAATCAGCCAGATGATAATATCAATTTTCTAAGGTTATCAATAATAAGCCGGGTCATATCATCTAGAGTGGCATTGTACTGATATTTAGCATAAAAATACAAATAAGCGATTATTATAAAGGCAAGCAGGGAGATGTGAAAATAAACAAATAGATCTGCCGCATATTTATCAATTTTCAGGGGGTATTTAACCAATTTCTGTTTGACATAAAAAGGGAAAAGAGAAATATCCTTCTTAGTGTTTGAGCGGCTGCCCTGAAAGCTTTGCTTTTCCAGCTTACTTAACAAGGTGTTGCCTTCTAACATAGCGTCGAATATTTTTTCAGCAGAATCTTTATGTTTAATAAGAACTTTATTCCAGCGCTGACATAAATTATAGGCAAATAGCCAAAAAGCCGCAGAAGCTAAGAAAAGCAGTTTTATATATGTAAGATACCCGGCGATAGATGTTGATAAACTAGAAACCATAGCCAATGATGCAATTACTGCAGCGGCAAAAAGAGCTGCAAAACCCATCCGCTCCATTTCAACATGACGGAAATGGGCTAAGTTTTCCCGCAATAAAATCTCAAGATATGAATTATAGGCGCTATTTTGGGGATCATCTTTAGGACTTGGAGGTGAGACTGGCGGCTTACCCATCAAATTTATAACAGTGTTCAATTCGTTGGCTTTCATTAGGGAGAAAGTCATTTCTATCTCATCAGGATCCAACCGGTCAAAAAAATATTCCCGCATTATGTCCGGTGTCAATTGTAATACCAGCGGTATCAGCCTTTTGATTTCGTCAGCTGATAAAGGCCGAAAACCTTCCAATGCTTCAGACAATTCAACAGGAGGCATATTCTCTTCGATCATAAAAAACCTAACCTTTCTGTGCAGTATTAAATATGCTAAAGCGGGCTTTGCCCGCAAGAGGCCAGAAGTCAGAGGACAGAGTGTGAAGAAAAGCGCGAAAAAGACGCTTTTCATTTATTAAATTCTTGTTTTTTATTGACACTTTGCGTCCTATAGGTACTAATCAGCTTGTGTCGCAACAACGTAAACAAAAAAGCAACAATTTGGCTTGTAGGGTGACCTATGGCTTCCTGCATTGTTTATTTTAAAAATATACCATATTTAACCATAGATTGTCAATGACTCTTTTTATTTCCCAAGTTTCTTAGCAGGTACTGAGTTAGTGCAAAAAGAAATATTTGTTACTAAAAATAATAAGAATCATGCTAAGGAGATGTCTTTTGTGGCCAAAGTAATAAGAATTTGCCCATTGATTAAAAATTCCTGTGTGCAATGCCAATGCCGATGGTGGCTGGAAGATAAAAGGATTTGTGAACTATATGATATTGCCTTAGCCCAATATTTTCAAAAATAGACTTTCTTGCTCATAAAAATTAATATATTTTAACAAATTGGGCAATGCTAAATAAAGCCTGATCGCCTTTTGTGAGATCGTCAGAATCCTACAAGATCTGATCAAAAAAAGTTGATCAAAAAAGTTTTCAAAAATGCTTGACAAAGCCAGTATAGTTATGATATATTATTTTTCGCCATATTTTTCAGCGACCCTTTTCTATTTCAGGTTCATATTGTTAAATTTTGGAAATTATTTATGGTTTTTCCAAAAAAAAGGGCTTGACAAGAGGGGTATGGGGATGATATATTAATAAGGTGCCCTTTTGAGGGGGTACGGGATCCCGATGGCAGGGGAAGAGGTCTTTGAGAACTGAACAGAGAAGCCAAAAAAGCGAAACAGATGCTTTAAAAAGCATCTGGTCCTAAACAAATTT
>WRHF01000226.1 GCA_009783415.1 Clostridiales bacterium
CGCATTTTGGGCAACGATAGATCACAGCATACTTACTATTAATTTCCTCCTCCTTGTCTTCCAGCAGCATTCCCCGTACATCCGTAAAGTTGCCTTCATGGGTTTTTTCCGCTTCTTTATAATAGGCAAATAGTGTTGCAGCATCATATTCCCTGTCAAGTACTGCTTTTGACAAGAAGGCGGGATACATTACTTCAGATTCATAGTTTTCAGCCGAAATGGCTTTCTGTAAGTTTTCCTGGGTTGTCTCAATCGTGGGGTCTTTTGCTGTAGGCTTTTCCTTAGCGCCGGTAGCGTCCAAGATAGCCCATAGGTCATCGGCATGCTTAGCTTCCGCATCCGCAGTGGCAAAGAATAGTTTGGCTATTGTGGGGTAGCCATCATCCAGGGCTTTAAGTCCGGCAGCCCCATAAAATGCCGCCGCATCTATTTCACCCTGTACCGCTGTGAGAAGGTTAGCATAGGTTTCCGGATCATCCGGCGCCGGGGCGGCTATTACTGTAAGGTTTAATGCAAGCGCCAAAACCAGTATCCCCGCCAGAAATAGAACTGGAACAATCTTTTTCATAAGTATAATCCACCTTTCTCTAATTATTCTCTTAATTATACTAATTTTCTTCATTTTTCTCCTTTAAATATCATAATACCACATAATCCTTCCAATGTAAATGCTTGTAAATATTTTAAATACTTATAATATTATTAAAAAAGAGGTTGATGATCAAAATGATCACCAACCTCTCACAACCTAAAAAACAAGAAGATTTTTTTACTCCCCCCTAACCCGGTCAAGCCGGAGTGTTGAGTGTTAAGTGTTGAGTAGGAAAAGTATCCTAATAGGTCCGATTCACCCGTCATCCCGGGCTTGACCCGGGATCCCCTGTAGGTTCCTGAAAATGACATGTATATTGTGACTTTTTTGTTCGAATTTAAGAGCTTAATTCCTACTCCCTTGCGATCATAGACCGCTTTAGTTAACAACATTTTCAATAAAACGGTGGAGCATAGTGGCAAATTCGGCTCTGGTGGCAAAAGCGGCAGGATCGAAAATTTTACCGGTTCTGCCTTCAATGATCCCGTTTTTGGCACAGAAAGCAACACCTTCTTTAGCCCAATCAGCAATTTTAGCCGCATCGGCAAAATCCAAATCATCGCTTATTATAGCAGTAACCGCTTCAATCTCCTCCTCATCCGCTTCTGATTCGTCATCCTCATCATCCCTGACCGGATCATCCGGGCCGGCGCTGGATTGATCTTTACCGATAAACTTGGCATAACGCAAAAGCACTGTAGCCAATTCCTGACGGGAAACATTTTGATTCGGCTTAAAAGTACCATCAGGATAACCTTCAACGATCCCCTCAGCTTCCGCCCAGGCCACCGCATCAGTATACCAGGTATCGGCCGCAACATCACTGAAACTGGCAGGCTCCTCCGCTTCCGGCGTATCTTCCATCCGGTGAAGCACAGTCACCAGCATGCCGCGGGTCACCGGCATAGCGGGAGAAAAGAGGGTATCGCCGGTGCCGTTCATCAGGCCCAATTCATAGACAGACTTAATATAGTCATAGTACCAGGCACTCTTCAAAACATCAGTGAAGGGGAAATCATCGCCTTCACCCTTTTCTTCATCTTCTATCCATTTAGCATAGAGGGTGAAGCTCTTGGTTACGGGAGTATCAAAGTTATATGCTGCATTCAGGTCAGATGCCGTAAACCAGCCGTCAAAAATAAAGCCTTCTTTGCTAGGATCGGCAGGCTTGGCGACCTTGGTGTTGGCTGCGACAGTACTGCTGGTTACAGCGCTGCCGCCATTGGAGTTGAAGGTAACAGTATAGCTGGCAGTTCCACTGCCGCCACCGCCGCTGCTACTACCGGTGGATTTGAAGGTGACACTAATAGCATGATCGCTTTGCACCCCATAGAAAATATACCAGGTATAGCCATCCTCAATCAAAACTTCACCGGTATCTTTATTGTCCGGGCTGCTATAAAGTTTATCATCTATCGAAATTTGATTAATAGTATAACCTGCATCAGGCACAATCATGAACGCAGCAACCCGACCCTGTTCTACGTTTATGGTATCGTTGGGATCAAGGTCAGTGAAAGCATCTAGCGGATCCTCGTATTCGCCATCAATATCAACATATAACATATGACCATTAGCTCCGGTAGCAGTTGTAATATTGAAGTCAAGGGAAGGTTTGAAAACCACTTCAAGCGTGATATCGCCATCTTCTTCAAAATCTGCAGATTCAAAAATAATCCACCCGCCTGCATACCCGCTAAAGATATTTTCATCCTCGCCGTTAATGATCAATTTGTCAATAACAAAACCGGGGGCAGCCTTAAATTCAATTTTCGGACTATCTTCATCTAAAGCTACTTCCACTTCACCCTCGGGCTCAATACTTCCCCCTTCATTGGCAGTGGCTGTAACGATGTAGAAAATGCGCTTAAATGTAACATGAATAGTATGATTGACTTCAACCGAAATAAATGTGTAGGTACAGGTTTCGCTATCATATTCACCAAGATCCTTGACGCTCTCATCAATATATGCCTTGCCGTCAATAAGGATTTGATCAACCCCATAGCCGGAAATAGGGAGAAAGGCAAAAGTCTGGTCATCGCCATGCGGCACGGTAACATCATCGCTGGGATCAATGGAGCCATTAGATCCCACACTGACTTCAATGGTATAGGTGATACGTTTGAAGGTGGCTTCAATAGTATGACTGCTTTCAACGTCAATAAAGGTGTAGGTGCAGGTTTTGCTATCATAATCGCCAAGATCCTTTACGCTATCGTCATTATAAAGCTCGTCGTCAATGAAGATTTGGTCAATTTCATGGACGGCATCAGGGGTGAAGATGAATGATTGACTCATCCCTTTTGGGATATAAACAATACCGCTAGGGGTAATAGAGCCATTAACGCCTGCGATGGCTTCAACGGTGAAGAGTTCGTACACTTCGAAAGTGCTGCCCGGACGGCCGCAGATTGGGCAATTGGCGGGGAGGGTTGTGACAACTTCACCACAGACCTTACACCGATAAATCTTTGCGTATTTACTATTGATCCCATCCACGTTTTCGGCTGACAGCATCAT
>WRHF01000227.1 GCA_009783415.1 Clostridiales bacterium
TATCTGGGGTAGGGATTAGGCACTTACTCCCGAAATTCTGCGCAAAATGGCAAAATTTTTGTACCTTCGTATTCCCACTCAAAACTCAAGACTCAAAGCTCAAAGCTCCGGCTTGTCCGGGTTAGGGAGTAGGGTTTAGGGTTAGGGGTTGAATAAAACAGCTTGTTTTCATTTATATTACTTGGATGAAAGTGATTATAGCGGGGGTTTCAAAAATGAATTTAGTTCATGGTAAGATTATTGGCAGTGATGAATGTGATGCCGTATTGGAACGCATTGATGAGATGATCCTGGAGACATTGCGTAAACCGCCCCTAGACATCGATCGGGTAATAAATGCCTGCGATGTCATGGTAAAAAATCTCGGCGGTCTTGGGGTCATGAAAAGACTACCGGAGCTTGGCATAAGCCCATCTTTGGCAGAGATGTATATAGGACAGATCCGGCAAATGTTCGGTGCGGAAGCGATCAGGGAAAGAATGAGGATCGAGCTGGGCGATAATTTTGATAAGCCCAGGGAACTTACTTATTCCCACAGCAAAGCAACAGCCCTGCAGAGCATCGCTCCTCTCGGCGTTCTTTTTCATATCACCGCGGGCAATGTGGACGGGTTGCCTTTTATCAGCCTGCTGGATGGGCTCTTGACAGGTAATATCAATATCGTCAAGCTTCCGCAGGAGGAGGGCGGTATTACTATTGCTTTGCTTGAAGAGCTATTTGAGATCGAACCGGTTTTAAAGGAATATGTTTATGTTTTCGATTATTCCTCCAAAGATATATACGCTATGAAAAGGCTGGCTCAAGTGGCGGATGCGGTCATTGTCTGGGGTGGTGACGAGGCGGTTGGCGCGGTTCGGAAAATGGCCGAGCCCAATACCAAAATCATTGAATGGGGACATAAAATCTCCTTTGCCTATGTAACTAGGGAGGGAATAAAATGGAAAAATATGGAAAAATTAGCGCGGCATATCTGCCTGACTAATCAGCTTTTTTGCAGCTCCTGTCAAGGGGTTTTTTTAGATACGGATAATATGCAGGATATATATGATTTCTGTGAAGAGTTTCTGCCGATACTGGAACGAGCTTGTTGTGATGATCCGCCGGCTTTGAGCGCCGCGGAAAAGCTATTTATTCAAGCCGGGATCACCCTGCAAAACTATCACAATCGGATCGAAAAAAGAAAAAGTGAAACCCGGATTTTCGAAAGCACCAATTGCAGTATCACAGCAAGCCCCGACAGCAAGCTGGAAACCTCGATTATGTACAGAAATATTTGGGCCAAGCCCTTAAAAAGAGAAGACATTTTAAAGCTGCGCCCCTATAAAAACTATTTGCAGACTGCTGCCCTTATTTGCGGGGAAGAAGAACACAGGGAGCTGTCCCAAAAGCTTTTGCAAACAGGTCTTGTCAAAATTTCGGACGGTTTTGAGATGTCAAACTATGCTTTTGGTGAAGCCCATGACGGGATATTCACCCTGCGCTGCTATACAAAACTGGTCTCAGTACAGAATTAAAGCAGCTTTGAAATAATGTCCACCGTGAAATAAAATTAGAAAACCTCTTGACATTCGTTTCGACACCTTGTATAATAAAAACACAATGTTGAAACGGGAAGAGTATTACCGCTAATACTGGTGAACATAAATGATTGAGATATTACGCCGAGAGGCTGTCTATCTGTGGTTCTATTTCAGCATCCAGTTTGAGCAGATTTTCCAGTACTATGTGATAGGCATTATAATAGGTTCGCTTATCTCAGTCTTTGGCAAACAGAAAATCAATCAGCTGGTCATTTCACTGCAAAAGAAAAAAATGGGGGTATTCGGAGTAATTCCGGCCAGTATTTTAGGAATTGCCTCGCCCCTTTGTTTATATGGCACTATACCTGTAGCTGCATCCTTTGCAGAAAAAGGGATCCGGGATGATTGGCTGGCTGCCTTTATGATGAGTTCCATTTTGCTTAATCCCCAGTTAATCATTTACAGTGCAGCTCTTGGCAGAACCGCTCTTGCTATCCGCATAGTATCCTGCTTTATCTGCGGTCTAACCGCCGGATTATGCATTCGTTTTTTTTACATAAGAAAGAATAAGAGTTTTTTTAATTTTTCGGGCTTTGCCGAACAAAAAAACAAAGATACCGATCCCAATCTGTTTTTGCGCTTACTTAAAAATATTTGGCGCAATCTCAAAGCAACCGGTCCCTATTTTCTGATCGGGATCGCCCTTGCCGCGATATTTCAACGCTATATTCCCGAAAGTTGGCTGATTACGCTGTTTGCTAACAATAAAGCCTTCGGAGTGCTGATGGCGGCTTCTGTCGGGGTGTCTTTGTATGCCTGCGGCGGCGGAACGATCCCCCTTTTGCAATACTGGATCGCCGGTGGCATGAGCATAGGGGCAGCCGGCGCCTTTATGATAACCGGCCAGGCCATGAAGATCACCAATCTCGGAGCTATGAAAATTGCCCTCGGTGTAAAGCATTTTGTCCTGTATATTTTATTTGCTGTTATTTTTGCTTTATTATCAGGTTTATTAATCGATCGTTTAGCGGTTATGTTTCCCTGACTTTGATATCCCGGGGGTTTATTAAAATACTTGAAAGGAGCTTTTTTTATGAAAAAGATATTAGCTGTATCAGTGATAATCCTCTCCATTGCTCTGTACATAACCGGATGCAAAAAAGAGGATCCGGCCTTCGTACAATTGCCGCCCAGGGAAGGGATAGTATCAGCTGCGCTTGATCCCAACCCGGCTGTAGGTATTGGGCAGGGAACAGATTACGCACAGGTTGTGGCTGAGGCGATAGAAAACGCCGGGGGGCTTGAGGGCATTGTTATGAGAGGGGATGCCGTGCTGATAAAGCCAAATTTGTGCGCGGACGCGCGCGTTGGTTCATCTACAACTACTGACTACCGGGTTGTGGCTGAAATCGTACGTGAGGTAAAGGAATTGGGCGCGGGCAGAGTTATCGTTGCCGAGGGTTCGTTTTCCGGGAATGCCTTTAGTGAGTTTTTGCTCGGGCAAAATAAATATGACGAAGTTGGAGA
>WRHF01000228.1 GCA_009783415.1 Clostridiales bacterium
GGATTAAAAACGGATTAACACGGATTTTTTGTATTAATAATTCTACGGATTTTTGCTTCTTCTCCAAAACACAAAATCAATCCAAGCTTTTTGCCTGTCGCCTTTAAATAATTAAGAAGTTGTTCCTCAAATAGCAGCACATATCTGCCTCCAATCCTCGCGCAACAGCGAAAATCCGTTAAAATCCTTAAAATCCGTGTCTAATTATCTCATGCATTATTTTAAGTCTACATCCTTGCAGGTAAAACCAAAGATAAAGTGTATTTTGTGACTTTTTTTGTTCGAATTTAAGAGCTTAGTTCCTACTCCCTTGCGGCGAAGCCTCGTCACAGTTTTATCTTGGAAAACTTGCGCGCCATTAAGAAACTGGCTGCAAATACTCCTAATCCTATGGTAGATACGATGCGGCCCGTTGCGGTTGTATAAATAGCATCCATGAATCCCGCCCCCGCATAGCCCACGATCCCCAGTATTACCAGCGGCATAAACAGCATTATGTTCACTTCGGATTTGGCGGCGGTCATCATGGTTTCTATCTCCATCTCTATTTCCATTTTGTCGGCAATGATCTGCTGTGTTTCCCGGACGATCTCATCAGCACGGCTGGATTTGCCTTCAATTGTGGCATAGACCGAGGCAAAGTTTGCTATATCCTCCAAGCCGCTGCGCCGGGCAAAATCGGAGAACAACTCTGACAGCGGTACTGCATTATTAAATTTCTCGATGATAATGTTGACTTCTATGATAATATCGCTGTTTTCCGCATAGATCAGGGAGAGATCCCCCTTGGCGCTTTCCAAAGCTTTTAAAGGCGGATTCCCTGCTCTCATAGCCACGGACATGGCTTCGAGCAGATCAAAAAACTGAATGCGCAATTTCTTTTTTCTTTTGCTGACGGCGCCTTGAGAAGAAATGAAAATATTGACTACTCCCAGAATTGCTCCTCCAACAAGAGAAAGCAATATTATCTTATAAAAAACAAACAAAACCGCAAACCCCGCTCCAAAACCAATAGCACCGGCAACAAGATGATCAAAACCCCCGGACTGGCTAAGACTATAATCAGGTATTTTAGCAGACCGAAAACTGGACAATCTATTACTCTCCCGGGAACAATCAACTGAAAACAAACCAACCACCCCATCCTTTTCCCGACCCCAGATAAACAAGTATTAAAAACTAATTAGACACAGATTTTCACGGATTAAAAACGGATTAACACGGATTTTTTGTATTAATAATTCTACGGATTTTTGCTTCTTCTCCAAAACACAAAATCAATCCAAGCTTTTTGCCTGTCGCCTTTAAATAATTAAGAAGTTGTGCCTCATGGGCTGCATTGATGCCATTAGCAGTCTTTATTTCAAGTATAATTTCGTTATTAACCAAGATATCAGCAGAATACTTGCCAACAACGATATTTTCGTAATAAACTTTGATTGGAATTTGTTGTATCGCATGGATTTTGTTTTTCTTGATTTCATATAATAAGGCATTTTCATAAACTTTTTCCAAAAATCCAAAGCCTAACGTATTATACACCTTATAAAAACAAGCAATTACTGTTTTTGTTTGTTCCTCAAATAGCAGCACATATCTGCCTCCAATCCTCGCGCAACAGCGAAAATCCGTTAAAATCCTTAAAATCCGTGTCTAATTATTTCATGCATCCTTTTAAATCTACATCCTTGCGGGTCAATCCAAAGATGACGTATATATTATGACTTTTTTTTCAACTTTGAGAACTTAGTTCCTACCCTTTTTCCTTTTTTTATATCACTTTGCCAAAGCCGGCATTTTCCAGCTTTTGGGTATTCTTTAGGGGATTTTTCGTCCTCACAAGCTGGCCGATAACCTTGTTTTTGCTGCTTTCGCTGCTTTCTGTGAACTCATAGAGCGGGTTCACTATGATCCGGCGCTTTTCCGAATCATAACCGAGGATCTCTCCGATTTCTATTGTTTTACGGCTTTTATCACGCAGGCGGGAGAGATGGATGATTATATCTACGGCCGAGGCTATTTGCTGCCGGATGGCTTCCAAAGGCAAACCGTCCGCTCCCTGCAAAACCATGGTTTCCAAGCGGCTGAGCATATCATAGGTAGAGTTGGCATGGCCTGTTGACAGGGATCCGTCATGTCCTGTATTCATAGCCTGGAGCATATCCAGGGCTTCCGCTCCCCGGACCTCGCCGACGACGATCCGTTCCGGACGCATCCGCAGGGCGGATTTTATCAGGTCGCGGATGGTTATAGCGCCTTTACCGTCCGGGCCGGCATTTTTGGTTTCCAGGCAGACCAGGTTGTCGATATTTTTTATTTGCAGCTCAGCCGAGTCTTCAATAGTTATGATCCGTTCATCCCGGGGGATAAAATTAGAGAGGGCATTTAAGAAAGTCGTCTTGCCGCTGCCGGTACCGCCGCTGACAAAGATGTTATATTTGGCTGCAACCAATAATTGCAGTATCCCGGCCACCTCCGTTGTTATTGAACCGTATTCGATCAGCTTTTCGACTGTCATGGCTTCTTTGGGGAAGCGGCGGATCGTTACAATAGGGCCGTTCAAGGCCACCGGCGGCATTACGACATTGACCCGGGATCCGTCTTCCAGGCGGGTGTCGACAATAGGCTCACTTTCATTTACTGCCCTCCCCGCTTTGGAAACGAATTTTGTAATGATGATCTCCAATTCCCGCCGGCTTTCAAATTGATTATCGAGCTTAAATAATTTACCATTTTTTTCCACAAAGATATCTTTATAGCCGTTGATCATGACCTCCGTAACATCCGGATCGCCAATGATCTGACCGAGTACACCCAGGCCGCGGATAGACTCAAATACCGCATCTACGATATAGCGCCTCTCCTTGAAATTCAAGGATGAGAGCTCATGATGAAGCTCCGGATCGCCGCTGCGCGCCCATTCCAGCTTTTCCTCCAAAACCTTGGCCGCCAAAGCTTGCAGCTGCCCGTCATCCATATTTGTCAAATCGGCATGGCCTTGGATTTCAGCTTTCAGTTGAGAAACTCAAGCATTTCTGGTGCTTTC
>WRHF01000229.1 GCA_009783415.1 Clostridiales bacterium
CGGCCATTTTCTTGCCGGGTTTTTTGAAGAGTCCAAATATCCCTTTAGACTCCTCCTCGGAAGAAAATCCTTTGAGCTCAACAACGAGCCCCGTGATCATATTACCGACCTCGTCCATGTCTTTGGTCCGCACGTTTTCCAGCGCGCTTTCTGAAAACTGTGACATCTTCTGCTGTGAAGCCGCTCCGTATTGCAGGATTTGAGCGGTGTTGGTGACGTCGATCTTTTGGGCAAATTCTTTGACCATGGCTAACTCTTCCGGGGTCAGCTGACTTTCCGCTTTGTCCAGCATATCAGCTGAAACAGGAAGCGAAGCGAGTCCATCCGCCGGTACCATATCCGGGGTTTGAGCGCTGATGACCTCGGTGGGAAGGATCAGTTCCGGTTTGAGAGAATCGGAATTATCTGTCATATAATTGCGCCGCCTTTCATTATATAAATATTCTACTTAAACGAGCCCTGATCGTTGACCATTTGCTGCAGAACTTCTATGTCAACGGAAATATCTAAAGTTTTATCCTTATAAAGGTCATCCAGTTGCTTTTTAAACGCCGTTTCGACGATGGTCATGCCGCCCGTGATGCTTTGTATCGAATCCAGGATGTTTTCGCCTTTAACAACTTGGCTCTGCAACTCCTGGTAGTTCTTCAAAAGGTCTACCGTAATAGGCAGGTAGTAGTTGGAAAATTGGCGCACCTGACGTGTTTTGCCCGGATTTTTTTGGACATAAGCGTAAATTTGTTTTGCGATATCAGTCAGATGTTCTACCTGAGCCTTCAGGGCGGGGTCCGGAATAGAGTGGCTAATGGTAAACATCTCATGAATAAAACCGTTAGCTGTGTTAATTAGTTCGTCCGCAGCCTGATTACCGGAAGCCGCTAAAGGGGAAGGGGGCGCATAACCCAGCCTGAGAAAGCCTTTATCTGTATCGAGATAGGCGTCCGGCCAAAAGCCCCGATCCATTTGCCGGCGCAGGTTTTTTTGCAGTTGATCCCGGTTCCAGCTTAACTTTTGCTCCAGCACGTAAAAATCTATATTGGTATCATTACCAATGCTTCGCGAAACTTGGCGGAAACGATAGGCGATTTTAATGTTGTCTGTTCCTTTCCAAATCAAGAATACGCAGCCGGCTATGGCGATCAGTAATAGAACCAGGGAAAATCTGCCGGAACTGCCGGCAAAAAGAGACCAAAATTTGCTGATCAAAGCGCTAGTCCCAAAAAAGACAAACAAAAAGCCTCCGGCTAGGATTTGTAAAACGCCGGTAATCGTAATTTGATTTGATTTAGAGCCGGCGAACGGCAAAAATGACTGCATATCAATAAACCCTCCCTTATAGTATATCACTCCCCGGATAAAACCTCTCTAAATTTTTTATTTATGCATTTTTATCCTTCTCAGGGGTCAGGCCCTTCATAAGTTGCTTGTCAAATACTGGCGCTCAAATCACTAATGAACTCCTTGACCTTATCCTCCGGCGTCGCCCATGAAGTCACCAAACGCACGGCTACATCATCACCCATCGGCTGCCAATCTAAGAATCCGTATAACTCATGCAGTTTTTCCGCAGCTGAATTTGACAATATAGGGAATATCTGGTTTGTTTCTGTGTCTCCCAAAAAGCTTACTCCCAGCTCTTTGATTCCTGTCGCCAGCTTCAGCGCCATACCATTGGCCTGTTTCGCAAGTTCATCATATAAATCATTCTCAAACAAAGCCCCGAACTGTACGCTGATCGACGCTCCTTTGGCCGGCAGCGCGCCGTTTTGTTTCATATGAAAGCGGAAATCTTCTTTTAAAAGATCATTTTTTATTACCAATGCTTCGCCAAAAAGTGCACCGTTTTTAGTGCCACCGATATAAAAAGCATCAGCACAATCTGCGACATCCGCTAAGCAGAGATCATTACAAGTTGCGGCAAGTGCCGGCCCTAAGCGTGCTCCATCCATAAAAAGGTATAAGCCATGTTTGCGGCAATAGGCGCTTAAAGAGAACAATTCTTTTTTTGTATAGAGGGTACCGATTTCGCTGGCATTGGAGATATATACAAGTTTAGGTTGTACCATATGTTCATCACAATGCTCTATAAGCACAGGTTCGATATCGGCGGGTGATACCTTGCCATCTTTTCCTTCAACAATAAGGATTTTATGCCCTGTTGCCTCTATGGATCCTGCTTCATGGACATAAATATGGCCTGTCCTCGCTGCAATTACAGCTTGGTGTGGGCGCAAAAAGGCAGAAATAGCTGTCAAATTGGTTTGTGTCCCTCCTGCCAACATATGAATATCAACATCTTCGCGGCCAAGAGCTTTCTTTATCAATTGCCCGGCACGGAGAGATAGCTCGTCCTCCCCATAGCCTTCCCATTGCTGAAAATTGATTTCATTAAGTGCTTTGAGGATATTAGGATGTGTGCCTTCGCTGTAATCACTTTTAAAACTGTACATTTTTGCCTCCGGAAGTTATATTTATTTTGGGGGTTATGCATTTCTTGCTATTTTATTTAATGCTATAAGCGCTTTGTCTATGTCTTCATCCGTATTGAACCAGCCCATACTAAAACGCACGGTTCCTTCTTCCAACGTATCCATTGCTTTGTGCGCAAGGGGTGTGCAATGCATGCCGGAACGCACTGCGATATCAAAATCTCTATCCAGATAGAATGCAGTTAATGTAGGCTCAATTCCTTTAACATTTAACGATACCACCGGCACCTTGATAGCATCAGAATCAGGCAAATACATATTCACCTGTTTGATATTTGCTGCTTCTGAGAAAAATTTCTTTGCCAGCGACATGGTTTTGGCATATATTTCTTCTTGGCCGATATTTTTAATATAATTTAAACCGGCAAGAAGCCCGGCAATCCCGGAAGTATTTAAGCTACCGCTTTCCAAGTGATCGGGATAAAATGAGGGCTGCCGCCATTCTTCACTGAGGTTGCCCGTACCGCCGAAGACAAGGGGTTCAATAGCAATATTTTCGCCTACATAAAGTCCGCCTATCCCTGCAGGGCCGTATAAGGATTTATGCCCGGCA
>WRHF01000230.1 GCA_009783415.1 Clostridiales bacterium
GCGGCGGCAGCCACGGCTTTTCTACCGGAACAGCCTTTTGGTCCTGATACAATTCCCGAAGATGATTTACCAGCACATCCAGCTGAGTTAGTTTTGTCTCCCGGCTTTTATCCACTTCGCTCAGATCTTCGTTGAGCAGCACGCCCTGCCCCAGCCGGTTGATCAGATAGACCCGGCTGTCAAATCCCCTTGTGACCACTTCCTCGCTGTAGGAAGCCCCGCTGAAAGCCGATTGGAACAGTTCATAAATTTCATTATTGCCCACCTGCAGATAAGCCCGGCCCGGCTGTGTGATGCGGGCGGCGTCAGGTGTTTTCAGCACTTCGTTGCTATCCGTTTCATTGGCTACTTTAAGAGCCAGTTTAAACTTGGAATTGCTCCAAATCTGATCATCCACCACCCCGGAAGGTTTTTGAGTGGCCAAAATCAGATGGACGCCCAAGCTGCGCCCGATCCGGGCGGCACTGACCAGCTCACTCATAAATTCCGGTTGTTCTTTTTTCAATTCGGCAAACTCATCTGAGATTATAAATAAATGGGGCAGGGGCAAAACAGCCTCTTTTGCCTTGAATAATTTGCTATATTGATTGATATTGTTAACATTGCTGTCATTGAAAATACGCTGGCGCCGGGCCAGTTCGCTTTTGATAGATGCCAATGCCCTCATGCTCTCACTGCCATCCAAGTTGGTAATCGTTCCCAGCAAATGGGGCAAATCAGCAAAAAGATTAGCCATACCGCCGCCTTTATAGTCGATGAGCAAAAAGCCCACTTCATGAGGATGGAAATTGACCGCCAAAGAGAGGATATAAGACTGCACTATCTCCGATTTGCCGGAGCCGGTGGTACCGGCCACCAAACCATGAGGGCCGTGGGCTTTTTCATGGAGATTGAGGAAAACAAGATCATCTTTACCGCGCAGGCCCAGCGGCACAGCCAAGGACTTATGGCAGGCATTCTTTTCCCATAAATGCAGCACCGGAATTTCCTCCGGTCTTTTGACATTATAAAGGCCAAAGAAGGTAACGTTTTCGGGGATCTGGGTGGAAATACCCTGGCTATGACGGATAGGCGCCAGCTTTCGGGCCATTATTTCCAAATCAATCTCCTCCACCGCAGGCAGAATTACCGGCCTTTTGAGGAGAACACCTTCATTCAGCAATAAAGTGCCATGTTCTCCGCCATCCAGGATAAAAACTGTTTGAATATTCTCCGGCAGATTGGCTTGGATATGGGTGGTGTAGATGAGGGAAAAACCCAGAACGGTTTGGGAGGTCTGTAAATATTCCATAATACTGTGGTTGATGATCAGCTTGGGATTGTCGATGATAAAAATATAATGGGGCAGATAGCGGCTGTCCTTTTTCTCTTCCTCCTGCTTTTGACGGCGGGCCTTCAGTACCTGGGCGATATTGCCCAGAACCTGATCGCGCTGGTTCTCGGCAGACACCAGCCCGGTAACATTAATGCTTTTGATCCGGCAGTGAGGATACCAGCGCGCCCATTCAAACTTGGGCCGGTCTTCTTCCTCTACCAGGAGAATTATTTCGATGTCGTGATAGCTTTGAAAGAAGCAGAGCTGGGTCAAAATAGCTGCCAGTTGGCGGTGAATATTGGCTTTCTCACCTACCAGACCCAAATGGGCTTGCTTTAAGTCAATGACCGTCGGCATATCCGGAATATTCTGATAAATTACCCCCAGTCCCCGCATTTCTTCAACCAAAGGATCTTCTGCCCAAGCTGGGGTTTGGCTATTGTATTTCAGCCTGAAACTGGCCGGTACGGTGGAATAGCCCAGAGAAAGAGTCAAAAAGTCGCTGTCATTAGCCGAGCGCTCGTAGAGGCGGCTGGAATAGGAGAGGATCTTCTCCTCGATCTCTTTGGGAGATAAATTATGGTAGAGCAGGGAATCTCTTTGAGTCTCATATAGCCGGTAAATCTGTTTGCGTTGCGTCAGTAAATAGCGGTCATAGCTGTCGTCCCGCTCCTTTTCCTTTTCCTTTCGTATTTTGTTGTCACTGATGAAGCTGGTAGCAGAAAAAACCATACTCAGCAGCATTGCAGCGGCGCTGACCAGCACAAAAATCCCCCGCCCCATCAAAATGCCGCCACCTGCTGTCACCATTGCCATCACTAAGGGCGGGATGATCACCTTGAAAAGCTCGCCTTTTTTTCGTTCCTCCCGGGGCTCGGGCGGTGTCAGCTCCACACTTTCCGCCGGTTCCCGCTTGATGATCCGCGGAGAACGCATATAAACGGGAAAATCCTCATAGACTTGGGGAAAAAAGGTACAAAGGTTAAGCCGGGAATGATATTGCGTTCCCGTGCAGGTAATATAGCCCTCATGCCTGACAAAGCGGCTCGAACCGGCCCAAATCCTATCCCCGGCAGCCAAAGGGTATTCCCCGCAGGAGATTTTTTCTCCGTTAAGATAGACCCCGCTTTGATCCATTACAGTCAAATAACCTTCGTGCAGGGCAAAAACAGCGGCGCTATCATGCAATTGAATATGATCCCGGGGCGAACCGCCCACCCGGACAAGGCCGGTCAAGCGGGTAGAGAAAGAAGCCGGCTCGCTTTCGCTTAAGAGGGCCGTCAGGTCATCTGTCAAATTGACCGGCAAATCAGGAGGCAAGGAAATTTGCTCAGCCAGCGGGGTATCGGGCGCAAATAATGAAAGTACACTATGGGCAAAAGGCAGTTCGGAAGGAAGAACATGAGGCGAAAACTCAACACACCGGGAGGAGTCAAACAAAACCAAAGTATTCACTTTTCGCACCCCCCTGATTTGCAATTTGCAATTCACAATTCACAATTATGTGTACTCAAACGCTATGGAAGAATAGGGTTTTACTAGGTTAATTGACAGTACCTTCTTAGTTTCTAACTCCTAACTCCTACCCCAGATAAACTGGAAAAGAATTTAAAAAATTAGACACGGATTTCACGGATAAAAAACGGATTAACGCGGATTTTTTTTATTATAAAAAGTATTGAATTAATTTTTTATTATTCCTCA
>WRHF01000231.1 GCA_009783415.1 Clostridiales bacterium
AAAACACCATGCTCCTTAGCTCCACCCGCCCCTGCCCCCCTCGCCCTGCGAGGGGGGATGTCGCGCCAGCGACAGGGGGGAGTCTGCAGTAGCCTGCTAAAATAGTTCGACCTATGTAATTGGTTTATAGCATACGTCATTGCAGGCTTGACCCACAATCCCCTGAGAATTAGCAGGAGATCCCGGGTCAAGCCCGGGATGACGTGTATGATGATTTTTATCAATAATTTTGCTATTTTACGTCGAATTTCGCAAGTAAGAGCCTAACCCCTACTCCCTACTCCCAAAGCCGCCTCAGCTTTGGGAGAAAGTCGGGACCATTGATTCGGCATATTCTATGCCCAGGCCATAAGCCCCGCTGTATTCCTTGACAATATCTATAACTGCCTGATAAGTTTCTTTATTGCTCCAATCCCTTTGGAACTCAAGCATGACCTGCTGCCAGGTCATCGGGATAACGCCCGCTTGGGTCAACCGCGACATTGCTACTTCATGCGCCGCTCTGGTGGCCCCGCCGCAGGCGTCTTCCACAACATAGACCTCAAAGCCGTCTTCCATCATAGAAAGAGCCGGGAAAGTGATACATGCCTCAGTCCAAAGCCCTGCAAGAATCAGTTTATTGCGTTTCGTGGCGGTTACGGCTTTTTTCAGATTTTCATCCTCCCAGCAATTTATAGCGGTCCGGTCAATGGGAACCAGCTCCGGGTAGGAATCGGTCAGATGTTTAGCTGTTTTGCCGGAAAATTCTCTTTCGGTAACAGTAGTCAGAATTACCGGCACCCCAAATGTCTTGGCTGCTTTCATCAGGCCGGCTGTATTATCCATAATGCTTCGCCGGTTAAGCGATTCCACGCCGAAATACATCTGCGGTTCATGGTCTATTATGATAACTACACACTGTTCAGGGTCAAGGAGTGAATTCTGATATTTTCTCATGCAGATCATCCTTTCTATAATTACTGAGTTATAGATATTCCCCCAAATATCTGTTTCTATTCATTTTATATCACAAAGCACAGACTAATAAAAATAATGAAAATAATTGGAATCCATCCTAGTTAGTGTTATAATACATATATATTTGATTCCGTTGCCCCGGCGACTATCTGTACTTAACCTGCGGCAAAGGCCAGGTATAATATTTATAAGGAGGAATGAAAATGGGAATTATTAAAGCAAAGGAAAACATTTTTTATGTGGGTGTCCTGGATAAAGATTTACGGGTTTTTGATATTGTCATGTATACGGAGTACGGTACTACTTATAACTCCTACCTGGTAAAAGGAGAGGGGAAAACCGTACTTTTTGAAACGGTCAAAGAAAAGTTTTATGATCAGTTCGCGGCCAATATCAAAGAAGTTTGCCCGCTTGCGGAAATAGATTATATTGTAGTTAACCACACCGAGCCGGATCATAGCGGAAGCCTGGCCCGTTTGCTGCGGGAAGCCCCTAATGCCACAGTTTTAGCCAGTTCCACGGCTATCACTTTTCTCAAAGAAATAATCAACGAGCCTTTTGCCCATCAAGCGGTAACAGAAAAAGATTCGCTTGATATAGGCGGTATGACTTTGTCTTTTATTTCCGTGCCTATGCTCCACTGGCCGGATTCTATGTTTACTTATATTCCGGAGATCGAAGCGCTCTTTACCTGCGACAGCTTTGGCTGCCACTTTGCCGGGGAACCTATTTTCAATGATTTGATGCCAAAAGAAATGGATTTCCTCCCGGCTTATAAATATTATTTTGATAATATAATAGGCCCCTATGCCAACCCTCATTTGGTGCGGGCCCTGCAAAAAATCCATAATTTACCAATTTCTTTCATCGGTAATGGCCATGGCCCGGTCTTGCGCAGCAATATCCAATATTATCTGGATCTGTACCGTGATTGGTGTCAAGTGCCTGCCAAGGCAGATAAAGATGTAGTCATCGCCTATGTCAGCGCCTACGGCTATACCAAAAGCCTGGCCCTGGCAATAGAGGAGGGCCTGCACGAGGGCGGCATTAGCTCGGTGCGGCTTTTTGACCTGGTAATAGATGATTTGGACCAGGCTCAAAGAGCTATAGCCGCCTCAACCGGCTTTTTGCTGGGCAGCCCCACCCTGCTGGGCGACGCCCTGCCCCCGCTATATGCCGCAACATTAGCCATAAACCCAATAATCCACAAAGGCAAACCGGCAGGCGCCTTTGGCAGCTACGCCTGGAGCGGCGAGGGCGTACCCAACTTGATGTCAAGGCTGGAAGCCTTGCGGATGACTCTACCTTTGCCAGGCCTTAAGGTACGGCTGAAGCCCACGGAGAAAGACCTGGCTGCCGCTAAAGAGTTTGGGCGCACCTTTGGGGCGGAATTGAGAATGGAGAATTGAGAATGGAGAATTGAGAATAAATGTTGGTTTTGCTGCGCAAAACCTTGATGAATTTGAATCCGGCCTCTGGCTTCTGACCTCTGGCCTCTGTTACGAAAGGAGTGAGATAAATGAAAAAATGGCTTTGTATTGTTTGTCAGGAAGTTATTGAAAGCGAAACAATGCCGGAAGAATGCCCTGTTTGCGGCGTCAGCGGCGAGGAAAATTTTGAAGAAGTTAAGTAGTGTTTGATTTTTTGCTATCATAGCCAACCGAAATACAAAAAAGTAGCCTCCGACCATCCAAGTCAGAGCTACTTTTTTGATTTTAAGCCGATTTTACCTCAATGTTTTGCGATGCAAAACCCTCAAAAATTGTCAATTGTCAATTGTCAATTGTCAATTGCCATCACCCGCCTACTACCATCCGCAGGATCATAGCGGCATCAACGGGATCGATCACCCCGTCGCCGTTGATATCACCTACAAGCAAGGCTCTGGGGGTCCAGGGGATCAGGCCTACATACATTTGCAGCAGCAGCATGGCGTCTT
>WRHF01000232.1 GCA_009783415.1 Clostridiales bacterium
CCCGCCCGGCTTGAAACCTCAGCCAGGCAAGGGCCTTGCTCATTACCGCACCCCAGCCTTCAGAGTCGTTCTCGTCATATGTATCTGCTACCGTCACATCAGGATGGACCCCGCCCTGTTCGTCAATATCCTGATATTTACTGGATAAGTATTTATCAGTAGTCAGCTTAAAACCGCCCTGGCCGGGAAGGCCCACAATTTGCTGTACCAGCCCTTTGCCATAGCTTTGCCAGCCAAAAATAACGGCGGCATGGTTATCTTGAATATTGGCAGCCAGCAGTTCCGCGGCGCTGGCAGTATCTTCGTTGATCAAAACAGCGATAGGTACTTTTATTTTTTCCGGCCAAGATTTACTGTATTGAGGATAGCTGCGCCTATTCCTATTCATCAAATGCAGGGCCGGAACTTTATCAGGCACAAAACAGCCGGAAAGATCCAAAACCGCATCCAAAGAACCCCCGGGGCAATCCCTGAGATCCAGTATCAAGGCTGTCATACCCTGATCAAAAAGCCGGACTAAGGCTTTCTTGAACTGGTCTACCAGGTTTTCAGCAAAAACCTCAATATAAATATAGCCGATATTATCTTCCAGGATCATATCATTGATAACTGCATCTTCTATTTCCGCAGGCATCAATGGATAGTCCTTGGAACCTGTGTCGGTTTTTACCCGGAAGGTTTTCTCTTTTTCCGGCTGAGCCCAAAAGAGATCAAGGATTTCATCGGCTTTCAACTTGCTGAGATCCTTGCCGTCAATATGAGTGATAACCCCCCCCGCTTCAATACCGGCAACAGCTGCGGGGCTGCCCGGCGCCAGAGAAAGGATGGTCACCAGGCCATCATCGATCTCCAGGTAAAACCCAAAGCGCAGGGAGGATCCTTCCATCTCGGCAATAAAAGAGTTTAATTCCTCCGCTGAAAAATAATAGGCCCATTTATCCTTTTCCTGCATGATTTCCACAAATGTAGGCATATCAGCAGCCCTATCCAACCGGGCGTCATAGGGATAAAGCCAAAATTCCCTGGTCAATTCTCTGGCAAGGGCCAAATCCTCTTTGCTGTCACTTGCCCAAACCAAAAGAGGCAGACATAAAACCAATACCAGACTAATAACAATACTGCTTAACCAAATCCGTTTGCGTCCTAAAAACATAGTCAAGTCTCCTGTCATTTTATTTATTTTTAAAGGGGTTAGGAACTAAGCTCTCAAATTCGAACAAAAAAAGTCACAAAATACACCTCATCTCTTTATTGACCTGCAAGGATGGAGATTCAAAATGATGCATGAAATAATTAGACACTTTTTATAATAAAAATAATCCGTGCTAATCCGTTTTTAATCCGCGTAAATCCGTGTCTAATTTGTTTTTGAATGCTTTTCCAGTTTATCTGGGGTAGGGATTAGGGATTAGGACACTTTCTTGTTATCCTTTGCTGAAATATACCAAAAAGGTAACTAACTCCTATCTTTTGACTTCTTTCCTCTTTCCACTTTCCTCTGTCCTCCGTCCTCTGTCCTCCGTCCTTGGCATAAGCCAAGAAGCGGGCAAATTTCGCATTTAGGCTTTTGGGCCTGGCAGATTTTACGTCCATGCCAAATCAGCCAATGATGGGCTTGGCCCCATTTTTCTTTCGGAATAATCCGGCAGAGATCTTTTTCAACCGCTTCCGGGTTTTTCCCCTGACTGAGACCCAGGCGATGGGCTAGCCGGAAAACATGAGTATCTACTGCCAAAGCCGGCAAACCATAACCCACACTCAATACCACATTGGCAGTTTTCCGCCCCACTCCGGGCAAAGCTTGCAGCTGTTCCCGCTCTTTTGGCACTAATGAGCCATATTGCCCGGCAACGATCCGGGCTGTTGCCAAAATATTTTTGGCCTTATTTTTATATAAACCGCAGGTGCGGATCCTGCTCTCCAATTCCTCCCGAGAAAGGGCGGCAATATCCTCCGGCTCAGGATAAAGAAAAAACAGATCCTCCGTAATTTTGTTCACCTGATTGTCATTAGTCTGAGCAGAAAGCATAACAGCCACCAAAAGCTGCCAAACCGAACCATAAACCAAAGCCGACCTACTATCTTTATATGTACCCTCTAAAATTTCCAGTATCTCCGCGTAATAATTATGCCATATCAAAAAAACAACTCCTCATTCCTCACTGCTTTACAAGCGATATCTTTGCGATAAAAGCAGCCTTCGAAGTGAATCAATTCTGCTGCTTGGTAGGCTTTTGCCGCTGCTTGGGTAATGTCTTCACCCAGAGCAGCCAAAGCCAGGACCCGGCCTCCTGCCGTTAGGATCTGCCCCTCTCTTCGGGCCGTTCCGGCATGAAAAATCTCCACACCCAAAGCTTGTGCCTCGGCCAAACCGTTGATGACCCGGTTTTTGGCATAGGCGCCGGGATAGCCCTCCGCCGCCAAAACCACGCAAGCTGCTGCTTCCTTTCGCCATATGATTTCTATTTCCGACAAACGGCCGGCTAAGACTGCCTGAATTATTTCCAATAGATCCGTCTTTAGGCATAAAAGCAAAGCTTGGGTTTCCGGGTCACCAAAACGCACATTATATTCCAGCACTTTGGGACCTTCTTCTGTCAGCATCAAGCCGGCATAAAGCACCCCTTTATAAGGCCGGCCCCAATGGGCCATCATCGCCACAGTAGGCGCCAGGATCTCCTGTTCCACCCGGCGGGCCAAATCCTGCGTATAACCGACAGCCGGGGAAAAAGCGCCCATACCGCCGGTATTAGGTCCAAGATCCCCATCAAAGGCTCGCTTATGATCCTGGCTGGAAACCAGGGGCACAATCTGTTTACCATCACAAAAGGCCAGCACACTTACTTCCTGACCTTCAAGAAATTCCTCAATTAAAACCCG
>WRHF01000233.1 GCA_009783415.1 Clostridiales bacterium
CGGCCGAGGCGTAGTCTACCCCTCCCTGCGCCACCAGAAACGGCAGCAGCGCGGGCACCGTGGATTGATTCATATCACAACAGATATGTCCGGCCATCATCAGATAACTATAGGCTTTATGCGGTTGGTTAACTTGATTGTCCCGTTCCATGATCATCCCTCTTCGCGATAAAGCTTTCTACTCTTCCCTCCTCTCCTTGGCTGTTCCCGTTGCCCTGCAAAATATTATCAATGCCGGGGTGGGCTTGACTGATAATTTGATGGTAGGCAGGCTGGGGGAAACTCAGCTGGCTGCTGTGGCCTTGGCTAATCAGCCTTTTTATATTATATTGCTGCTTTTTTTTGGCCTGGGTTCCGGAGCCGGTGTTCTAAATGCCCAGTATTGGGGCAAAAAAGAGCTGCCCCCTATCGAAAAAGCCATTGCCCTTTCTCTGCGCCTTTCTTTGGCTGTGGGATTGGCTGCCAGCCTGGCTGTGATTATTTGGCCGGGTCAAATCATGGCGCTTTTTTCTTCGGATCCGGCAGTAATAGATTGCGGCATTCCCTATCTTCGGATCGTGGGATCTTCTTATATATTTTCCTCTTTCACCGTCACTTATCTGATTTGCCTTCGCAGCCTGGAAAAAGCCGCAATTCCTTTTTATATCTATGGCATTTCCCTGGCTCTAAATATTTTTCTCAACTGGGTGCTGATCTACGGCAACCTGGGCGCGCCTCGGATGGAGGTGGTAGGAGCGGCAATTGCCACCTTCATTGCCCGGCTTTTGGAAGCATTAATGGCCCTGATCTATGGCAGGCATTTCAATAACCATTTGCGCTTTCGTATCCGTAGTTTATGGCAAAAAAGCGGGATTTTAGCCCGGGATTTTTATCATTATTCCGGCCCGGTCATTTTTAATGAATTTCTTTGGGGTCTGGGTATTTCCCTGCAAGTACTGCTTCTGGGCCGTCTCAGCAGCGAAGCGGTTGCAGCCAACGCCATCGCCCGCAATCTTCAATATATATCTTCTGTGGCTATGCTGGGTATTGCCAACGCTTCCGCGGTACTTATCGGCAAAGAAATCGGGGCTGGTCAAGAGCAAAGAGCCCGGAATGTAGCTGCCACTCTTACTCTCTGGTCTTTTGTCCTGGGCTTGATAGCAGCCGGACTGATGATACTGGTACGGCCGCTGATATTTTCTTTCTATGACCTCACTTATGATACCAGGCATTACTTGAATATTATGCTGCTGATGATGGCGCTTTACAGCTTCTTGCAGGGCCCCAACTGCACCTGCATAATCGGCATTTTAAGGGGCGGAGGCGATACCCGCTTTGCCCTGGTCCTGGATGTAGGCGTTTTATGGGGGGTCAGCCTGCTATTTGGTTTTTTAGGCGGCTTTGTTTTCGGCTGGCCTGTTCTGATAATTTATGCTATCTTGGTCAGCGATGAATTACTGAAATTCATCCCCGGATTATTACGGCTGAAAAGTGACCGCTGGCTGCATAATGTGACCCGAGATACAGCAGAATAAATCTGGCGCCTTCAGGATATATTTCAGCAAAGAATAAAAAAAGAATAAAAAGAAAACCACCTACTCCCTACCCCAGATAAACTGGAAAAGTATTAAAAACAAATTAGGCACGGATTTGCGCAGATTCAAACGGATTAGCACAGATTTTTTATTATAAAAAGCATTTAATTATTTTTTGTTTTTCCCTCAAGCAACAGTACCTAAGTTCATCATATCCTCAGTCAACAGCGAAAATCCGTTAAAATCCTTAAAATCCGTGTCTAATTATTTCATGCATCATTTTATGTCTACATCCTTGCAGGATTCCTACTCCCTGGCGGCGAAGCTGCCAGGAAAAACACAGCAACTGCTCCCGGGCCCAGATGGCTGCATACTGCCGATCCCGGACTGAAAATTATTACTTCACCAAGATCCATCCGCTCAGAGAGCAAGGCTTTCATTTCCAGGGCCAGCTCTTCTTCGGCGGAATAGCCGATAGCCACCGTCCGCTTCCGCAAATCAAGCCCAAAAGACTCTACTTTATCCACGATCATCCGCATTGACCGCCTGAAGCCCCGGACCTTGTCCCAAAGAAAGAGCTCTCCTTTTTCCTTCATGCTGATTATAGGCTTAATATTCAAAATCCCCGCCAGCACCCGCTCGTTGGCTTTTACCCGCCCGCCCCGGTGCAAATAGGACAAGTCATTTACCGCTATATAGGCATGAACATGGCGCCAGCCCTTGACTTTTCGGAGGATTTCTTCTTTGGAGCAGCCCTCTTGAGCCAAGCGGGCTGCTCCAATTGCTTTCAGCCCCAAGCCCATAGAGATGCTTTGTCCATCCTCTACTATCAGACGGGGATCATTTATGAGTTTTTGGGCGGTCAGGGCGCTCTGATAAGAGCCGCTGAGAGCAGAAGAAATGCTCAGATAAATAATATCCTCATCACATTCTTCCAAAAAGCGGCTGAAAGCAAGCTGATAATCCACAGGAGTTGCCATGGTGGTGGAAGGCAAGCACTTATGTTTTTTTAAATATTCAATAAACTGTTGATGATTAAGATCCGCTCCGTCAATAAAAGTTCGCTCGCCAAAGCTCACTTTAAAAGGAATGATACCGATCGAAAGGCGGCTGGCATAATCAAGAGGCAGGTCTGAAGTGCTGTCTGTAACAATTTTGACCAAAATACTTCTCCCTCGTTTCACCAACTATTATACTCAACAACGAAAACATTTTCTATTCATCCAACGAGGATTTTTGCTGTCAGGTGGTGCGGGAAAACCGCAGGAATGCTTGTTGCCTTTCAAGGTTTTAC
>WRHF01000234.1 GCA_009783415.1 Clostridiales bacterium
ACTACTTTATGGCGGGCGGGGAATTATAACAAAAAAGCTTCTGAAGCGGATGAGCCCCATTGTGATCTAAATGGCGACGGCTTGATCAATGATGCCGATTTGACTATACTCTGGCTGGCCTATAATTATAATAGAGGGCCGGTTATTATTTCCGGAATTATTGAAGGTTTGTGATGATTTATGGAGAAAAGTATAAATAAAGGATAAATAAAGGATGTGGGGTGTGACTATGAGAAAGTATAGGAGTTTGTTAAAACGGTATCTGGTGTTGATGTTGGCATTAACATTGCTGTTTGGTGCTTTGCCAGGTGCATTCATGTTCGCTGCGGGGGAAAACCTGCTAAATCAGCCAAGTCCGGATTGGGGCGGGAGCAATGGTTTTACTGATTCTGCTTGTTTTGATATGTTTGCCGCTGATAGCTTTAAAAGTGATGATTTTATACCTGGTGAGGTTTTGGCTCCTGCCGATTCTTGGGAAGAGGCGCAAGAGATTGCAGCGGTATATGGTTTGGAGTTAAAATCCTATGCCTGGGGAATTGCGGTCTTAGCCGCAGCCGACCCTCAGCAAGTGGTAGCCCAAAGCAACCTATTAAGCAATTCAATTGCGAGCTTGACAGGCAGGGTCATAGTACCAAAACTAAGCTTGAACAGTATAGGCAGTTTTGATGAGATTGATTATACTTACGATAACATACATACAACTTCTGCGCCGGACAGCAGTACCCAGTGGCATCATTTAGAGATGGACTGTGAACGGGCTTGGGTTTTGTCCAAGGGGGAAGGTGTTACTGTGGCTGTTATCGACAGTGGCATAGACATTTCTCATCCCGAGTTTGCCGGGAGGATCAGGGGAAACTCTTATAATTCCCAAATTGATCAAATCGGGCTGGAATACGTGCAGGATTATTATGGTCATGGCACCCATGTCAGTGGTATAGTTGCTGCTGCGGGAATAGAAGTCAGCGGCGTGGCGCCAAAAGCTGAGATTATGGCGATAAAATTAACTTTGGCAGATAGTGAGTTTTTTTCGGCGGATTCCTTATTGCGTGCTATAAACTATGCCGCAGAAAATGGTGCGGATATTATTAATATGAGCCTTGGTAATACTTGGGATGAGCTTGGGGATGCGGTTCTTAGCAATGCTGTGGCTAAAGGAGTAACCGTAGTCTGTGCAGCTGGTAATAGTAATTCCAGCCAGCTTCGGTATCCTGGTTCCCATCCGGAGGCAATTACGGTTTCCTCTTTGAAAGAGGGAGGGATATTTGACTCCAGTTATTCCAACTATGGGCCGGGTATTGACCTTGCCGCACCGGGAACTGCCGTCAACTCGACAAAAACAGGCGGCGGCTATATGAAAATGAGCGGCACTTCTATGGCTTCCCCTAATGTGGCGGGGGTTGCCGCTTTGATTAAATCATTCCATCCGGAATACAGCCCGCAGCAAGTGCGGGATCTTATGTGCCGGACAGCGAGGCAAGGAGGCTTCCTGGGCAAGGACAACCATTACGGCTGGGGCGCTGTCAGTGCTTATGGGTCGCTGCTGGGGCCGGATGCTTTGCTTGATATAACATATAACTTCAATGGCGGTGAGCCTGCGCCCGTTAAAATAAAAGCAGCGCCCGGAAGCAAGTTGATTGTGCCGTATTGGCCAATAAGGGATGGTTATGCTTTTGACAATTGGTATTTGTTTGCGGATAGTGGCGACGCATTTGACTTTACAGCCGCAGTAAATGAGGAAATGACCCTATATGCCCAATGGATCAAAGCTGTCCCCGGTATGTATGCCGGCGAATTTCCTGATGCAATTTTTCGCCGCGAAGTGTTGCGGCTGCTTAATTCCTGGGATGACGGTTGCAGAGGAGAAAGTGATATATTAAGCGAGGATGATATAGCTATGCTTTCCTCTTTCACACAGTTGCTTTTTAATAAAAGAGGTATTCGGGATTTGACAGGCATAGGTTGGTTTTCCGGCTTATCGAGGCTGGATTGTTCTGAAGATTTGTTATTAGAGCTGGATCTTTCAAAAAACACCGCATTGACACATCTTGCTTGTGTGAACAGCCAATTGGAAAAGATAAACATATCGAAAAACACAATACTGGAAGACTTTATCTGCTATAATAATCAACTAATGGAATTGGATGTATCGCAAAACAACCTGCTGAGAACCCTGAACTGCAATGGCAATCAACTGATAAAACTGGATTTGCCGAACTCCTTTTGGCTGTCAGAACTTTTTTGCTCGGGTAATCGGTTGACAGAGCTTGATGTTTCAAAAAATATTGCCTTGAGGTTTCTTGATTGTTCAGATAATTACTTGTTAAAGCTGGATGTATCAAGAAATACTGCAGTGGCAAATCTGTATTGTTCGGATAACCAGCTGACAGAACTGGATATTGACAAAAATCCCGCACTGGCATATCTAACTTGCTGGAACAACCGGTTGACAGAGCTGGATATTGCAAAAAACCTTGCCCTGAGATCACTTTGCTGCCAAAGCAATCAGCTTAGGGAACTGGATTTATCTAAAAACAATAACCTGGAAACACTTGTTTGCGGCGACAATCAATTCACCGAACTAAATATATCGCTAAACACTAACCTATCATCGTTTCAGTGTGAAAATAACCAGTTGAGAGAACTTGATTTGTCTCATAACCCCCGGCTAGGGGTATTTATGTGTCAAGGCAATCAGCTAAGGGAATTGGATGTGACAAACAATCCTTATATAATGAGATTTGAATGCGGCAATAACCAATTAACAGAATTAGATTTGTCAAATAATA
>WRHF01000235.1 GCA_009783415.1 Clostridiales bacterium
GGTAGTAGGCATTATGGGCGACATTACCGGCGACGGCTTGATTACCCCGGAGGATGCAATTGAGCTGCTGCAAATGTACGTCGGTCTCATCCCCTGGACCCCCAGAGCCCTGTTCTATGGCGATATGAATGGCGACGGGGTGATTGATACCATCGATGCCTCAATGATTCTCCGTATTGTTGTCGGATGATGAGAACCGAATTTAAGCCGGATCCCGGAACTTATAATTTCTGCTTTGCAAAAACGATCGATCCGCTATCTGGGTACTCAATCATTAGTACCAAGAAGAAAAAGGAGTAATAAGAAAATGAAAAAAACCTCTAAAATTGCGGTAATGGTACTT
Source organism: Clostridiales bacterium (assembly GCA_009783415.1). Lineage (GTDB taxonomy): Bacteria > Bacillota > Dehalobacteriia > UBA4068 > UBA4068 > WRHF01. The sequence goes on from WRHF01000235.1 coordinate 344, forward strand.
GTGCTGGCTTTAACGCTTTTTGCAGGTGTATCTGCTGTTTTTGCCGTCACAGCTTGCCCCGAACCTTATCTGTTTACCCAGCCGGATGGAACTATTATTGTCCTGACCAATTTTGGTGACGAACACCTCGATTGGGTAGAGGATGTCAATGGCAACCTGGTGATTTTTGAACCGGAAGAAAATGCTTTTTACTATGCTGTTTGGACAGATGAAGGCGCTGCTCCTACCGGCGAGCTGGTTGGTGTAGGTTTTGCCGGGATAGCGCCGTTGCCCAGAGCCCAAGGACATAGTATTCCCCAAAGTGTTATTGAAGAGGCAGAACAAAGAAGAGTAGAAGAACTGGATCCCATCACTGAGCTAGCCGGGGAAATCAGTATAGATTTTGCTGCGGTCCCCGGCACCCCGCCTGTAGTGGTACCAATTGAGCTCATGACGCGGAAAATGCTGATGGTTCATGTCACTTGGGAAGATAGAAGCAATCTTTATATTTCCGCCAGTAACCCGACTGTCCTTATGCCCAAATTGACCGGTAAGCAGATATATGACCTTAATTTCGGGTTAAGACAAGAAGTTGCTAGATCAGTCAATGGCTATTTTCAAGAGATGATGCTGGCGGATGATGCCGTTATTTTGCCCGCCGAAGTGCTTAAGCCCCTGGATGGTTATCAGGGGGTCATAGAAGTGGTTTTAGAAGGCCAAAATCCCAACCCCAGAAACAGCGGTACTAGGGGCACCATATTGCAGCAAGCTATAACTAAGGCTTGTGCGGATGGTCATGTAAACCTGGCGGCTTTTGATACGGATGGAAATGGTAATCTGGCTACGGCGGAATTAGCCATCGGTTTTATTATTGACGGTTGGGAGTCGGCTATTGGCAGCAATTCCCCCAGCTTCTGGGGTATGTCAACCAGCGGTACCCCTGCTGCTTCCGCTACTAATGGCGTCAAAATTGCCAGTTTCTTTGGTCAGGGTGCTTATCACAGAAGAACCGGTAATATTCCCAACGATATGCTGACCACCGGCATCATCGCCCACGAAATGGGCCACTCCGGCTATAGCTATCAGGATACCTATGACTACGGTACCCTAACCGGCAGCAATACTCACACCGGCCAGGGCTATTGGTCTTTGCAGACCCAGGGCAGCTGGGCCAGGAAAACCGGGGAAAACAGCGGCGCCACCCCTGGCTATCAGGATGCTTATAATCTGGTCCGCTCCGGTCATGTGATCCCCGGGGTACTTGCTAATGGGGAAAAAGCTCTGATGAATACCCACCTGGATATTTATATAGCTCAGACCCCGATAACCACCCCGGAACCGGCAGCTCCGGCTACCCATCCCTATGGCACCCGCTATGGCGGCCAATACTTCCTCCTGCAGCAAAGGAAATTCGGTACGGTAGATAATTATGACCAGGGCGCTTTTGGCAGTATCAGCTCCGCTGCCAATGTAAATACCGGCGGGATACTTATCTTCCACAATGATATGTCCGTAAACATCACCCGGATCAATGATAAGCCCACCCATAAGCGCTCGGCGATCGAGGAAGCCCATGGTGTGTTTATGAGTATGGCACAGAGATCGGGTATGATAGAACCGGGCGCCAACAGAAACAACGGCGACCTTAATGATTTGTGGGGCAACACCAAAAGAGAATTCAACCAATTAAGCGATCCCGGCAGCGGAACCTATAGTGCTTTCACCAACAACTTGACTCCGCCGACCCAAACCGGCATTTCCGGTGTTTCTTTCTCCGAGATTACCTGGAACAATGCGGATAAAACCACAAGCTTTATCATGGGTGGTTTGGATGTCCATAAGCCTACTTTTAATGTTGCCGTAGTTCCCGCTCCAGCCGGCGCTAATGTTGCCGTAACCTACAGAATTGAAAACAATGATTTTGGCTTCACCACCCTTGACTTGGAGTTGCCTTATAACGGCGGCATCTTTAAACCTGTTGCTCTCAATCCTGTTGCCGCAGGAACAATGCTGGACGGCGGCATGCTGATAGTCAATCCCGCTTTCGGCGGCGAGGATATTATCAAGGTTACCTATGCCAGCCCCTCAAGGGTTCTCGGCGGTGATCTGGTATTCACGATCACCTATGCGGTCGGTCCGGCTGCCTACGGGGATATTCCCTTGGAGGTTGATGTGAAAAAAGTATCCGTGAGCCGTTATGGCGACCTGTTTGAAGATGTTGATTTGCAGATCGATCCCGGCCTTTTGGTAGTAGGCATTATGGGCGACATTACCGGCGACGGCTTGATTACCCCGGAGGATGCAATTGAGCTGCTGCAAATGTACGTCGGTCTCATCCCCTGGACCCCCAGAGCCCTGTTCTATGGCGA
>WRHF01000236.1 GCA_009783415.1 Clostridiales bacterium
GGATGCCCCATAAACCCAGGAGGGGACCCATGATAAAAAGACAGGGGATAAGAAAAAGACCCTGCCGGGAAAAGGCGACGATACTTGCTTCAAGAGCTTTGCCCATGGTTTGTGTCATCATGTTGACCATTACCACAATAGCCATCAATGGCAGGCTTATGCAGTTAAGTCTGAGCCCCCGTGCGCCAATGGTTATAACGTCAAGATCGTCTTTGCGGAACAGGGCGATTATGTTAGGTGCAAAGACAGCCATAACCAAGGCCAGAAGCAAAAGGCCGGCGAAGCAGATCCGGACACAAAACCAAAAGGCCTTTTTGACCCGGCTGTAAAGTTTCGCCCCGTAATTGAAGCCACACACAGGCTGGAAACCCTGGCCGAAACCGAGTACCACCGAAAAGGCGAACATGCAAATCCGGTTGACGATGGAGATGGCTGCGATTGCCGCGTCCCCGTAAGCTCCCGCGAAGCGGTTAATGATGATAGTGGCAACGCTGGCAAGCCCCTGGCGGAGAAGGGCGGGAACACCTCCCCGGAACATTTCAACATACCTTTTTACGGAAGGGGAGAAGTGCGAAAGCCTGATGGGTATATTGCCCTTGCGTGTACAGCCGTAAAAAAGAAGCAGAAAAAAACTTAAAGCCTGGCTTATCATTGTAGCGATGGCAGCGCCCTTGACGCCCATGCGGAAAACAAAGATGAAAAGCGGGTCAAGAAAAATATTAAGTATTGCGCCGGAGAGCATTCCCACCATGGCTATGGCCGCGCTGCCCTGAAAACGGAGCTGCTGATTTAAAACCATGGCCGCTACCATCCAGGGAGATGCAATGAGAATAAAAATGATATATTCAATCGCGTGAGGCCGGATGGTTTCTGTCGCCCCAAGGCCGCTGACCAGCGGATTCAGGACAATGAGTCCAATTAACGCGAGGAAAGCCATGAAAATAAAACCGCTTATGAGCCCTGTGGCAGCCATACGGGAAGCGTTCCCGGTATCCTGGGCCCCAAGAGCCCTGGCCATATAATTCCCGGAACCCTGACCGAAAAAAAATCCCATGGCCTGAACAATCGCCATCAGGGGAAAAGCTATTCCCACGGCGGCAATCTGGCTGGTTCCCAGAAAGCTGACGAAATAGGTGTCCGCCATGTTGTAAAGGGCGGTAATTGTCATTATGGCAATACTTGGCAGCGCCAGACTAAACACAAGCTTTTCAACCGGTGCGGTGGTCATCTTAATGAACTTTTCGTTTTTTGAGAAGGAAGGGTCAAGTTCTGTGGACTTGGCTCTTTCAGGGGAATTGTTTGACTGCCCGCTGTCGCGGGCGGAGGAGTCAGCCATTGTTTTGAGTTTATTCAATGGTGAAGGGATGGTAAAGACGGCAGTATTTTATACTGTTCAGATCTCAAAAAAATGGCGGAGGCGTGTGAGAATCGAACTCACCAAGGACGTTTCCCCCCTTTGACGGATTTGAAGTCCGCAGCCGCCACCAGACGACATTCACCTCCGCATGGTAGTAGGAGTGTAAAAAAGACGCCTTTGTTAGTCAATATGAGGAGCCAGTATATATTCCATAGGTATATATTTCATCCCACGTTTTTCTTGAATTTCATCCAGTTTGATGAACCCTAATTTTGAATAGATTATCTCTGCATAAATTGAAGAATTTACCGATATGGTTTTTATATCATTATTGTTTTTGATTGTTTCCATAAAAATTTGAAATAGTTTTTTTCCTATACCTTGTCCATGAAATTCTTTTTTCACAAAAAATAATGAAATATGATCATAATTTCTTGTTTCCAGTACGCCAATAATTTCATAATTGCATTTTGCAATAAAAAATTTACTCAAACCATTTTTATACCTTTCCAATATATTAATTGGTTCAATATAATCCTTAAATGTATCATTCCCTTCTTTTGAATAATCTTTTCCGACAAATTCATCAAAAACAATGGTTATCATATTTGAGTATTGATTTATTTCTTCTGTTTTTAATTCTTCGAAAATAATATCATTTTCCATATTGCCAAAGGCCCCGGTGTATTCTTCTTGTCTCTAAATACCCGGCCAATGGCCGGGATGTAATGTAATATATCTCTTAGTTCGCGATTATATCATTCGATAAAGCCGCCTTGTTTAAGAATCTCCACGGCGTCATGGTGTTTCTTGTCATTTACCAGCACAACAGGCCCGGTACAGCCCATGCCGCTCTCGGCGTAGATGCCCCTGGATTTTAGCAGCGCTACGGCGTTGTCAAGATCGAAAATTTCAATGCCGGCTATTTCCTCGGTCACAACTTCTTTATCCAGCTCTTTTTCGGTCGAAGCAAGCGCTGCGGATTTATCAGGCGCAAGGGAGGCAATAACGTTCTGTAAACCGGCGTTATTCGCTTTTTTGTACTCTTCGCCCGCGATGCCAAGGACGTTTCCTTCCGCAAGCTTTGCCGCGTAGATGAGGGCGTTCGCTACAACCGGCGAGCCGGAAGCGCGGGACAATATGAGCACCAGGCGCTTGTACCCGTCGCCTATGCCGGGGCCGTAGCCGTAACCTGTGGCTTCATAATTTCCGCCAGTTGAGTAGGCTGAGAAGATCTTCATGAGGATGTTGCCGGTAAGGCTGTCCGTTACCATTACGTCAAAGTTGGGGTTCAAGAGGTCGTTGCCGCGCATAATGGAGCCGCCGTCCGCC
>WRHF01000237.1 GCA_009783415.1 Clostridiales bacterium
GGCCGGTCGGGATCACCAATGTGAGAATAAATAACTGGGGCGCTTCCGACCATGCGATGTGGTCTTATTTCGGGATCGATTCCTGCGGGCCGAGATCCGCAGCCAGGGGCGGCAACTTTTCGATGAGCGATGCCAATAACCAGGTATACAGATATCAATACCACTCCGCCCTCGATGATTTGGACGACTATAACTATGATAGTCATCTCAAAACTACCAATTTGCTGGCCAACGGGATCCAAAAGGCTATTGATCTGGAAGTAACCAAACGCGCCAAATTCTTCTTTGATGAAAAAGAAGGTACGGTAAGACTTTATAATGCGGATCAGCTTTTCAGAACCTATGAAGTTGTTAGCGGGACTTTTGCAGGTCCGGCAGGGAATATTCCGTTTGCTTTTACCCCGGAAAAGACGGTGATCGATCTGGCAAACGCAAATGCGGATGATTATAAGATTACGAATCTTGCCGCAACCGGTACCGGTATCGGCAATCATTTGGATGTAGCAACAAAAGGGCAGTACAAGGAATTCAAGACTGGCCTGGCTCCGATGATCCTTACTTTGGAAGATTTCGCACCCACCCTGACGGTCAAAAATGCAGTTGCCGCTCCCGGCGGCGCCGTCACCGTTACCTATAGCATCAAAGACAACAGCACAGGTTTCACTACCTTGGATTTGGAGCTGACCTATGACGGCAGCATCTATAAACCAACTGTTGTCACTCCCGATGCTGCCTTGGGCCATGGAAGCACCGGCTTCTTTGTAGCCAATCCTGTCTATTTGGGCAATGACATTCTGAAAATCTCTTATGCCGGCAATAAAGACGTTCAAGGAGATGGCCCGGTCTTCACCGTTACCTATCAAGTGGCAGGTGACGCCCCCTCTTTGGACATTCCTTTGGCTGTCAATGTGATCAAAGCCCAACTGGGTACACAACTTAATGAGTTCGTCAATATCAACTTGCAAGTCGCCCCCGGTGTCCTGGTCATCGGTAAACCGGGCGACATCAATGGCGATGGAGAGATCACTCCGGAAGACGCTATGATATTGCTGCAAATGTATGTAGGCTTGATTGACTGGACTCCCAGAGCTTTGCTTTTGGGTGATGTCAACGGCGACGGCGCAGTAGATACAACCGACGCCGCCCTGATTCTCCGTATGGTTGTCGGAGGGTGATTGACAATTGACAAGTGACAATTGACAATTGACAATTGATGAAAAAACAATAGGGAGCCTTTGGCTCCCTATTGTCACTTACGGTGCAGAGTCGTAAATAGAAAAGAGGTTTTTATTGATTTATCCCGGATTGCACGGTATAATAAAATAAATATAATTTTCCGAGGTGATAAAAGATGAACCTTTTAGGGCTATTAGAGATAATAAGCCGTGGTGAGGATAGCCGGCATCAGTTTAAAAGAAATGTTACCAATGCTGATTCATTAGCTGCCGATATGGTGGCTTTCAGCAATGGTGACGGCGGTAAAATTATTATCGGCGTAAATGATAACGGCGCCATTGCCGACCTATCAGCTGATGATATCCGCCGGGTGAACCAACTAATCTCAGCCACAGCCAGCCAGAATGTCCAACCGGCGATAAATCCGGTAACAGAGAATATAAAAACTGATAATGGGCTTGTAATAGTAGTTGATATTTCAGCCGGTATCAATAAACCGTATCAGGATAAAAATGGGGTTTTCTGGGTAAAAAGCGGATCGGATAAGCGCCGGGCAACTTCAAGAGAAGAAATTCAACGGATGTTTCAAAAATCCAACCTGCTTCACGCTGATGAAATACCTGCATCCGGTTTTACTGTAGAAGATCTGGATTTTGACTATTTTAACAGCTATTTCCTGCGAAGATTTGGCGAAATGCCGGATGTGCAGGAATTGCCGCCGGAAAAGATTTTGGGGAATATGAATTTATTAAGAGACGGTTTTTTGACTGTGGCAGGAGCATTGCTTTTCGCAAAAACGCCGCAGTTTAAGTTGCCTGCATTTATTGTCAAAGCAGGTGTCTTTAACTCTACAGATATCAGTACTTCGGGTTATAGCGACAGCCGCGATATTGGCGGCAAGCTTGCAGATGTTTTTAGGCAAACAGTAAATTTTATTATCAACAATATTAATCATGTCCAGGGGAATCAGGGATTTAATAGTTTGGGGATACCTGAAATCCCCCCGGAATCGATCGAAGAAATTGTCGCAAATGCCCTGATCCATCGGGATTATTTTGTTTCCGCACCCGTACGGGCATTTGTTTTCCGGGACAGGGTAGAGATAATCAGTCCGGGGCACTTGCCGAATAATTTGACCGTAGAAAACATTAAATTAGGCAACTCCAACACCAGAAACTCTTCGCTTGCCTCTTTTGCCTACCACTTGATTCCCTATCGCGGCTTCGGATCCGGCATTATCAGGGCAATAACAAAGTATCCTCATATTGATTTTCATGACGACAGAGACGGAAACTTCTTTAAGGTTGTATTGCATAGGGCGGTCTTCGACCGTCGTGCCAGTAGTCAGGAGTCAGAATTCAGAATGTAAAAAACAGAAAATACTATGAGAGTAACATCCATCCACAAAACATGCTCTTTCTTTTTTCGAACCGCAAAGTAGTGGAGGTATGATATTAGTGAATGAACAAGATGATTCTGAATTTAGTAAACCTCCGA
>WRHF01000238.1 GCA_009783415.1 Clostridiales bacterium
TCAAGGTATTAATTAATTAGCAATAAAGATTATTTTATTATGAGCGTTTACCGGTTTTAGGGAAATTCACGTTTATAATAAAAAAAATCCGTGCTAATCCGTTTTAATCTGTGTAAATCCGTGTCCAATTTGTTTTTATTGCTTTTCCAGTTTATCTGGTGTAGGAGTTAGGAGTTGTTGTAAAAACGCTCCGCGTTTTATTGATTTTAAAAAGCTTTTATTTTAATAAACAAGAAAAAGCTTTGCTTTTTCTTTCCAAAACTCCTAACTCCTAACTCCTAACTCCTAACTGATCATCCAAAGTTAGCCTCCCACAACCAGGCGCAGGATCAAGGCAGCATCAATAGGATCAACTATACCGTCACCGTTGATATCGCCTAGGAGCAAAGCCCTGGAAGTCCAGGGAATCAGGTCTACATACATTTGCAGCAATGTCATTGCATCTTCAGGGGTGATCAAGCCATCACCGTCAATGTCACCCAATAAACCAATAAGAGGATTGGGCTGGCTGACTGCAACTATATCACCTTCCTCCAGCGGCCAATCCAAGCGTACTGTTACTGTAGCAACACCCGGTGCAGTTTCCTTGAATTCCCATAAATAGAAATGGGTATATTTACCATTTACTTGCAGCTCAAAGCTGGTTTGTGCATTGTCCCGGGTTATCTTGCCATCATAATTCTCAAAACCGAATTGCACCAGAACAGGACGTGATAGGATCTGAGCATAGTTATCGGTTATTATCCCCTGTAACGGCTTGGCAAGGGCTTCCAGTTCGGCGGGTCTTTTCGGTTTCGGAACACCGCCCGGTCGGGCGAAGGGATGTACCTGGTTCTTTAAAGGTTGTAATCCGTCCGGATCAGCCGGATCCGGGATCGAAAAATAGGGCGAACTGCCGGCAAAGTCATATTTATTGTTAGGGTAAAGGGGATTAGACGGCGCCTTGTACGGTTCCGGCGCCCAGATATCCGGGACATTCCATGATACCCATCTGACAGCATTGTTAAGCTGGGATCTGCCGGGAAGACCGTTGCGTGCTTCCATATAGGGATTGCGGCGTGCTGTTTGGGGGATGGAATAGCCCCACTGGATCAGGTCATTCTCGCTCTGCCAGTGGCTGAACTCCGGATAGGTATCTCTTAAGATCTCCCAATCCCCGGGCATTACCCGGTAAGCCGGGTCACCGATTTTGTTTTCATACCAAAGATAAAGCTCACCGGTGTAGAAGATCCTCTTAAATACTTCAAATCCATAGGGGTCATAACGATACAATTCAGACCTCGTATTGATAGGCGTCCAGGTACCGTCATTGATGCCCATCATCTGCTCACGCATAATACCCGCATAGACGGCACAAAGGGTTGATGCATACTCGCCTCTGGCGCCGCAGTAAGCGCTAACATTGTCCACATCACGCCATCTGGCGCCATTTAGAGCATTGGTAGCGGTTGCATGGGCGGCGGAGATATCATTATAGATATTTTGGGCATAGGCAGGGGCATAGCTGTCTATACCGTGACCGGCCTCGTGCATGATCAGGCTTTCGTTTCTGTGCCGGCAAAGATTATAGTCCCTCATAACCAGAACGTCCTCTGTCTGAAAAACAGTGCTGTTCAAAACACTGATGCCCCAGCCTTCAATCCGATAGCTATCACCTATGCTGCTACCTCTAAGTGCGCCGCTTTGCGGCTGCATTCCCGGATGGTTGCCGAGGTTGGATCCGGCGGCGATCAGCATTCCCCCATTATCTGCTACTGCCCCGTCTGCGATCCTTTGGCCGACTCTATCATAAAATACAGGCACATTCCAAGCTTGATTAGCAGAAGCCGGGAAATCATCGCCCCCGGCGCTCTTGGGGTAGGTTATACTTGCATTATTCTGCAGATGCGCCTCGTAGTGCATGGCAGCGGCTATGGCGACGGTCTTGGCGTCATATCTATTCTGAACAGCCGTATCCAGATAAATATAAACCCCTGTAAGCGGGCTTCTATAAGCGTGACCGATCCAAGGCTCGAATTTATCTATCCCGTGCTTCAGATTTTTGGCCAGTATATTGCCGTCCCAGTCGCAAGCATCGTCTGTTCCTATATATGCCACCTCAATTTTGGCGTTTCTTGCTCCCGCTCCATAAACATCCATAGCTTTCTGCAGGCTGATAAATTGACCGAAATCAAGAGCGTTTTCGCCCGGCTGCTGAAAATTATATATCCAACCGCCGGCGGACATTTTGCGTTCCTCAATATCTCTTTGGCTGAATCCGGTGAAATAACGGCCATATGGTTTGCCGTTGTCCAAACGGTTGGCAGAATTGGTTACGGCGCCTGTTAGGAAATTGACATTACAGTTCGTCTGTAAACGAATGCTTTTCCAGTTATAACCATTGGCTTCACTAATGCCTGTCAGTTGCCTGTCGTCGATATAAATCGCCCAGTTTGAGGCATCCGCCACACTCTGAACGCTTCTGACCTCACGGTTAAAGACGATGTCGATCTGATTGTGAGCAACAATAGTTGCGGACTCTATTGCTAAAGGAGGATAAGGAACCCCCAAAGTAGCGTCGGCGGTTGCCGGCAGGCCGAAATTATCGGGTTGATTATGCCAGAACCAGGGCGTCCTCCATTTCGAGCTGTCATCGATAGAGCTGGCGCCTTGTAAGGT
>WRHF01000239.1 GCA_009783415.1 Clostridiales bacterium
ATTTCATGCACCATTTTGAATCTACATCCTTGCAGGTCAATCAAGAGATGAGGTATATTTTGTGACTTTTTTTGTTCGAATTTGAGAGCTTAGTTCCTAACTCCTAACTCCTAACTGCCTTACACAAGGTCGGCCTTAACGATATGCCCGGTCATCTTTTGCGAGCCGATCAGCCAAATCAAATCATTGGCTTGGATCCGCATATTGATATCCGGGAAAACCATTGGGTAAAGCTGCCGCTCCAGGCCCAGTAAAAGGCAGCCCCAATCACTTTTGATCCCGGAATCGCGGATTTTTTGCCCGATTAAGAGCGAATCTTTTTCCACATAAAGAGCATAGGAAAGCAATTGATCCGCTTCGGGATATTGCTCCTGGTGGGTAATAAAATCGTGCATGGTACAATAGCCCTTCTCCGGGTCTTTGCGCAGTTCTACCGTCAGCATGTTCTGCATCATATCCAGCTGCTTCTCGCTTGCGATCAAAAAAACCAAATCTCCCGGATGCAGGCGTTCTTTTCCTTCCGGAATATTGATGTGATGGTTTTTGCGGATAATTTTAATAACCTTGATCCGGTTGGTCCAACGCAGCTCCGAAAGTCTTTGATTGATCCCCGGCATATCAGGGGCGCAGATAAAACTGCTGACATAAACATTTTGATCCAGCCAGCGGCTGTCGTGGAGGATGCCCCGGCGTTCTTCCAGCTGGCGTTCGTTAAAGTTGGCCAAAAAACGGGCCTCTATGGAAAGATAGGGAGAGATCAGCCAGTCGGAGCGGGTGATTACAACCACGATCACCAAAGCTGCCAGCAGCAAATAAACCGTTGGAAAATCGAAAATCACCCGGATCGGGATCATAACCGCCAGGATCAGCAAAGCCAGGCGCAAAATCAGCAAGGCGAAAAGAGGCAGGCGATTGGATTTACTTTTAAGGGCTAAGGATAGTATGTTCTCGTTTCTGCGAAAGAGCAATTGGCGGAGGAATGGGGCCATAACCAAAATAATCGCCGCTTCTGTCATAATTGAGGCAAGCAGAGGTTGGAAATGCTGCTGCAAAAAAGGCCACAGGGTAAAAATACCCACAGAGATAGTTCCGGCGATAATTACCAGGTCGATGCCAAGATGGGAAAAATAAGTCTTGATAAAGGCCCGCCAATCGCTGTCCTGCTCCCGCTCTTGCTGGTCTTCGGCGCTGTGCCGGTTCAGATAGGCCGTTAGCTTGGCCGGAAGGATTTTGCTCAGCAAATTATATACCTTAGGGGCAGCCTTCATGACGAAAGGTGTGGTAAAAATCGTGATAACGGAAACTGCCACAATAATGGGATAAAGAAAATCTCCCGTTACCCCCATATTTTTCCCCAGGGTGGCAATGATGAAAGAAAATTCGCCGATTTGCACCAAAGAGCAGCCGCAAAAAACTGCTGTCTTTAAAGATTGTCCGGAAAGAGTGACCCCAATGGTGGAAAAAAGAGATTGTCCCAAGATAGTAACTAAAGTCAGTATAAGTATAGGCAGGGCATATTGGACTATGATATCGAATTGTACCAGCATTCCCACCGAGATAAAAAATACCGCTCCGAATAGATCCTTGACCGGTTTATTAAGATGTTCCACTCTTTCCGCATGAATGGTACCCGCCAGTAAAGAGCCGGCCAGAAAAGCCCCTAAAGCGGTGGAAAATCCCAGGTAACCTGCGAGCAGCGCCATGCCGAAGCACATCCCGAGGGAAACCACCAGCAGGGTTTCGTCATTCATCAGCTTGAGGGTTTTTTTCAGCACCGAAGGAATTAAATAGATACCTACGATCAGCCATAAGGCCAGGTAAAGAACCATTTTCACCAAAGTGATGCTGAGCTCTCCCCCGGAAATGCCCTGGCTGACAAAGATGGTGGATAGGGCCACCATTATAAAAATCCCGGCGATATCCTCAATGATCAAAGCCCCGAAAACAATTTCCGTAAACCTTTTTTTTCGCAAATCCAGGTCATTAAAGGCTTTGATAATAATGGTGGTGGAAGACATGGAAAGCATACAGCCCAGAAAAATGCTGTTCAGCATAGTCCAGCCCAAAAGCTGGCCCACTCCTGTGCCAATTAAGATCATGGCACCCATGGTGGTGATGGCGGTAATAATAGCGGTACCCCCCACCGAGGCCAGCTTATGCAGGTTAAATTCCAGTCCTAAAGAGAACATCAGGATAATGATCCCGATCTCGCCCCAGGTCTCGATACTGTGAATATCAATAACATCTGGAAAAAAATGGAAATGAGGCCCGGTAATAATTCCTGCCAGGATATAGCCCAAAACAACCGGCTGACGCAGCTTTTTGCAAAGCAGAGTCATCACCCCGGCAACCAGGAGCATAAGAGTTAAATCTTTGATCAGTGGGGGAATAAGCATAACCAGACTCCCTTATCAATAGGCGCTCAGGCTGCGAAATCAACCTATACCATGTCCTAAATCTCAATAAAATCAGTCCTAACGTCATCCCGGACTTGATCCGGGACCCCCTGCTTGCCTCAATGTCAACAACTTAACAGAAGAAAGCTTGTTAATTCATAATTTATCACTTATCATTCATCATTTTTCATTATTCTTTGCAGGTATTATTTGGCTAAATTAAAATGAAAAATGATGAATGAT
>WRHF01000240.1 GCA_009783415.1 Clostridiales bacterium
GGGAAGGCGGAAGCTGCCCCCACCATGACCATGTTTACAGATTTGGCAAAGCCCGCCTCTTTGGCAAGGGCTGCGGCTTCCACGATCCGGTACAGGGGAAAAGTTTTAATGGCGCTGAGGATTCCCCCCAGCTCCGGGTAATCGGGAATGTTGACAAACGGCTCTGCGGCTGTAACCAGGGCCCCGCCACCTGAAAGCCACGCCGCGTAACGCAGGCTTTCCAGCGGCTCCATCGCAAGGATAAGATCCGCGCCGCCCCGGGGAACCAGGTCGCAGGTTATGGATTTATCGGCTATGCGCAGATGGGCCAATACCGCGCCGCCCCGCTGGGCCATGCCGTGTACTTCCGACTGGCGTACCGCAAGCCCCTCTTCAACCGCAGCCCAGGCGATAACCGCGGCAACGGACAACACCCCCTGGCCGCCCACACCGGCTAAAATAACATCGCATTTCATAGTGGTTATAGTATTACCTAAATCACAATAAGTTTCAATTTGCCGGTATGGCCGTAAAGCTTGACGTCATATAAAAATAATGATATAATATTGATATATTGTTTCAGGAGGGTTTTATGCCTATAATCAGGCCCAGCGCCGACCTAAGAAATAACTATAACGAAATTTCCGAATTATGCCACGAATACCCGGAGCCGGTTTTTATAACCAGGAATGGAACCGGGGATCTTGCCGTAATGAGTATAGAAACATACGAATTACTGCTGGGAAAATTGCAGCTATATTCTTTGGCCGAGGAAGGATTGAACCAGGTTGAGCTGGGAAAAGTTAAGCCGATGAAGGAATCAATAAAAAACATACGGGCAAAAATCAAACAATGACGTATTCTTTGGATATTACGGATATAGCCGAAGAAGATATTTTATCTGCCGCCAGGTACATAGCCAATGTACTAAAAGCTCCGGCGGCGGCAAATAAGCTATTGGACGAAATCGAAAAATATGAGGAGATACTCGAAAATACCCCTAATATGTATCCGTTTGTATCGGATGAGTATTTAGCGGGCAAGGGACTGAAATTTGTGATGGTAAAAAACTACATAATGCTTTACACCGTCAATGAGGATGAAAAAAAAGTAAGCATAATAAGGTTTTTGCACAGCCGGAGGGATTGGAGAAATATGTTAAAGGGCACAGGATAACGTTTCAATCAGCCTGCAACATGGCCTGTCTGAGAATAGCGTTGGCTCTGGTTTGGTAGCCGGGCCCTTCACTTTTTAGCCATTCAAGTATATCCGCATCAAGGCGCAGTTGCACAACCTGTTTTATGGGTTTGTAGAGATGCGCATCCGGGTATTTGGGTTTGAATTCCTGTAATTGCGCCGGTGTCTGTTCCGGGCAATCGCTGTAATCTTTGGTTTTAAAATTTTTCAGCTCCATTATTCGCTCATCGCTCATAACCGGCAATTTGCTGTTGGTAGTTTTCATCATAACGACACCCAATCACAATAACTTAGGCCGGAAATAGCTTCAAAATGCCTGACGTTGTGGGTAACCAAGGTGAAGCCATGGTTTTTACAAAAGGCTGCCGTAAGGATATCTGCATCTTCGATAGTGAGTTTTTTCTCCTTTAGTTCACAGTAAATATCTGCGGCAGAATCTAAGAGGGAATTATCAAGTTGCCCCACGCCCAAGACTTTAGAAAGAGCTGCAAATTCCATAAGCCGCTTTTCTGCCTTAACAGCCAGAAGTCCTCGTTTGACTTCATAATAGGCGATAGGACTAATTAATACCTCATTACTGGCATTAAATGTATCTCTAACACTTTTGATAACCTGTGGATTTTGACGAAGATAAAACGATAAGATATTTGAATCAAGGACAAAAACGGTCACAAATCCAACACCTTTGCAAAGTTGACTCGTTGGGCTAGGATTTTGTCAAATTCCGAAGGAAGCGGTTCCGTCTCATTGAGTTTTTCCAGATTTCCGTTGATAAATGCGAGCTGTGCAAGTTTTCGGGCTATTTCGGGACTTGGAGTTTCTTCTTCATCAATGGTAAGACTGACCACTTTGCCCCTTGAGATATTCAAGGCTTCAATCGGGAAAAAGATATTACCATCATAATATGCCTTCACGGTTGGCATGCCTATACTCCTGTCTTAAGTATACCTCATCTCCTAAAACTTGAAAAGTGTCAATACACTATTTCCCCGCCTGCTTTTTCAGAACATTCGCGAGACCAAGCAGTACTTTGATATTTTTTTCGTCAAGTCCAGGCATAATATATGCTGACAATATGGCTTCGTCAGCGCCAGCAGGGAGGCACTTAATTCTTCTTCCTCTTCCTGAACGCCTCAAGGCACTCGCGTTTAAAGATCACCACCGAAAGCCCCCGGTACTCCATTTCTTTTTTAAGGCGGCCGGCGTTTTCGTCAACCAGCTGCGGCTTTGCCTCCAGTTCCAGAAGGTGTTCCGGCTTGACCCCCAGGCCCAGGATGAGCTTTGCAAGATCTTCGGAGGGGACTATGGTTTCCTGGCAGCCCGTCATGGC